>NZ_JBXEJE010000137.1:0-306 GCF_056820935.1 Streptomyces sp. Q2 | reverse complement strand
CCCGCAAGGCCGTCGAGTTCCGCAACGTGCTCAAGATGGGCCGTACACAGTTGCAGGACGCGGTGCCGATGACGCTCGGTCAAGAGTTCTCGGCGTACGCGGTCATGATGGACGAGGACCGGTCTCGTCTCGCCGAGGCCGTCGAGTTGATCCATGAGATCAACCTGGGGGCCACGGCGATCGGCACCGGGCTCAACGCCCCCGCCGGATACGCGGAGTCGGCCCGTCGCCACCTCTCCGAGATCACCGGACTGCCGCTGGTCACGGCCGCGAACCTGGTCGAGGCCACCCAGGACTGCGGCGCGT
>NZ_JBXEJE010000136.1:0-306 GCF_056820935.1 Streptomyces sp. Q2 | reverse complement strand
CCCGCAAGGCCGTCGAGTTCCGCAACGTGCTCAAGATGGGCCGTACACAGTTGCAGGACGCGGTGCCGATGACGCTCGGCCAGGAGTTCTCCGCCTATGCCGTCATGATTGACGAGGACCGCCACCGTCTTGACGAGGCCGTCGAGCTGATCCATGAGATCAACCTGGGGGCCACGGCGATCGGCACCGGGCTCAACGCCCCCGCCGGATACGCGGAGTCGGCCCGCCGCCACCTCTCCGAGATCACCGGACTGCCGCTGGTCACGGCCGCGAACCTGGTCGAGGCCACCCAGGACTGCGGCGCGT
>NZ_JBXEJE010000135.1:0-322 GCF_056820935.1 Streptomyces sp. Q2 | reverse complement strand
CGTAGAGCTCCGGATCCTCCTCCAGCAGCTGCAGCGCCTTCGCGAACTCCCACTCCGAGGAGATCTTCCCCCCGTACCGTGCCAGCCACGGCTCCTTGCGCTGCGCGGCCAGGTCGGTGATGCGGTCGGCCTGCGCCTGGGCGGCGTGGTGGCGCCACAGCTTGACGTAGGCGTGCGGACGGCCGGTGAGCGCCGGAAGTTCGCACAGCGGGGTGCCGTCGGCGAGCACCGGCAGCATCGTGCAGGCGGTGAAGTCCGTACCGATCCCGATGACCTGCTCCGGCCGGACACCGGCCTGGGCCAGTGCCTCCGGTACGGCGAT
>NZ_JBXEJE010000134.1:0-331 GCF_056820935.1 Streptomyces sp. Q2 | reverse complement strand
CCGGTGGTGTGCCCGTACTCGGGATGGCCGGGGGTCTTGGAACCCCACGTCCGGAACGCCTTCAGGTCATCCAGCTCCAGACCGAAACCGGCCAGGTACAGCTGGGTGTAGAGGGTCAGGGACGAGTGGCCCGCGGACAGCACGAAGCGGTCCCGGCCCACCCAGTCGGGGTCCGCCGGATCATGCCGCATCACCTTCTGGAAGAGGGTGTACGCGGCGGGCGCCAGGCTCATCGCCGTACCGGGATGGCCGTTACCGACCTTCTGTACGGCATCGGCGGCCAGGACACGGGCGGTGTCGACGGCCCGCTGGTCCAACTCGGTCCACTCGA
>NZ_JBXEJE010000133.1:0-332 GCF_056820935.1 Streptomyces sp. Q2 | reverse complement strand
GACTGGCCGAGGTTGACGTCCTCGTTGGGGTGCAGGTGCCGGTACTCCCCCTTGGCGTGTCCGAGCAGTTCCAAGGCCCGGTTCGCGATGACCTCGTTGGCGTTCATGTTCGTCGAGGTGCCGGCTCCGCCCTGGATGACGTCGACGACGAACTGGTCGTGCAGCTTGCCCTCGCGTATCTCCCGGCAGGCCTCGACGATCGCGGCGGCCTTCCTCGGCTCCAGCAGGCCGAGCTCCTCGTTGGCGAGGGCGGCGGCCTCCTTGACGGCGGCGAGCGCGTCGATCAGGTGCGGATAGGCGGAGATCCGGGTGCCGGTGATGGGGAAGTTCTC
>NZ_JBXEJE010000132.1:0-356 GCF_056820935.1 Streptomyces sp. Q2 | reverse complement strand
TTGTTGGCGCCCAGGGTGAGGCCGCTGACGAACTGGCGTTGGAGTGCGAAGTAGACGATCAGGGTGGGGATGGCGGTGAGCAGGGCGCCGGCGGCGACCAGGTTGGGGTCGGTGAAGTACTGGCCGGAGAGGTTGTTCAGCGCCGAGGTGATCGGCATGTTCTCGCCGGTGGAGATCAGGACGAGGGCCCAGAAGAAGTCGTTGTAGATCCAGATGGACAGCAGCGTGGCCAGGGCGGCCATGGCGGGCTTGCACAGGGGCAGCACGATCTGCCAGTACAGGCGCCACACCGAGGCGCCGTCGACGAGGGCGGCCTCGGTCAGCTCGTGCGGCAGTGAGCGCATGTAGTTGCTGAG
>NZ_JBXEJE010000131.1:0-396 GCF_056820935.1 Streptomyces sp. Q2 | reverse complement strand
TCGCCGGCATCCTCTTCGACGAGGGCAACGACGTACAGAAGAAGATCGCGCGGCTCGCCGTGGAGCGGACCTGGGGCTCGACCATGGTGCTCACCGAGCCCGACGCGGGCTCCGACGTGGGCGCCGGCCGCACCAAGGCGATCCAGCAGGACGACGGCTCCTGGCACATCGAGGGCGTCAAGCGCTTCATCACGTCCGGTGAGCACGACATGGAGGAGAACATCCTCCACTACGTCCTCGCCCGCCCCGAGGGCCACGGCCCCGGCACCAAGGGCCTGTCCCTCTTCCTCGTCCCGAAGTACCTGTTCGACGTCGAGACCGGCGAGCTGGGCGAGCGCAACGGCGTGTACGCGACGAACGTCGAGCACAAGATGGGCCTGAAGGCCTCCAACACCT
>NZ_JBXEJE010000130.1:0-408 GCF_056820935.1 Streptomyces sp. Q2 | reverse complement strand
GCTTACGGCGAGGACGACCGACCCGGCCACGGACCGGCGGAATCGCATCGAGAAGTGGCAGAAGCTGGGTGACGTCGTTGCGGTTCCCGCCGGTCAGCAGCACGGCCAGCGGGGTGCCGTGCCCGTCGGTGATCAAGTGATGCTTCGAGCCGGCCCGGCCGCGATCGACCGGCGATGAGCCCGTGCGGTTCCCCCCTTTTAACGCCCTGACGTGGGAGGAGTCGACCACGCAGCGGGACCAGTCCAGCTTCGCCGCCGTGTTCACCTCGGCGAGCAGAACCTCGTGCAGCCGCTGCCACACTCCGGCCTCGTTCCAGTCCCGCAGCCGTCGCCAGCACGTCATGCCCGAGCCGAAGCCCAACTCCTGCGGCAGGTACTCCCACTGGATCCCGGTATGCAGCACGTACA
>NZ_JBXEJE010000129.1:0-409 GCF_056820935.1 Streptomyces sp. Q2 | reverse complement strand
GGCCTGCTCGCTCACTGGGGTCTTCTCATGCAGCACACAAACTCGGTTCAGGATCGCAGAGATATAGTCTTCCACACAAGGTAGTCTCTGTGCTTCAGGAAGTACACAGCATTTGCTGCCCACTTTTCCTAGGTTCCTTGCAGCTTCCACAAGAGTTGGAGTTGACACCTGAGGTGCTTTCTGGGTGTAACGAACTATGAGCGCATTTTGGAATCCATACTCTCCAAGCTTCTCAAAAAGTTCACAGTTAGCTTTGACTAAGTTCTTAGGCTCTTCTACAAGAGGCTGAAATTCATCCAACACTTTGCCATAGCATGCAGAAGGGTCAGCTTCAGCACAGCACTTTTCCAGGGTGGCTTCATATTTCTTAGCAAGTCTCAGCAGCAGGGCAACAGAGTAGTCAGGGTGC
>NZ_JBXEJE010000128.1:0-437 GCF_056820935.1 Streptomyces sp. Q2 | reverse complement strand
TTTACACCAACAGAAAAGATGAGTAAGTCCCGAGTCTTCATGTCTCTCTTTTTCTCAGGGCAGACTGAGATGCGTGCGATGTGTTTAGGCTAAAGCAGCTTGGCTCGAAGCAACAAGTTTTGGGCCATCTTCGGAGAAGCAGGCCTCCTTGTCCTCAGCCTTGCAGCACTTATCCAAGAAAGCTGTAAATTCGCCCAACACGGTCCTCAGCTGTGGACCCGTAGCCTTGGGTTTGTGTTTCACCAGTTCAACAAGTGCCGCTTGCTTCTTCATCTGCTTCTCCTTCTCTGGAAGTGAGCAGATATCAGCATGGAAGGTGAAGGTCTCAGCTTTAAATTCTTTGGGGACATAGGTCTCATCCACGGGCAGGGCAGAGAAACATGGCCGCCTTTCCACCACGGATCCAGTACAGCACTTGGTGACCTGCTCGCTCACTG
>NZ_JBXEJE010000127.1:0-479 GCF_056820935.1 Streptomyces sp. Q2 | reverse complement strand
GGGCGCGATGACCTCACGGTTCACGGTGCTGACGGTGCGGCCCGCGGGCAAACAGTCCCTGGCCGCCGCTCAGGAATCCGGCGGGGGCCGCAGCCGGTGGGACGGCGTCCTGCCCACCCAGACCCTCCTGGTCGAATGGCCGGACGGCCAGGACACTCCGACCAACTACTGGATATCGAACCTGCCCGCCACCACACCCGTCGCTGACCTGGTGCGGTGGGCGAAGATGCGCTGGCGGATCGAACATGACTACCGCGAGCTCAAACACGGCCTGGGACTGGACCACTTCGAAGGCCGAACCTGGCGCGGCTGGCACCACCACGTCACCCTCGTCACCGCCGCGCAGGCATTCCTCACCCTCCGCAGGCTCGACCCAAAAGTCGAGGCACCGACGCGAGCCTCTACCAGACCCTCGACGCACTCCAAGACCTGCTGAGGTGCTGGACCGGCACCTGCAGCACCTGCGGTCGCCCCCTCAA
>NZ_JBXEJE010000126.1:0-490 GCF_056820935.1 Streptomyces sp. Q2 | reverse complement strand
GTACCTGGGCGACCAGCGCCTCAACCCGGTCTTCGCGGAACTCGACCGCCGCCGCGCCGTGGTCTTCCTGCACCCCACCTCACCCGCATGCTGGGAACAGTCCGCACTCGGCCGACCGCGGCCGATGGTCGAGTACATCTTCGACACCGCCCGCACCGTCACCGACATGGTGATGGCAGGCGTCCTGACACGTCACCCGAACATGCGGGTGATCGTCCCGCACTGCGGCGGCGCGATTCCCGTCCTGGCCGACCGCATCAACGAATTCATGAACCTGTTCCTGCCTTCGCAGAAGTCACCCTCCCCCGATGCCGTCGAGCAACTCCGCGGCCTCTACTACGACATGGCAGGCACAGCCTTCCCACGCCAGGTCCCCGCACTGCTGAACCTCGTCGACCCTGACCGCGTGCTCTTCGGCAGCGACTACTGCTGGACGCCCGCGCCGCTGGCCGACGCCCACATCGCGGCGATCGACGCGGCCGAACCACCG
>NZ_JBXEJE010000125.1:0-562 GCF_056820935.1 Streptomyces sp. Q2 | reverse complement strand
GCCGTCGCTGCCGACACCCCGCCGTACTCCGAGACCTACCGGCCCCAGTTCCACTTCACGCCGGAGAAGAACTGGATGAACGACCCCAACGGGCTCGTGTACTACCAGGGCGAGTACCACCTCTTCTACCAGTACAACCCGAACGGCAACTCCTGGGGCGACATGTCCTGGGGCCACGCGGTGAGCACGGACCTCGTGCACTGGAAGGAGCTGCCGCTCGCCCTCTCGCACGACGACGAGGAGATGGTGTTCTCCGGCAGCGCGGTCGTCGACCGGGACAACACCACCGGGTTCGGTACGAAGAAGAACCCGCCCATGGTGGCGATCTACACCAGCGCCTACAAGAACGGCGGCAAGCAGGCCCAGTCGCTCGCCTACAGCACCGACCGCGGCCGCACCTGGACCAAGTACCAGGGCAATCCGGTCATCGACATCGGCTCCAAGGAGTTCCGCGACCCCAAGGTCCAGTGGTACGCGCCGACCAGGAGCTGGCTGATGACGGTGTCGCTGTCCACCGAGCACAAGGTGCGGTTCTACTCGTCGAAGAACCTCAAGGACTGGA
>NZ_JBXEJE010000124.1:0-587 GCF_056820935.1 Streptomyces sp. Q2 | reverse complement strand
CGCCACCTCTCCGAGATCACCGGACTGCCGCTGGTCACGGCCGCGAACCTGGTCGAGGCCACCCAGGACTGCGGCGCGTTCGTGCAGATGTCCGGCGTGCTCAAGCGGGTCGCCGTCAAGCTCTCGAAGAGCTGCAACGACCTGCGGCTGTTGTCGTCCGGGCCGCGCGCGGGCCTCGGCGAGATCAACCTGCCGCCCGTGCAGGCCGGTTCGTCGATCATGCCCGGCAAGGTCAACCCGGTGATCCCCGAGGTCGTCAACCAGGTCGCCTTCGAGGTGATCGGCAACGACGTCACCATCACGATGGCAGCCGAGGCCGGACAGCTCCAGCTCAACGCCTTCGAGCCGATCATCCTGCACTCCCTGTCGGAGTCCATCACCCACCTGCGAGCCGCCTGCCTCACCCTCGCCGAACGCTGCGTGGACGGCATCACCGCCAACACCGAGGCACTGCGCGCGAGCGTGGAGAACTCCATCGGACTGGTCACCGCCCTCAACCCGCACATCGGCTACACCGCGGCCACCGACATCGCCAAGGAGGCCCTCGCCACCGGCCGGGGCGTCGCCGAACTCGTGCTGGAGAAGGG
>NZ_JBXEJE010000123.1:0-618 GCF_056820935.1 Streptomyces sp. Q2 | reverse complement strand
GGCGCGCTGCTGCTCGTCGGTCGTGTACTGGTCCCAGAACCACTGCATGCCGTCGCGGCGCAGGAAGTAGCCTTCTGCGAACTGGTGGTAGGAGCCGGTGTCGAAGGCGGCGTCGGTGACCGGGTAGAACAGCACCTGCTGCACCAGGGGGACGTCGCCGCGTTCCTTGGCCATCAAGGTCAGCGCGGCGCTCATGTTGCCGCCGACCGAGTCACCGGCGACCGCGATGCGGGTGGCGTCCAGGTTCTTGGAGGCGCCCTGCTCGACGATCCAGCGGGCGACGGCGTAGTTCTGCTCGATGGCGACCGGGTAGCGGGCCTCGGGTGAGAGGTCGTACTCCGGGAAGACCACGGCGGCCTTCGCGCCCACGGCGAGTTCGCGCACCAGGCGGTCGTGGGTGTGGGCGTTGCCGAAGACCCAGCCCGCGCCGTGGATGTAGATGATCACCGGCAGGGTTCCGGAGGCACCGGCGGGCTTGACGATCCGCGCCCGGACGCTGCCCGTCGGACCGCCCTGGACGGTGATCCACTCCTCGTCGATCTCGGGCTTGTCGATCTCGCCGGACTGCACCTCGTCGACCGCCTTGCGGCCCTCGGCGGGCGCGAGGTCGAAGAGGTA
>NZ_JBXEJE010000122.1:0-651 GCF_056820935.1 Streptomyces sp. Q2 | reverse complement strand
TCCGCAACGGCCTGCGGCTGTCGAAGCTGCCGCACCACAAGACGCTGGAGGACTACGACTTCTCCTTCCAGCCCGACCTCGACCCGCGCAAGGTCAAGGACCTGGCCACCCTCTCCTTCGTCGAGGACAAGGCCAACGTCGCTCTGCTCGGGCCGCCCGGGGTCGGCAAGACGCACATCGCCGTCGCCCTGGCGGTCGCGGCCTGCCGGGCCGGCTACTCGATCTACTTCACCAGCCTCGACGACATGGTCCGCCACCTCAAGGCCGCCGAGGACCAGGGCCGTCTGATCAGCAAGCTCACCAGCTACCTCCGGCCCGCCGTTCTCGTGGTGGACGAGGTGGGCTACCAGCCGCTGGAACGGGCCGAAGCGAACCTCGTCTTCCAGGTGATCTCGAAGCGTTACGAGAAGGGCTCGATCATCCTGACCTCGAACAAGACCTTCGGCGAATGGGGCCAGGTCTTCGGCGACGAGGTCCTGGCCACCGCGATCCTCGACCGGCTCCTGCACCACTGCGAAGTCGTCTCGATCAACGGCAACAGCTACCGGCTCAAGAACCGCCTCCAGGCCATCGAGCGGGAGACCGACGTGGCCTAACGAGTGGTGCACATAACTTCGTACTCGGTGGTGCACTCACACGAGTACCTGGACA
>NZ_JBXEJE010000121.1:0-728 GCF_056820935.1 Streptomyces sp. Q2 | reverse complement strand
TCAGCGGGCGTTGAAGTACTTGGCTTCGGGGTGGTGGATGACGATGGCGTCGGTGGACTGTTCGGGGTGGAGCTGGAATTCCTCGGAGAGGTGGACGCCGATGCGTTCGGGTGTGAGGAGGTCGGCGATCTTGGCGCGGTCTTCGAGGTCGGGGCAGGCGCCGTAGCCGAGTGAGAAGCGGGCGCCGCGGTATTTGAGGGCGAACATGTCTTCCATGGCGTCGGGGTCCTGGTCGGCGAAGCCGAGTTCGGAGCGGACGCGGGCGTGCCAGTACTCGGCGAGGGCCTCGGCGAGCTGGACGGACAGGCCGTGCAGTTCGAGGTAGTCGCGGTAGGCGTTGGCTTCGAAGAGTTTGGCGCTCTGTTCGCCGATGCGGGAGCCGACGGTGACGACCTGCAGGCCGACCACGTCGGTCTGGCCGGATTCTTCGGGGCGGAAGAAGTCGGCCAGGCACAGGCGCCGGCCGCGGCGCTGGCGGGGGAAGGTGAAGCGGGTGGTCTCGTTGCCCTGCTCGTCCAGGAGGATCAGGTCGTCGTCCTTGGACACGCAGCGGAAGTAGCCGTAGACGACGGCGGCTTCCAGCAGGTTGTCCCTTTGCAGGGTGTCCAGGAGGCCGCGCAGGCGGGGCCGGCCCTCGGACTCGACGAGTTCCTCATAGGAGGGGCCCTGGCCGGTGCGGTTCTGCTTGAGGCCCCACTGGCCCTTGAAGAGGGCGCCCTCGTCCAGCC
>NZ_JBXEJE010000120.1:0-731 GCF_056820935.1 Streptomyces sp. Q2 | reverse complement strand
GGCGTCGGCCACGCGCGGCTCGACGGCGCGGATCACGTCGAGGGCGGCACGGAAGGCGGTGGACTCGGGAGAGAGGGGTTCGGCTGGCATGGGGACCTCCGGACGTCGTGTTCAGCGTTCACGGTACGGCCCAGGCGCACGGCACTCGGTGCTGGACGAAGTCCAGGGGCCGCTCCCCGATGGTTCATCCCATCCCAGCGCGCCAGTCACGACCCGCCGGTCAGCCTACCGGGCACGCCAGAAGGCCGGCTCCCGCGTCCACCATCCGAGCGACGATAGGAAGGAGGCCACCGCCATCTCAGGGAGGTCCCGTGAACGCTACGGAGCAGCTCGTCGCCGCGGCCGACGCCCACAGTGCGCACACCTACGATCCGCTGCCCGTGGTGGTCGCCACCGCGGACGGGGCCTGGATGACGGACGTGGAGGGGCGCCGCTTTCTGGACCTGCTGGCGGGCTACTCGGCGCTCAACTTCGGGCACGGCAACCGGCGGCTCGTGGAGGCGGCGAAGGCGCAGCTGGAGCGGGTGACGCTGACGTCCCGGGCCTTCCACCACGACCGGTTCGCGGCGTTCTGCGAGGAGCTCGCCGAGCTGTGCGGCATGGAGACGGTGCTGCCGATGAACACCGGCACGGAGGCGGTGGAGACGGCGGTGAAGACCGCCCGGAAGTGGGGGTACCGGGTCAAGGGCGTGCCCGCCGAGATGGCGAAGATCGTGGTAGCCGGCAACAAC
>NZ_JBXEJE010000119.1:0-798 GCF_056820935.1 Streptomyces sp. Q2 | reverse complement strand
GGGTGGGCGGCCCGAGCCCGCCATAAGCGGGCTGGTGCGGCTCGACATCCTCCGGATGAGCGACTTCCTTCCCGTTCAGGGCCAGGACATAGGACAGCCCTCGCTCCTGGAGACCGAGCCGGAACGGGGTGCTGACGCCGTAGCCGGCGTCGGCGACCACGACCGGCGCCTCCAGCTGCCACTCGGCGAGTGTGTCCAGCAGGCCGAGCGCGAGACGCCACTTCTCCCGGTGCACCACGTCCTCGGGGACGCCTGCCCTGCGGCAGCGGTCGGGCTCGTCCGTCCACTCACGCGGCAGATACAACTGCCACTCCAGCGGGCACGAGGCGCTGTCGGTGGCGGCATGGACACTGACTGCGACCTGGCAGTTCGCCCGTTTGCCGACCGCTCCGCAGTACTGGCGGGCCACCCCGACCGAGGCCTTGCCGCACTTGGGGAACGACACGTCGTCGATCACCCACACCTCGGGCCTGACGACTTGGGACAGCCGCTCGGCGATCCGCTGCCTGACCGGCAGCGGATCCCACGGCGACTGGTTCACGAACTGCTGCAGGGCTTGCATGTTCCCGTCCGGCAGACGCTCGGCCATCGGCTGGATCGACTTGCGTCGACCGTCGAGCATCAGGCCTCGCAGATAGCACTCACCCTTGGCCCGCTGATCCGTACGCGGCACCGAGGCGAAGACATCCGCCACGAACATCGCCAACGCCGCCCGTAATCGGTTCACTTCATGCGCATCCACACAACCAACATGCTCTTGATCAGCATCAACGAATAGACCTGACGAAGCACTACTAG
>NZ_JBXEJE010000118.1:0-933 GCF_056820935.1 Streptomyces sp. Q2 | reverse complement strand
GTCAACTTGACCCGGCCCTGAAGGGCCGGGCTTGGAGGTAGTGCCCGGCTGGCTGCTGGGGTGGACTCCTCCGTCCAGACACCCCGTTTATGGGGTGGCGGGGACGCGTGACTCACGCCCCGCATTCCACACGCTCTCGCCACGGGTGGCGATGTTGTGGGAAGCATTCCGGTCGGCGTGGGCAACGACCCCGCACCCCCGGCAGATGAAAAGCCCCTGGTCGACACGGTTGCGCTTGTCGAGGTGGCCGCACTCGGCGCACGTCTGCGACGTGTACGCGGGATCAACGAAGACCAGGGGCACACCGGCCCGCCTGGCCTTGTAGACGATGAAGTCTCCGAGCTGGGCGAAGGCCCAGGAGTGGAGTGCGACCCGTTGGGGCTTGCGGAGCCGTACCCGGTTGCGGATGCCCTTGAGTTCTTCGAGGGACAGGCCGCGCCCGGTGCGTTCAGCCTCGGTCACGATCGTCTTGGAGATGATGTGGTTCTGGTTGGCGGCGTGCCGCGCCTCTTTGCGGGCACGGGCCTTGAGCCGCCGCTTGGCGCTCTTGGTGCGCTTCTTCTGGAGCTTGGCCCGCAGGGCAAGCTGTCGCTTGCGGTACCGGTTGAGCCCTCGCCCGGCGGCGAGGTAGCCGGTGGAGGCGGTGGCGATGTTTTCGATCCCGAGATCCACGCCGATAAAGCCGTCCGGCTCATACTGCTCGGCCTCGGGCACGTCACAGGTGGCGACGAGGTAGAACACACCGTCGCGCTCGACCAGGTCGGATTCGCCCTGCCGGTGCGCCTGCAGCATCTTGAGCGCGTCCGGGGAGCACACGAACGGCACGTTCTTGACCCGGCCGTCCATGGTCCAGATGGACACGGACCGCTGGTCGTACTGCCAGCTCAGGCACCGGTCGTCATACGGCTGGGCGGCCTCGGGGCGAAAGGTGAC
>NZ_JBXEJE010000117.1:0-993 GCF_056820935.1 Streptomyces sp. Q2 | reverse complement strand
TGCCGTGCAGGGCGATGCCGTTCATCTCCGCGGCCATGGAGTGCTCGCGGATGCCGAAGTGGATCGTGCGGCCGTACGGGTCGGCCTCCGGCAGCGGATTGTCCGTCGGCAGGAAGGAACTCGTCTTGTCGATGGTGGTGTTGTTCGAGCCGGCCAGGTCGGCCGAGCCGCCCCACAGCTCCGGGACGACCCCGCCCAGCGCCTGCAGCACCTTGCCGGAGGCGGCGCGGGTGGCGACCGCCTTGCCCGCCTCGAAGACCGGCAGAGCGTCCTCCCAGCCCTCGGGCAGCTGACCTGCGACGACCCGGTCGAAGAGCTTCGCGCGCTCGGGCTGGGCGCCGCGCCACTTGTCGATCCGCTTGTCCCAGGCGGCGTGCGCCTCGGCGCCCCGGTCCAGGGCCCGGCGGGAGTGGGCGAGCACCTCGTCGGCGACCTCGAAGGACCGCTCCGGGTCGAAGCCCAGCAGCCGCTTGGTGGCGGCGACCTCGTCCTCGCCCAGCGCCGAGCCGTGCGCGGCCTCGGTGTTCTGCGCGTTCGGCGCCGGCCAGGCGATGATCGTGCGCATCGCGATGATCGAGGGCCGCCCGGTCTCGGCCTGGGCGGACCTGAGGGCCGCGTACAGGGCGTGCACGTCGATGTCGCCGTCGGCGCCCGGCTCGATCCGCTGCACGTGCCAGCCGTACGCCTCGTACCGCTTCAGCACGTCCTCGGAGAACGCGGTCGCCGTGTCGCCCTCGATGGAGATGTGGTTGTCGTCGTAGAGGAAGACCAGGTTGCCGAGCTTCTGGTGGCCGGCCAGCGAGGACGCCTCCGCGGAGATGCCCTCCTCCAGGTCGCCGTCGGAGACGATCGCCCAGATGGTGTGGTCGAACGGGGACTCGCCGTCGGGAGCCTCCGGGTCGAACAGACCGCGCTCGTAACGGGCGGCCATCGCCATGCCGACGGCGTTGGCGACACCCTGGCCCAGCGGACCGGTGGTGGTCTCGACGCCGG
>NZ_JBXEJE010000116.1:0-1008 GCF_056820935.1 Streptomyces sp. Q2 | reverse complement strand
CTAGGACTTGTCCGGCCGATCATGTTCGGAGCCAGATGGTGAGGGCAGCGACGGTTGCTGTGCCGAGGTAGACGTAGCGGCGTTTGTCGTAGCGGGTGGCGACTGCCCGGTGCTGTTTGAGGCGATTGATGGCCCGTTCGATGGTGTTGCGTTTCTTGTAGCGCTCTTCGTCGAAGCTTGGTGGTCGTCCGCCGCGTGAGCCTTTGCGTAGGCGGGCGGCCTGGCTGTCGGCCTTTTCGGGGATGGTGTGCCGGATGCCGCGGCTTCGCAGGTACTGGCGGCAGGGTCCGTTGCTGTAGGCCTTGTCGGCCGCGATGCTGTCCGGCGTCTTGCGGGGCCTGCCGGGGCCGGGCTTCGGGACGCGGATCTTCTCCAGGACAGGCTTGAACTGAGTGCAGTCTGCCCGCTGACCTGGTGTGACGATCAGGGACAGTGGGCGGCAGTGGCCGTCGGCGCTCAGGTGGAGCTTGGTGGTGAACCCGCCGCGCGAGCGGCCCAGGCCCTCGCCTCCCGCACCACCTCCACCAGGCGGGCGTGCAGGCTCTGCCACGCGGTTTCGCCCTGATGTTCTGTCGTCTCGGCCCCCTTTGAGGCCGGAGCCGGCGGCGGGTCGGTACGGGCACCGGCCGCGTGCTGATGCGCCCGCACGATGGTGGAGTCGACCGAGATGTCCCAGTCGATTTCACCCGCCGCATCGGCGGCGGCCTGGACTTGCTGGAGCAGACGCTCCCAGGTCCCGTCGCCCGACCACAGTCGGTGGCGTTCGTAGACGGTCTTCCACGGACCGAACCGTTCGGGCAGGTCACGCCACTGCACGCCGGTCCGCACCCGGTGCAGAATCCCGTCGATCACCTGCCGGTGATCCCGCCACCTGCCACAACGCCTGTTGCTGACCGGCAGGAACGGTCGCAGCCGTTCCCACTCAGCATCACTCAGATCACCCCGCCCCATGTCCACATCAACGACCCAGAGACGGAGTGGTCACATGATCGACCGGACAAGTCCTAG
>NZ_JBXEJE010000115.1:0-1011 GCF_056820935.1 Streptomyces sp. Q2 | reverse complement strand
CGGTCCAGTTGTTGGAGCCGGAGACCGTGACATTGAGGTTGTACCGGTCACTCCACTGCTGCCCGGCCGACAGAGTCGCCGTACACCCGCTGCCGGTGCCACCGCCGGTGCCGCCACCGTCGGGGGCCACGGCACGACCGGTCCGCGGCGAGATCATGCCGGCACACAGGCCGCGACCGGCCAGCCCCTGTGCGATGCGCGGGATCGCGGCGAGCGTGTTGGCCGACCAGTCGTGCATGAGCATGGTCTGGCCGTTGGTGAGCCGGCCGGCGGCCTGCACGATCGCGTCGGTGTTGGCGCCGTTCCAGTCCTGCGAGTCGACGTCCCAGATGATCTCGGTCAGGCCGTACTTGGCCTCGACCGCCTTCACGTTCGAGTTGGTCTCGCCGTACGGCGGCCGGAACAGCTTTGGGGTGCCGCCGCCCGCAGCCGCGATGGCCTGCTGGGTCCGGGAGATCTCCGAGTCGATCTGTGCCTGGCTGAGCTGGGTCAGATGCGGGTGGCTGTAACTGTGGTTGCCGACCCACATGCCGGCGTTCACCTGCGCCCGTACCTGGGACGGATTGGCGGCGGCGTAGTTGCCCTGGTTGAACATCGTGGCCCGCAGACCGTTCTGCTTGAGCGCGTTGAGCAGGGCGGGCGTGTTGCCGGACGGGCCGTCGTCGAAGGTGAGCCCGACGTATCCGTTGCAGGCCGCGGCCTGGGCGGGGGCGGCCTGGGTGGGGGCCGCGCTGACGGTGAGGGCACTCGCGGCGGCCGTCGCGACGACGGTCAGTGTCGTGACCAGGGAGCGTAACGAGAGATGCGGTCCGGCTCTCATGGGAAATGGTCCTCCAGCCTCGGGTGGTAGGGGGGTCAGCTCGGAGTGCAGGAGACCGTCGGCCAGGTCCAGTTGCCGTTGGGCTGGATGGTGACGCCGAAGGTGTTGCCGGTGCCGTTGGGTTTGGCGGTCAGTACCTGGGCGCTGGGGTAGCTGGCGCTGGTGTTCCAGGTGGAGAGGACCTTCGCGGG
>NZ_JBXEJE010000114.1:0-1036 GCF_056820935.1 Streptomyces sp. Q2 | reverse complement strand
AACACAGTGGACGCGAGCAACTGAGGACAAGCCCTCGGCCTATTAGTACCGGTCAACTCCACACGTTACCGTGCTTCCATATCCGGCCTATCAACCCAGTCGTCTACTGGGAGCCTTACCCCATCAAGTGGGTGGGAATACTCATCTCGAAGCAGGCTTCCCGCTTAGATGCTTTCAGCGGTTATCCCTCCCGAACGTAGCCAACCAGCCATGCCCTTGGCAGGACAACTGGCACACCAGAGGTTCGTCCGTCCCGGTCCTCTCGTACTAGGGACAGCCCTTCTCAATATTCCTGCGCGCGCAGCGGATAGGGACCGAACTGTCTCACGACGTTCTAAACCCAGCTCGCGTACCGCTTTAATGGGCGAACAGCCCAACCCTTGGGACCGACTCCAGCCCCAGGATGCGACGAGCCGACATCGAGGTGCCAAACCATCCCGTCGATATGGACTCTTGGGGAAGATCAGCCTGTTATCCCCGGGGTACCTTTTATCCGTTGAGCGACGGCGCTTCCACAAGCCACCGCCGGGTCACTAGTCCCGACTTTCGTCCCTGCTCGACCCGTCGGTCTCACAGTCAAGCTCCCTTGTGCACTTACACTCAACACCTGATTGCCAACCAGGCTGAGGGAACCTTTGGGCGCCTCCGTTACTCTTTAGGAGGCAACCGCCCCAGTTAAACTACCCATCAGACACTGTCCCTGATCCGGATCACGGACCCAGGTTAGACATCCAGCACGACCAGACTGGTATTTCAACGACGACTCCACCTGAACTGGCGTCCAAGCTTCACAGTCTCCCAGCTATCCTACACAAGCCGAACCGAACACCAATATCAAACTATAGTAAAGGTCCCGGGGTCTTTCCGTCCTGCTGCGCGAAACGAGCATCTTTACTCGTAGTGCAATTTCACCGGGCCTATGGTTGAGACAGTCGAGAAGTCGTTACGCCATTCGTGCAGGTCGGAACTTACCCGACAAGGAATTTCGCTACCTTAGGATGGTTATAGTTACCACCGCCGTTTACTGGCGCTTAAG
>NZ_JBXEJE010000113.1:0-1229 GCF_056820935.1 Streptomyces sp. Q2 | reverse complement strand
GGTGGAAGTGGAGATCGCGCAGCTGCCGCAGGGCGGGGTGTGCGCGGCGGATCGTGTTGAGCTGGGTGATCAGCGGGGTCAGGGAGCGGCCCTCACGGTCGGCGGCCTCCCAGTCGCGGGCCTTGAGCTGGTACTTCTCCGAGTCGTGGTACTCCTCGCTGCCCTCGCGCACCGGGGTGTTCTCGCACAGCTCGTAGCCGCTGTAGATGCCCCAGGTGGGGGAGAGGGTCGCGGCCAGCACGGCGCGGACCTCGAAGGCGGGCCGGCCGCCGTGCTGCAGGTACTCGTGCAGGATGTCGGGGGTGTTGGCGAAGAAGTTGGGCCGCATGTAGGCGGCCGCCTCCCCGGACAGCTCCCTCAGGTACTCGGTCAGCTCGTCCTTGGTGTTGCGCCAGGTGAAGTACGTGTAGGACTGCTGGAAGCCGGACTGGGCCAGGGTGTGCATCATCGCCGGGCGGGTGAACGCCTCGGCCAGGAAGATCACGTCCGGGTCGGTGCGGTTGACGTCCGCGATCACCCGCTCCCAGAACACGACCGGCTTGGTGTGCGGATTGTCCACGCGGAAGATCCGCACCCCGTGGTCCATCCAGTGCCGCAGCACCCGCAGGGTCTCGGCGATCAGGCCGTCCATGTCGGCGTCGAAGGCGATCGGGTAGATGTCCTGGTACTTCTTGGGCGGGTTCTCCGCGTACGCGATCGTCCCGTCCGGGCGGTGATGGAACCACTCCGGATGCTTGTGTACCCAGGGGTGGTCCGGCGAGCACTGCAGGGCGAAGTCCAGGGCGATCTCCAGACCCAGCTCACGGGCCCGGCCCACGAACCAGTCGAAGTCCTCGATCGTGCCCAGATCCGGGTGGACGGCGTCGTGGCCGCCCTCGGGGGAGCCGATCGCCCACGGCACGCCGACGTCGTCCGGGCCGGGGGAGAGGGTGTTGTTGCGGCCCTTGCGGAAGGTGTGGCCGATCGGGTGGATCGGCGGCAGGTACACGACGTCGAAGCCCATCGCGGCGATCGCCGGAAGCCGGCGCGCCGCGGTGCGGAAGGTGCCGTGCGGCCGCTCGGGCGTGCCCTCCGAACGCGGGAAGAACTCGTACCAGGAGCCGTACAGCGCCCGCTCCCGCTCCACCAGCAGCGGCAGCGACTCCGACGCGGTCACGAACTCCCGCAGCGGATACCGCGAGAGGACGGCGTCCACCTCGGGCGTCAACGCCGCCGCGAGGCGGGTCGCG
>NZ_JBXEJE010000112.1:0-1384 GCF_056820935.1 Streptomyces sp. Q2 | reverse complement strand
GCGACGTGGATGAGGACCAGGCCGAGTGCGGAGTCGTACAGCTTGCCGCTCATGGTGATGCCGGGCAGGTCGATGAGCAGGTACATGCGGTACAGCGGGGTGATGATGACCTGCTGGGGGAGCAGGTTGCCGGCGGTGAAGACCAGCAGCAGGAACAGGTTGACGCGGAAGTCGAAGCGGCTGACGTAGAAGGCGACCATCGACGACAGCAGCAGCGTCACCAGCACGGCCGGCACCGCGATGAGCAGCGTGTTGCCGAAGTAGTGCAGCATGTCCGACTGCTGGAAGGCGTTGGTGAAGTTGGCGAGGCTCAGTTTGTCGGGCCAGGACACATAGCCCTTCTCGCTGGTCTCCCCGTAGGGCCGCATGGCCGCGTACAGCGCCCACAGCAGTGGCGCCAGCCACGACAGGGACGTGACGACGAGGAAGGTGTGCAGCAGGATCCGGGCGGGGCGCAGCGGGGTGCGCTGCTGGGGAGCGCCGGTGACGGTGCTCATGCGCGCCGCTCCTTCCGGAAGGTCGCGATCAGATACGGGATGATCACCGCGAGGGAGATCACCAGCAGGACGACGGCGATCGCCGAGCCGTACCCGATACGGCTGGACTCGCCGATGATGTTGTTGGTGACCAGGATCGAGAGCAGTTCGGTGCCCTGGGCGCCCTTGTTGAAGACGAAGACCAGGTCGAAGGCGCGCAGCGCCTCGATGATCGTGACGACCAGCACCACGGTGTTCGTGGGGCGCAGGGTGGGGAAGATGACGTTCTTGAACGTCTGCCACTCGTTCGCGCCGTCCAGCGAGGACGCCTCCCGCAGCGAGGGGTCCACGCCCTTGAGGCCGGCCAGGTAGAGGATCATCATGTAGCCGGCGTGCCGCCAGGACGCGGCGACCAGGATCGCCCACAGGTTGAGGTCCGGGTCGCCGATCCAGTCGATGTAGTGGCCGGGCTTGTTGGCCCCGATGACGCTGTTGATCAGACCCGTGTCCGGGTTGTAGATCAGCTGCCAGACGAAGCCGATGACCGCCAGCGACATCACGACCGGCAGGAAGAACGCCGTCTGGTAGACCCGGCTGAAGCGGATCTTCTTGTCCAGCTGCACGGCCAGGAACAGGCCCAGCGGCGTCGGGATCAGGATGAGCACCACGAACCAGATCACGTTGTGCTCGACGGCCGGCCAGAACTGCGGGTTGTCGGTGAACAACTGCTTGAAGTTGTCCAGCCCGACCCACTTGATGGAGTCGAAGCCGATGCCGTCCCAGGTGGTGAAGGCCAGCGCGATCGAGGCGAGCGCGGTCACCCACACCAGGGTGACGTGCAGGATCGTCGGCACGCCCGCCATCAGGCCGAGCGTGATGCGGTCACGGCGGGTCAGCAGGCGGTTGTG
>NZ_JBXEJE010000111.1:0-1435 GCF_056820935.1 Streptomyces sp. Q2 | reverse complement strand
CTAGTAGGACTCCGTTAGGTTGCTCTGGCTCTTGGGTTCGGGCTGGTGGTGGATGTTCTGGGCAGGGGGCGGTGGCAGGTGGTGCAGGTGCCGGTCCAGCAGTTCAGCAGGTCCTGGATGGTGTCGAGGATCTGGTAGAGGGTGAGCCCGGTGTATCGGCTTTTGGGGCCAGGCGCTGTTCGGTGAGGAAGGCGTGGGCGGCGGCGACCAGGGTGACGTGGTGGTGCCACCCGGTCCAGGAACGTCCTTCGAAGTGGTCCAGGCCGAGGCCGTGTTTGAGTTCGCGGTAGTCGTGCTCGATGCGCCAGCGGATTTTCGCCAGTCGGACCAGTTCGGCGAGGGAGAGCGTGTCGGGCAGGTTGGACAGCCAGTAGCCGGTGGGCGCCTGGGCGCCGGCGGGCCATTCGACCAGCAGTGTGGCGTCGGGCAGGACGCCGTCCCAGGAGTTCTCGTCTGTGACGGTGGCCTGGGCGAGGCGTCGGGACTTGATCCCGGCCGGCCGCACCCGCAGGGACAGGAAATGCGAACGCATCGGTCCGCGGGAGCCTTCCCTCCAGGTCACCTCGGTGAAGGCCTGCCGCCCCTGGTCCGTCGCCAGCGCGGCCACCGGGGGCGGCTTGTCGCGGTAGCGGGGCTGGGGCTTGCGGCCGTTGCCGGACCAGAGCGGGGCGGTGGGCACGGCATCGTGCGGGTGGGCGGTCACGTCCGAGCGGATCGCCACCACGTAGCCGATGCTCCGACGTTCCAGCCCGTCGCGGAAGTCGGCGTTCTGCCCGTAGCCGGCGTCGGCCACCACCACCGGCGGGATGAGACCCCAACCGGCCAGCTCGTCCAGGACATCCAAGGCCAGGCGCCACTTCTCCCGGTGCCCGATCTCCTCAGGGACCCCCGTCTTGCGTCGGCGGACCGGATCGTGCGCCCACTCCTGGGGCACGAACAGGCGCCACTGCAGTGGACAGGACGAGGTGTCGGAGACCGCGTGCACGCTCACCGCGACCTGGCAGTTGGCCTGCTTGCCCAAGGCTCCGCAGTACTGAGGTGCGACCGCCACCGACATCTTCCCGTCCTTGGGGAACGACACATCGTCCACCGCCCAGGCATCCGGGCCGAGCAGCGGCACCATCCGCTCGGCGATCCGCCGCCGCACCGGCACCGGATCCCACGTCGACTGGTTCACGAACTGCTGCAGGTTCTGCTCATTGCCGTCCGGCAGCCGCTCCGCCATGGCCTGGATGGACTTGCGGCGACCGTCCACCATCAGTCCCCGCAGATAGCAGTCACCCTTCGCCCGCTGGTCCTTGCGCGGCACCGACGCGAACACATCAGCGACGAATAACGCCAACTTAGCCCGAGCACGGTTCACTTCATGTGCGTCCACACCCCCAACATGCCCCCAAACAGCACCGCGGGACAGACGTAACGGAGTCCTACTAGT
>NZ_JBXEJE010000110.1:0-1569 GCF_056820935.1 Streptomyces sp. Q2 | reverse complement strand
CCGCTCGTGGTGTGTGTTCAGGCGTGGTGCTTGTCGAGGAAGTCGGTGATGAGCTGCAGCCACTCGTCGGTTCGTTCCAGCATCGGGAGGTGGCCGGTGGCGATTTCGGCGAGTTGGGCGCCGGGGATGGTCTCGGCGAGCCGGCGGTGCAGGTTGCTGGAGACGAGGCGGTCGTCGGTGGTCGAGATGACCAGGGTGGGGACGGTGATGCCGGCGAGGTCGTCGCGGACGTCGACCTGGCCGACGAGGTCGGTCTGCTCGGCGCTGCCGTCGACTGTGCTGGCGGCGAGGTAGCCGAGGGTCTGCTGGAGTTGCTCGGCGGGCATGGACTCCAGTGCCTGGGTGCCGAGGGCCATCATGAGCTGGAAGGCGGCGAGCAGGTCGCGGTCGCCGGATGCGGCGATCTTGCTCTGGATGGAGGAGGCGAGGGCGAGCCGGTTGTCGCGGTGGGGGAAGGCGGCGGTCAGGATGAGTGCGGTGACGCGTTCGGGGTGGCGGGTGGCGGTGCGGATGGCGACCGGGCCGCCGAGGGAGTAGCCGGACACGGCGAAGCGGTCGATGCCCTCGGCGTCGGCGGCGGCGACGAGCTGGTCGGCGAGGTCGTCGACGGACAGCGGGGTGGTGGAGCGGGGGGTGTCGCCGCTGCCGGGGTAGTCGATGCCGACGAGGGTGTGGCGGGTGGCGAGGGCTTCCAGGACGGGGCCGTAGGTGCCGGCCAGGCTGCTGCCGGCGCCGTGGGCGAGGAGCAGGCCGGGGCCGGAGCCGAGGCGGGTGCGGGCGTAGGTGGGTGCGGTGAGGTTGCGGGGTGACATGGGGGTCTGCCTTTCGGATGCGCCGGCACACGAGAATCATCCAGTGCGTGTGATTGCTTCCTCAGGTCTATCACACGGTACGTATGATTGCCGCCTGTGATGTCAATCACACACGTCGTATGATGTGCGGGTAGGGTGACGCCATGAAGCAGCCCCTCCACCGCCGCCCGCCGACTCCGGGCAACCCACGCGTACAGCGCACCCGCAACCGCGTCCTGGCGGTCGCGCGGGAACTGCTGCCCCAGGTCGGACCGGCCGGACTGACCTACGCCCTGCTGGCCGAGCGGTCAGACGTCACCCGCCAGACCCTCTACCGCCACTGGCCCACCCGGGCCGCGCTGCTCTTCGACCTCGTCCTCGAAGGCCCCGACCTCGGCACCTACCCCCAACCGGGCAACGACGTACGCGCCGTGGCCACCGCCTGGCTCAAGAGCCTGCGCGCCGGCGTCACCGTACCCGCCGTACGAGCCGCCGCCCTGGCCATCACCGCCCAGGCCGACCACGACCCCGACAGCGCCCGCGCACTCCTGCGCATCGGCGAAGACCGCCACACCGGCTTCAACAAACTCCTGGAACCCTCCGGCATCCAGATCAACGACGACGAATTCACCCTCCTCTACGGACCCGTCCTCGCCCGCCTCTTCCTCGACCGCGGCCACGTCACCGACACCTTCATCGACACCACCGTCACCCAATGGCTCACCACACTCCAACCCACCGACACACCGCAGGACCCGAAGCAGTAGTCACCGAGAGC
>NZ_JBXEJE010000109.1:0-1635 GCF_056820935.1 Streptomyces sp. Q2 | reverse complement strand
CGCGGGTGCCGAAGAACGGCGGGGTGGGGATGGGGTTGTCGAGGGCCACGTCGGAGCGGCCCGCAGCCTCCTGGGGCCGTTCCTCCACGACCGGCTGGGCACTGGCCTTGACCCGGCGTTGTTTGAGTTCGGGCAGCCGGGCGCCGGGGGTGCCGCGTTTGACGCCGATCAGGGCGTCCATCAGGCGCAGGCCCTCGAAGGCGTCGCGGGCGTAGCGGACCTCGCCCTGGTAGATGTCGTGCAGGTCCTGCTCGACGTAGGCGCGGGTCAGGGCGGCGCCGCCCAGGATGACGGGGAAGTCGGCGGCCATGCCCCGCTGGTTGAGCTCCTGCAGGTTCTCCTTCATGATCACCGTGGATTTGACCAGCAGGCCGGACATGCCGATCACGTCCGCGCGGTGCTCCTCGGCGGCCTCCAGGATCGCCGAGACGGGCTGCTTGATACCCAGGTTGACCACGTTGTAGCCGTTGTTGGACAAGATGATGTCGACGAGGTTCTTGCCGATGTCGTGGACATCGCCGCGGACCGTGGCCAGCACGATGGTGCCCTTGCCCTCCTCGCCCTCCACCTTCTCCATGTGGGGCTCCAGATAGGCGACCGCGGTCTTCATCACCTCCGCGGACTGCAGCACGAACGGCAACTGCATCTGGCCGGAGCCGAACAGCTCACCGACCACCTTCATCCCGTCCAGCAGCGTCTCGTTGACGATGTCCAGCGCCGGACGCCCGGCCAGCGCAGCATCCAGATCCTGCTCGAGGCCGTTCTTCTCACCGTCGATGATGCGCCGCTTGAGCCGCTCGTCCAGCGGCAGCGCCGCCAGCTCCTCCGCCCGCCCCGCCTTGCGCGAGGTGGTGGTGGCGCCCTCGAACAGGGCCATCAGCTTCTGCAGCGGGTCATAGCCCTCACCACGCCGGTCGTAGATCAGATCCAGGGCGGTCTGGACCTCTTCCTCGGTGAAACGGGCGATCGGCAGGATCTTGCTGGCGTGCACGATCGCCGAGTCCAGACCCGCCTTCACACACTCGTCCAAGAACACCGAGTTCAACAGCATCCGGGCGGCCGGGTTCAGACCGAAGGAAATGTTCGACAGCCCCAGCGTGGTCTGCACCTGGGGGTGGCGGCGCTTGAGCTCACGGATCGCCTCGATGGTGGCGACCCCGTCACCACGCGACTCCTCCTGCCCGGTGCAGATGGTGAAGGTCAGACAGTCGATGAGGATGTCCGCCTCGTGGATGCNCAGCATCCGGGCGGCCGGGTTCAGACCGAAGGAAATGTTCGACAGCCCCAGCGTGGTCTGCACCTGGGGGTGGCGGCGCTTGAGCTCACGGATCGCCTCGATGGTGGCGACCCCGTCACCACGCGACTCCTCCTGCCCGGTGCAGATGGTGAAGGTCAGACAGTCGATGAGGATGTCCGCCTCGTGGATGCCCCAGTTCGCGGTCAGGTCCTCGATCAGCCGCTCGGCGATGGCGACCTTCGACTCGACGGTGCGGGCCTGGCCCTCCTCGTCGATGGTCAAAGCGATCAGCGCCGCCCCGTGCTCGCGGGCCAGCGCGGTCACCCTCGCGAACCGGGACTCGGGCCCGTCCCCGTCCTCGTAGTTCACCGAGTTGATCACCGCCCGGCCGCCCAGCT
>NZ_JBXEJE010000108.1:0-1640 GCF_056820935.1 Streptomyces sp. Q2 | reverse complement strand
TGTCGGCGTACAAGCGAACGTGCACCACCTCGTACGGATGAAAGTGCACCATTTCTGATGCGGTGACGGGGTGTCGGCCGTGAGTCTGCTGCTGTCGGTTCGGGGTGGCAGGGAGGCGGCTGACGGTGGTCTTGGATCCGCATCGCTGGCTGGAGTTGAGGCGGTTTCGTCCGCTGTACGAGTCCGGTGCGATGAGCCTGCGGGAGATCGCAAAGGAGACCGGGCTGAACCGCCGGACGGTCAGCAAGTACCTCAAGGACCCCGCATCGGTTGCGCCGCCGAAGAGAGAAGCAGCAGATCAGCGGCCTCGGCGGGTGGTGGACGAGGTCGCGCCGCTGATCGACGCGATGCTCAGGTCCGAGATCCTGCTCAAGGGCAGGGTGATCCACGAGCGCCTGACCCAGGAGTACGGGGTCACGATCAACTACCAGCGGGTGAAGCTCTACCTGCAGGAAGCCCGCCCCCGGATCGCGGAGGAATTGGGCATCAGCCCAGGTGAGCTGGCGGGCCTGCACCGGCGGTTCGAGGTCGTCCCGGGTGCTCAGGCCCAGGTCGACTGGGGAGACGAGGGAAAGATCCTCGCCCATGTCGGCATCCCGAAGGTCTACTCCTTCCACATGACGCTGTCGTACTCGCGCGACCCGTTCTGCTGCTTCACCACCAGCCAGGACCTGGCCACGTTCTTCGACTGCCACCGGGCCGCGTTCGCGCACTTCGGCGGGGTGCCGATGAGCATCGTCTACGACCGGACCAAGACGGTCGTGCGCCGGCATGTCGCTCCGGGTGAGGCCGTTCCGCTGCACCCGGAGGCGGTCGCCTTCGCCGGGCACTACGACTTCGACATCGACGTGCTGGCCGCCTACCGCCCGCAGGGCAAGGGCCGGGTCGAGCGGCAGGTGAACATCGTCCGCGACCACGTCCTGGCCGGGCGGGCCTTCTCCTCCATCGAGGAGCTGAACGCCGCCTTCGCCGCCTGGGTCCCGCTGCGGCGGGTGAAGGTCCACGGCACTCACGGCGAAGTCATCGGACACCGGGCGGTGCGCGACCACATGGCCCTGCGTCCGCTGCCGGCGACTCCGTATGTGGTCACGCAGCGGCATCTGCGGCACGTCGGCAAGGACTGCCTGGTCGCCTTCGACGCGAACCTCTACTCAGTGCCCGCCCGCAAGGTCCGCCCCCGTCAGCTGGTCGAGATCCGGGCCACGAAGTCGCAGGTCAGTCTGCATTCCACCGTTCCCGATGCCAGCGGCCAGACGCTACTGGCCGTCCACCCGCGGGCTGTTGGCCGAGGCGCCCGCATCGTGGATGAGGCCCACTGGGACGGCCTTCCCACCGGCGCCGGCCGCCGTGTCACCACCGGCGATGACGTTCTGCCCTCACCCCGTCGCGGCCAGCCGCCGAAGGCGGAGGCCGGACCGCTGCAGGCTCTGCTGAACCGGGCCGCTGCCGCAAACGTCGAGGTCGGCCGCCGCCCGCTGTCGGTCTATGACGAGCTGACCGGCACCCGCCCCTTCTCCGCCAAGTCACCGACGAAGGAAGCCCGTTGAGCGAGCTCACCAGCACCCGCATCCGCACCACGGCTGCCAAGCTCGGCCTGCCGCACCTGGCCGAGGCCCTGAACCAGTACGTCCAGCGGGCGA
>NZ_JBXEJE010000107.1:0-2049 GCF_056820935.1 Streptomyces sp. Q2 | reverse complement strand
AGGGGGGACTTGAACCCCCACGCCCGATAAAGGGCACTAGCACCTCAAGCTAGCGCGTCTGCCATTCCGCCACCCGGACAAGGTGTCTGTCGTGCGGGGTTTCCCTCGCGGCGACGGAGGAAACATTACCAGGCTTTTCGAGTGCCCCCGGGGCACCCCCGTCGCCCCTCGCGTACCCCCGGCCGGGCGTGAACGACGTGTGACGGGCCGGCACCGCTCTTGGGGTCCAGGCCGTGGGAGAGGGAGGATGACGGGGGACCACCAGCAGCGAAGGCGTGGGAGGAAGCAGCGTGAGCGAGTCGGACACGGCCAGGAGCGTCACCGGCGAGGACGAGGTCGTGGACCTCTGCCGCGAGCTGATCCAGATCGACACCAGCAACTACGGGGACAACTCGGGCCCGGGGGAACGCAAGGCGGCCGAGTACGTGGCCGAGAAGCTCGCCGAGGTGGGACTCGAACCGCAGATCTTCGAGTCGCACCCGGGCCGCGCGTCCACCGTGGCCCGCATCGAGGGCGCGGACCCGTCCCGGCCCGCGCTGCTCATCCACGGCCACACCGACGTCGTACCGGCCAACGCGACCGACTGGACCCACCACCCCTTCTCGGGCGAGGTCGCGGACGGGTGCGTGTGGGGCCGCGGGGCCGTCGACATGAAGGACATGGACGCGATGACCCTCGCGGTCGTACGGGACCGGTTGCGCAGTGGCCGCAAGCCGCCCCGGGACATCGTCCTCGCGTTCCTCGCGGACGAGGAGGCGGGCGGCACGTACGGCGCCAAGCACCTCGTCAAGAACCACCCCGGTCTCTTCGAGGGCGTCACCGAGGCGATCAGCGAGGTGGGCGGGTTCTCGTTCACGGTGAGCGAGGAGCGGCGGCTCTACCTGATCCAGACGGCCGAGAAGGGCATGCACTGGATGAAGCTGACCGTGGCCGGCACGGCGGGCCACGGGTCGATGATCCACCGGGACAACGCCATCACCGAGCTGTCGGAGGCCGTCGCACGGATCGGGCGCCACAAGTTCCCGGTGCGGGTCACCAAGACCACCCGGGCCTTCCTCGACGAACTCGGCGACGCGCTCGGCGTCGAGCTCGACGCGGAGGACATGGAGTCGACGCTCGCCCGGCTCGGCGGCATCGCCAAGCTGATCGGCGCGACCCTGAGCAACACGGCCAACCCCACCCAGCTCGGCGCCGGCTACAAGGTCAACGTCATTCCGGGAGAGGCCACCGCGCACGTCGACGGGCGGTTCCTGCCGGGCCACGAGGAGGAGTTCCTCGCCGACCTCGACCGGATCCTCGGGCCGAAGGTGCGTCGCGAGGACGTGCACGCGGACAAGGCCGTCGAGACCACCTTCGACGGGGCGCTGGTGGCGGCGATGCAGTCCGCGCTGGTCGCCGAGGACCCGGCCGCGAAGGCGATCCCCTACATGCTCTCCGGCGGGACCGACGCCAAGTCCTTCGACGACCTCGGCATCCGGGGCTTCGGCTTCGCCCCGCTCAAGCTGCCGCCGGAGCTGGACTTCGCCGGGATGTTCCACGGTGTCGACGAGCGGGTGCCGGTGGACGGGCTGCGGTTCGGCGTGCGCGTGCTCGACCGGTTCATCGACGCGTCCTGAATTGCCTCACTGAAACGAAACTGCAGTATTCGCTCGGGTGTGCGGAAGTCTACCGGGAAGAGTGAATACGACGATACGCTCGTAGCTCCATTACTCCCTCCTCGTTACTGCTGACGTGATCCGCTGATGGGGATCGCATTGCCAACAAGGAGAGAATAATGATCAAGAAGATCGTCGCCGCTGCCGTTGCCACTGGTGGTCTGGTTCTCGCGGGCTCGGGCATGGCCGCCGCCCACTCGGGCGCCCAGGGTGCGGCCGAGCACTCCCCGGGTGTCCTTTCCGGCAACGTCGTCCAGGTTCCCGTTCACGTCCCCGTGAACGTCTGCGGCAACACGGTCTCCGTGATCGGGCTGCTGAACCCCGCCTTCGGCAACACCTGCGTCAACAACTGACGTTGTGCCTCGCCCCGTCAGGGGCTGAGCCGGTGGGGCCC
>NZ_JBXEJE010000106.1:0-2119 GCF_056820935.1 Streptomyces sp. Q2 | reverse complement strand
CGCGGGTGCCGAAGAACGGCGGGGTGGGGATGGGGTTGTCGAGGGCCACGTCGGAGCGGCCCGCAGCCTCCTGGGGCCGTTCCTCCACGACCGGCTGGGCACTGGCCTTGACCCGGCGTTGTTTGAGTTCGGGCAGCCGGGCGCCGGGGGTGCCGCGTTTGACGCCGATCAGGGCGTCCATCAGGCGCAGGCCCTCGAAGGCGTCGCGGGCGTAGCGGACCTCGCCCTGGTAGATGTCGTGCAGGTCCTGCTCGACGTAGGCGCGGGTCAGGGCGGCGCCGCCCAGGATGACGGGGAAGTCGGCGGCCATGCCCCGCTGGTTGAGCTCCTGCAGGTTCTCCTTCATGATCACCGTGGATTTGACCAGCAGGCCGGACATGCCGATCACGTCCGCGCGGTGCTCCTCGGCGGCCTCCAGGATCGCCGAGACGGGCTGCTTGATACCCAGGTTGACCACGTTGTAGCCGTTGTTGGACAAGATGATGTCGACGAGGTTCTTGCCGATGTCGTGGACATCGCCGCGGACCGTGGCCAGCACGATGGTGCCCTTGCCCTCCTCGCCCTCCACCTTCTCCATGTGGGGCTCCAGATAGGCGACCGCGGTCTTCATCACCTCCGCGGACTGCAGCACGAACGGCAACTGCATCTGGCCGGAGCCGAACAGCTCACCGACCACCTTCATCCCGTCCAGCAGCGTCTCGTTGACGATGTCCAGCGCCGGACGCCCGGCCAGCGCAGCATCCAGATCCTGCTCGAGGCCGTTCTTCTCACCGTCGATGATGCGCCGCTTGAGCCGCTCGTCCAGCGGCAGCGCCGCCAGCTCCTCCGCCCGCCCCGCCTTGCGCGAGGTGGTGGTGGCGCCCTCGAACAGGGCCATCAGCTTCTGCAGCGGGTCATAGCCCTCACCACGCCGGTCGTAGATCAGATCCAGGGCGGTCTGGACCTCTTCCTCGGTGAAACGGGCGATCGGCAGGATCTTGCTGGCGTGCACGATCGCCGAGTCCAGACCCGCCTTCACACACTCGTCCAAGAACACCGAGTTCAACAGCATCCGGGCGGCCGGGTTCAGACCGAAGGAAATGTTCGACAGCCCCAGCGTGGTCTGCACCTGGGGGTGGCGGCGCTTGAGCTCACGGATCGCCTCGATGGTGGCGACCCCGTCACCACGCGACTCCTCCTGCCCGGTGCAGATGGTGAAGGTCAGACAGTCGATGAGGATGTCCGCCTCGTGGATGCNACTCGTCCAAGAACACCGAGTTCAACAGCATCCGGGCGGCCGGGTTCAGACCGAAGGAAATGTTCGACAGCCCCAGCGTGGTCTGCACCTGGGGGTGGCGGCGCTTGAGCTCACGGATCGCCTCGATGGTGGCGACCCCGTCACCACGCGACTCCTCCTGCCCGGTGCAGATGGTGAAGGTCAGACAGTCGATGAGGATGTCCGCCTCGTGGATGCCCCAGTTCGCGGTCAGGTCCTCGATCAGCCGCTCGGCGATGGCGACCTTCGACTCGACGGTGCGGGCCTGGCCCTCCTCATCGATGGTCAAAGCGATCAGCGCCGCCCCGTGCTCGCGGGCCAGCGCGGTCACCCTCGCGAACCGGGACTCGGGCCCGTCCCCGTCCTCGTAGTTCACCGAGTTGATCACCGCCCGGCCGCCCAGCTTCTCCAGCCCGGCCCGCAACACCTCCACCTCGGTGGAGTCCAGCACGATCGGCAGCGTCGAGGCGGTCGCGAAACGGCCCGCCAGCTCCGCCATGTCCGCCACCCCGTCCCGGCCCACATAATCGACACACAGGTCGAGCATGTGGGCGCCCTCACGGATCTGCTCGCGGGCCATCTCCACACAGTCGTCCCAGCGGCCCTCCAGCATCGCCTCACGGAACTTCTTCGACCCGTTCGCGTTCGTCCGCTCACCGATCGCCATATAGGCGGTGTCCTGACGAAACGCCACCGACTGGTACAACGACGCCGCACCCGGCTCCGGACGCGGCTCCCGCACCGCCGGAGCCAGCCCCCGCACCCGCTCCACCACCTGCCGCAAATGCTCCGGCGTCGTCCCGCAACAACCACCGATCAAGCTGAGGCCGTAATCACGGACGAACGTCTCCTGCGCATCCGCCA
>NZ_JBXEJE010000105.1:0-2216 GCF_056820935.1 Streptomyces sp. Q2 | reverse complement strand
GTGGGTGGGCGGACTGGTGGGAGGCCTCGTGGTGGCCGGCCTTCGGGGCGGGCACGTGATCACCGGCGGAGTGGCCGTTGCCTTCCTTCACGAGGGCGAGCACCTCCTCGACGTCGAAGTCCTCGGCGTCGTCGGCGTCCTCGCCGGTCCGGGCGGCACGGGCGGTCATCCGGCGTCCGGGCGGGTGTCGGGCGTGGCATCGGGGGCCACGTCCGGTTTGGCGTCGGCGGTGTCCTCGTCCGCCCAGCGCAGGGCGAGGGCGGCGGCCTTGCGGGACGCCTCCGCCACCGCCTCGGGGCCTCCCCCGGTCTGTGCGGCCGCGTAGCCGACGAGGAAGGTGGTCAGCGGTGCCGCGGGCCTCGCCACGCCGTGGGCGGCGTCCCGGGCGAGGTCGAGCAGCACACCGGTGTCGACGTCGAGGTCGATGCCCAGCTCGTCCTTGACTGCGGAAATCCATTCATCCAACACGAGCCCATGCTCCCTGATACGTGCCCTGGCGGTGGCGATGTCGTCCCAGGTGTCGCAGTCGAAGGACGCGACGGGGTCGGGGACGCGGGTGAGGTCGAGACCGGCGGTGAGCCGGCGCAGGGGCAGCCCCGTGGCGCTGCCGTGCGCTGCGACGAGGGCGGTCAGCTCCCGGCGCAGTGCGGGCGCGCGGTAGGCGGCCACCAGCGGCTGGTCGCGGCCGTCGGCGTCGGTGAGCAGCACGCCCTCGGTGCCGGTGGCCCGTAGGGCGGCCAGCAGCCGTCGTACCGTCGCTTCACCGAGGAACGGCAGGTCGGCCGAGAGGACGACGAGCTCGTCGGCCGTGGTGTGGCGCAGCCCGGCGTCGAGTGCGGCCACCGGCCCGCCGCCGGGCGGGTCCTCACGCGCCCAGGTCACGGGACGCGCGGTCGGCCGCGGGTCGGCGACGACGACGGTGCCGCGCGCGTCGGCGCAGGCCGCCAGCACCCGGTCGAGCAGCGCCCGCCCTCCCACGCGCACCCCGGGCTTGTCGGCACCACCGAGCCGCCGGGCCGCACCGCCCGCGAGTACGACGGCGTCGTACGCGGCGGCAGCGGGGGGCGGCTCGTTGGCGGTCACCCCCCGAGTATGCGTGCCGCCGCGATCACAGGGAACGCCGATCACAGGGAACGCGGGAGGGGGCGGGCGTTCACCGCGTGGTCAGAGCGTGCGCAGCAGGACCGCCGGTTGTTCCACGCAGTCCGCCACGTACCGCAGGAAGCCGCCCGCCGTGCCGCCGTCGCACACGCGGTGGTCGAAGGTGAGCGACAGTTGGACCACCTGGCGCACGGCCAGCTCGCCCTCGTGCACCCACGGCTTGGGGACGATTCGGCCGACGCCGAGCATGGCCGCCTCGGGGTGGTTGATGATCGGCGTGGAGCCGTCGACGCCGAACACGCCGTAGTTGTTCAACGTGAAGGTGCCGCCGGTGAGGTCCCGGGGGGTGAGGGTGCCCTGGCGGGCCGCCTCGGTCAGCCGGGCGAACTCCGCGGTCAGCGCCTCGGCGTCCCGCGCCTGCGCGTCGCGTACGACGGGCACGACGAGGCCCCGCTCGGTCTGCGCGGCGAACCCGAGGTGCACGGCGTCCAGCCGGACGATCTCCCTGGCCTCCATGT
This sequence comes from Streptomyces sp. Q2, assembly GCF_056820935.1. Classification (NCBI taxonomy): domain Bacteria; kingdom Bacillati; phylum Actinomycetota; class Actinomycetes; order Kitasatosporales; family Streptomycetaceae; genus Streptomyces; species Streptomyces sp. Q2. Next base: position 597 of record NZ_JBXEJE010000105.1, on the reverse strand, counting down.
CCACGGTGGAGTTGAGCTCGGGGTGCCGGGCCAGGGCGGCGGTGCAGATGCGGGCCAGCAGGGCGAGGAGGGAGACCTTCGGCCCGTCGACGGCGTTCATCGCCGAGCGTGCCTTCATGAGTTCCGTGGCGTCGGCGTCCACCCAGCAGGTGGCGTCCGGGATCTCGCGGCGGCTGCGGGAGAGCTTGTCGGCCGCGGCGCCTCGGATGCCCTTGAGGGGGACGCGGGTGGGTCCCGCGGTTGTGGCGGAGGGAGCCGGGCCGGTGGCGTTCGGCGCCATGGTGGGACTCGGCGCCATGGTGGGGCTCGGCGCCACGGGCGCGTGCGCCTCGGCGGCCGGAACCGTCGTACGCCCCTGGGCCGCTGCCGCGCGCAGCGCGTACTCCACGTCGGCCCGCAGGATCAGCCCGTCGGGGCCGGAGCCGGTCAGTTCCCTGAGGTCCAGGCCGTTCTCGCGGGCGAGGCGGCGCACCAGGGGGGAGATCACCGGAACCGGGCCGTCCGCCGCCTCGGGGGCGTCGGCCCGGCCGTCCGCCGCGGCGGTCGTCGTGGCGGTCGTCGTGGCCGGCCGCCCCGGGCGCACCCGGCCCCGGCGCG
>NZ_JBXEJE010000104.1:0-2482 GCF_056820935.1 Streptomyces sp. Q2 | reverse complement strand
CCTGCCACCGCCCCCTGCCCAGAACATCCACCACCAGCCCGAACCCAAGAGCCAGAGCAACCTAACGGAGTCCTACTAGGGCCTGTCCGGGCGATCTCCGTGACGCGGTCGACGGGCCTGGACACCTCAATCCGGGACGTCGAGCAGAAGCCCGACGCCAGGCAGCGGCGTTGTCAGTCCCCGCCGCTATCGTTCGCGCGTTCACGATCATCAGGGAGGGGTGGCTCGATGGGTGCCAGCGGATGGGACTACGTCACCAGGTACGACGGCGATGTCGAGGCGGCCCTGGCGACACTGCAGGCCAGGGTGTTCCAGGAGGAGTACGGCAGTGATGCCCGATACCGAAGCCTGGAGGACCTCTACGAGGACGAGGAGTTCATGGGGACCGAGGGCACCCATACGATCCTCGACATCGACAGGGTTGTTGCCACGGATGACCCGCCGACGAGGTCCGGTATCGCTGACTACGGCACCCTGCGCCCTCTGGCTCTCAACCGCGTGATGCACCACTTCGGCACAAACCGCCCGTCGGTCGAGTATTACGAGGAGCTCGTCACTGCTGCCAGTGAGGCTGCGAGCCATGAGGAGCACGAGCAAAGCCTGCTCGGCGAGTGTCAGATGCGGTGGACCGGTTACTACATCGTCCTCTACTCCGACGACAGGCCGACGCACCTGGGAATCTTCGGATTCTCAGGAGACTAGGACTGATCCGGCAGAGCATGCGACTGACTCTTGCTGCTGATCGTTCTTATGGACATGGGGCGGGGCGATCTGACGGATGCCGAGTGGGAACGGCTGCGGCCGTTCCTGCCGGTCAGCAACGGGCGTTGCGGCAGGTGGCGGGATCACCGGCAGGTGATCGACGGGATTCTGCACCGAGTGCGGACCGGCGTGCAGTGGCGTGACCTGCCCGAACGGTTCGGTCCGTGGAAGACGGTCTATGAACGCCACCGCCTGTGGTCGGCCGACGGGACCTGGTAACGTCTGCTCCAGCAGGTCCAGGCCGCGGCTGACGCCGCAGGCGAGATCGACTGGGACATCTCGGTCGACTCCACCATCGTCCGCGCGCATCAGCATGCGGCCGGCGCCCGCACCGACCCACCGCCGGCCCCGGTACCAAAGGGGGCCTCAGGGGTGGAACACCAGACCGAGACGCCGTGGCAGAGCCTTTTCGCCCGCCTGGTGGAGGTGGTGCGGGAGGTGAGGGCCTGGGCCGCTCGCGGGGCGGGTTCACCAGCAAGCTCCACCTGAGCGCGGACGGCCGCTGCCGCCCGCTGTCCCTGCTCGTCACCCCAGGTCAGCGGGCAGACTGCACCCAATTCAAGCCGGTCCTGGAGAAGATCCGAGTGCCCAGACCGGGCCTGGGGCGACCACGCAAGAAGCCCGACAGCCTTGCGGCCGACAGGGCCTACAGCAACGGCCTCATTCGCGAGTACCTGCGACGGCGGGGAATCCGCCACACCATCCCGGAGAAGACCGACAGTCAGGCGGCCCGCCTGCGCAAAGGCTCACGCGGCGGACGACCGCCCAACTTCGACGAGGACCGTTACAAGAAGCGCAACACCGTCGAGCGGGCGATCAACCGGCTGAAGCAGTTCCGAGCGGTTGCCACTCGATACGACAAGCGCGGTTACGTCTTCCTCGGCACCGCCACCGCGGCGGCCGTCGCAATCTGGCTTCGGACATGAACTGCTACGCGACCCAGCAGTAGACGCTCTGGTTCTGGCGCCGGGCGCTGCTGACGAGAGCAGCGAGATCGCCCACGATCGCGTCGGCGATCTCCGTGCCGATGACCTCGCCGTCCTCCGCACGCAGTCGGGTCCACGAGGCGGCGACGTCGCGCAATCTGGCGTGCTCGGCGTCCGCGAGTGCAGTGGACAGGCGAGGTGAGAGCGCGAAGACGACGCACCCGTCGTTGTCCTGGCCGGCGACGATGCGAGGCTCACCGGCTTCGGCGAGGTCCTCGAAGCTGCCGCCGGCCAGAAGGCATTCCCACTCCAGCACGGCTTCTTCGGGATCGAAGTTGCCGAAGGAGAGGGACTCGAATGCCGGTTCCGGCCCGGACTGGAGGGCCAGGCTTGCTGACGTGTCGTCCGGCGCNGCTTCGGCGAGGTCCTCGAAGCTGCCGCCGGCCAGAAGGCATTCCCACTCCAGCACGGCTTCTTCGGGATCGAAGTTGCCGAAGGAGAGGGACTCGAATGCCGGTTCCGGCCCGGACTGGAGGGCCAGGCTTGCTGACGTGTCGTCCGGCGCCACGAAGAACTTCACGATGATGCTCACCCGGGCAACATGCCCGACTGCCTACAGCCATGATCGGCCGGACAAGTCCTAGCTGCACAGGCTCCCCTCGGGCAGATGGCCCGACGGTTCGGTCGGACGGTAGGGGGCTTGCATGAGCTGATCGGTGTCCAGGTACTCGTGTGAGTGCACCACCGAGTACGAAGTTATGTGCACCACTCGTTAGGCCACGTCGGTCTCCCGC
>NZ_JBXEJE010000103.1:0-2505 GCF_056820935.1 Streptomyces sp. Q2 | reverse complement strand
GGGGGCGGCCGGGGCGGGAGCCGGAGCCGGTGCCTCGGCAGCAGGGGCCGGAGCCGGGGCGGCGGGGGCCGGAGCGGCGGCCGGAGCCGCGCCCGGGGCGCCGATGACGGCCAGCTTGGCACCGACCTCGGCGGTCTCGTCCTCGCCGACCGTGATCTCGAGCAGCACACCGGAGGTGGGCGCCGGGATCTCGGTGTCGACCTTGTCCGTGGAGACCTCGAGCAGCGGCTCGTCGGCCTCGACGGAGTCGCCGACCGACTTCAGCCAGCGGGTGACGGTGCCCTCGGTGACGGACTCGCCGAGCGCGGGCAGGACGACGTCCGTGCCCTCGGCGCTGCCGCCGCCGGAGGCGGCCTCGGCGGTGGGAGCAGGGGCCGGGGCGGCCTGCTCGGTGGACGGCTGGGCGGCCGGAGCCGGCTCGGGCGCCGGAGCGGCGACCTCCTCGGCGGCCGGAGCCGGGGCGGCAGCGGGCGCGCCCGTGCCGTCGTCGATGACGGCCAGCTCGGCGCCGACCTCAACGGTCTCGTCCTCGGCGACCTTGATGGACGCCAGGACACCGGCTGCGGGCGAGGGGATCTCGGTGTCGACCTTGTCGGTCGACACCTCGAGCAGCGGCTCGTCGGCCTCGACGCGCTCTCCCTCGGCCTTCAGCCAGCGGGTGACAGTGCCCTCGGTGACGCTCTCGCCGAGCGCCGGAAGGGTTACGGAAACCGCCATGGTTTCGGTTGCTCCTTACAAGTGCGGAAGTCTGTGTCGTCGCGTTCGTCGACCGAGGGTCAGTCGTGCGAGTGGAGGGGCTTGCCGGCCAGGGCCAGGTGGGCCTCGCCGAGCGCTTCGCTCTGCGTCGGGTGAGCGTGGATGAGCTGCGCGACCTCGGCGGGCAGCGCCTCCCAGTTGTAGATCAGCTGGGCTTCGCCGACCTGCTCGCCCATGCGGTCGCCGACCATGTGGACGCCGACCACGGCACCGTCCTTGACCTGGACGAGCTTGATCTCGCCCGAGGTGTTCAGGATCTTGCTCTTGCCGTTGCCGGCGAGGTTGTACTTCAGGGCGACGACCTTGTCCGCACCGTAGATCTCCTTGGCCTTGGCCTCGGTGATGCCCACGGAGGCGACCTCGGGGTGGCAGTACGTCACCCGGGGGACACCGTCGTAGTCGATCGGGACGGTCTTGAGACCGGCCAGACGCTCCGCCACCAGGATGCCCTCGGCGAAGCCGACGTGCGCGAGCTGGAGGGTCGGGACCAGGTCACCGACGGCGGAGATGGTCGGGACGTTGGTGCGCATGTACTCGTCGACCAGGACGTAGCCGCGGTCCATGGCGACGCCCTGCTCCTCGTAGCCGAGACCGGCGGAGACGGGCCCGCGGCCCACCGCGACCAGCAGGAGCTCGGCCTCGAACTCCTTGCCGTCGGCGAGGGTGACCTTGACACCGTCGGCCGTGTACTCGGCCTTGGAGAAGAAGGTGCCCAGGTTGAACTTGATGCCGCGCTTGCGGAACGCGCGCTCAAGAAGCTTGGAGGAGTTCTCGTCCTCGAGGGGGGCCAGGTGCTTGAGGCCCTCGATGATCGTGATGTCCGTACCGAAGGACTTCCAGGCCGAGGCGAACTCGACGCCGATGACACCGCCGCCCAGGACGATCGCCGACTTCGGCACGCGGTCCAGGACCAGGGCGTGGTCGGAGGAGATGATGCGGTTGCCGTCGATCTCCAGGCCCGGCAGCGACTTCGGCACGGAGCCGGTCGCGAGGAGCACGTGGCGGCCCTGGACGCGCTGGCCGTTCACGTCGACGGACGTGGGGGAGGACAGCCGGCCCTCACCCTCGATGTACGTCACCTTGCGGGAGGCGACAAGTCCCTGCAGGCCCTTGTACAGGCCGGCGATGACACCGTCCTTGTACTTGTGGACCCCGGCGATGTCGATGCCCTCGAAGGTGGTCTTCACGCCGAACTGCTCGCTCTCGCGGGCCTGGTCGGCGATCTCGCCCGCGTGCAGCAGGGCCTTGGTGGGGATGCACCCCCGGTGCAGGCAGGTACCGCCGACCTTGTCCTTCTCGATCAGGGCGACGTCCAGGCCCAGCTGCGCCCCGCGCAGGGCCGCGGCGTAACCACCGCTACCACCGCCGAGGATCACTAGGTCGAAAACGGTGCTGGCGTCGTTCGCCACGTCACGTCCTCCATGCATGTGCGCCACGCCGGTCTGCGGTGACCGGTCGGCGGCTGGTGTCCGGCCGCTCGTTCTTCGGCCCTTCGGTGGGGCCCTGTCCTGCCGAGCCCCATCTTCGCACTTGTCGTGGCAGGAAGAGACGCCGGGCCGGTGTGTGAGACGTCGCACTCATACGAGCACCGACAAGCCGACCGACCACAGGGGCGCGGCGCTGTGTCGATCTGAGGCCCCGCCGCGCGGGCGCGACCAGCCGCTGGGGAGCCGCGACGCCCCCAGGGGCGCGGGGAACTGCGCGACCAGCCCCACGCCCCCGTAGCCGCCGAACCACCGGACGGACCGG
>NZ_JBXEJE010000102.1:0-2588 GCF_056820935.1 Streptomyces sp. Q2 | reverse complement strand
GGGCCGACGAAGTCGCCCGGTACCCCGAGCCGTTGGCGCCGGCCACGGCGGCGCGGCGGGCCGGGCGGGCGCCGGTGCGTCCGCACGAGGTCGCCGAGGCAGCCGCCAAGCTGGCCACCGAGCACGACCTGGTGCTGGTCGAGGGGGCGGGCGGACTGCTCGTCCGGTTCGACGCGGCGGGCGGGACGCTGGCGGACGCGGCCGGGCTGCTGGCCGCGCCGGTGCTGCTGGTGGCGTCCGCGGGTCTGGGCACGCTGAACACCACGGAGTTGACGGCCCGTGAACTGCGCAACCGCGGGCTCGACCTCGCGGGTGTCGTGATCGGCAGCTGGCCCGACGCACCCGACCTCGCGTCGCGTTGCAACCTGGCCGACCTGCCCGACGTGTCCGGCGCGGCGCTGCTGGGGGCCCTGCCCGCAGGGGCCGGGAGCCTCGCTCCCGCCGCCTTCCGCACCGCCGCGCCGACCTGGCTGGCGCCGCGGCTCGACGGGACGTGGGACGCGCAGGCGTTCCGCGAACGGGAGGCTCCCTAGCCGCCGACTTCGCCGACCTCACCGAGGAGCCTCACCAGTTCGATCCGGGAGCGGATGTCCAGTCGGGTGAAGACTCCCCGCAGGTGGTGGTCGATCGTGCGGGGGCTGAGCGCGAGGCGGTCGGCGATCTCGCGGTTGGTGGCGCCCTCGGCGGCCATCCGGGCGACCCGGAGCTGCTGGGCGGTCAGGCGGGTGGTGAGGCCGTCCGGGGCGGTGGGTGCGGGTGGCGTCGGCGCGCCCAGGGCGCGGAGCTCGGTGCGGGCCTGGGCCGCGCAGTGCGGCGCGCCGAAGGCGTCGAACGCCTCCAGGGCGCTGTGGAGGCGGTCGCGCGCCTCCGTACGGCGACGCAGCCGGCGCAGCGCGCTGCCGAACAGCAGCTCCGTGCGGGCGCGTTCGAAGTCCCGGGTGCCGCGGGAGTGCAGGTCCACAGCCTCGCGGTAGTGCTGCACGGCCTCCTCGCCCGGCACCAGCAGGGCACGGCACCGGGCGCTGAGGGCCAGGTCGTCGGGGCTGAGCACGGCGCTCGCCCAGCGGTGGTAGTCCGCGTGGGCGGCCCGGGCCACCCGGGTGTCGCCGGTGCGGACGGCGGCCTCCACGTAGTGCGGGGTGGCCAGGTGCCGGATGGCACGGTGGCCGTGGCCGGGCCCGAACCCGGCCAGGGCACGCAGCCGGGCCGCCGCCGCGGCGAAGCGGCCACTGCTGAGGTCGAGGTAGGCCAGCGCCCACTGGGCGAGGGCGGCGGGCAGGCCGAGGCCGCGGGCGAGGGCGTACGACCGTGCGACGGCGGCGCGTTCGCGGCAGACGTCCGCGTCGCCGGTGATCGCCGCGAACATGGCCAGCGCGGCCTGCAGATGGCACGCGCCGTTGTCCTGGCCGGTGGCGTACGCCTGCCCCAGCGCTTCCGTCGCGGCGGCTTCCCCGGCGCGGGGGCGCCCCGTCCAGAAGTCGGCGTACGCCCGGAACTCCATCGCCTGCACGACGGTGGCCGTCGCGCCCCGAGCCCGGGCCGAGGCGGCCGCGCGGAGGGTGGCGGTGGCGGCGCCGGTGTGGTCGCCGAGCAGCAGCGCGGCGATACCGGCGTGCATCAGCAGGGTGGGATCCCCTCCGGGACCGCACCGCCCGGCCGCCGCCTTCAGCAGGTCCCGCGCATCCTCGTACCGCCCGTCGAACGCTGCGGCGAGCGCCCCGAGCGTGCCGGGGGCCACGATCCCCCACCGATCGGCGACCCGGGCCGCCTCCCGGCACCGGCGCAGGTCGCCGGTGTAGATGGCGGCTTCGGTGGCGCGTGCGAGAAGACGGGCGGCCGGGTCGGAGGCGAAGGAGTGCGCGGCGACGAGGGCGCGGGCGCCTGCCGTGGGGCCGGCCATGGGTGCGGCGGGCAGGGCTGCGGTGCCCGCGCCAGGCACCGGGGTAACGGCGGCGTCAGTCGGAAGGTCAGCGGCGTGTGCGGCGGTGGAGCCTGCGGCAGGAGCCGGGGCAACGGCCGCGTGAGCCGGGAGGTCGGCAGCCTCCGCAGCGGTCGACGCCAGACCGGTCGACACCTGCGAGGCCCCCACCCCACACTCCCGCCCCCCACGCACGGCTGCGGTGCCCGCGGCAGGCGTGTCGGCGACGCGAACGGGCATGTCCGGGGCGTGGGCAACGGTCGACGGCAGGAGGGTCGATGCCTGCGAGGTCCGCGCCCCATGACCCTGCCCGCCACGCGCCGGCGGCACCGGTGGCGTACGGCTCGACTCGCCCCGTGCGTCCGGGACTTCGGTCCTGTCGGGCTTGGCTTGCGGGGGGTCGTCCGTGGTCGCGCCTGCCTCGGATGCCCGTCGGACCGCCGCTCCCAGCAACGCGTCGAACGCCTCGGACGCGTTGCCCGCCCGCAGGGCGAGGAGGCCGCTCAGGGCCTCCTCGTTGCCGGCGGCGGTCAGACGGCGGGCGCGGTCGCCGTCGCCGGAGTGCCAGGCGCAGGCGGCGGCGAGGGCGAGCAGGCGGGACTGGTGACGGGGGTCGGGGCTGAGCGCGGCCGCGCGTTCGGCGAGGGCGCGGGCCGTGGTGAGGAGGCCC
>NZ_JBXEJE010000101.1:0-3515 GCF_056820935.1 Streptomyces sp. Q2 | reverse complement strand
TGGAACGAACCGACGAGTGGCTGCAGCTCATCACCGACTTCCTCGACAAGCACCACGCCTGAACACACACCACGAGCGGGCACACAGCCACCACCACCCCAGCCCCACACCCGGAGTGTCGACCCTCATCGCCGCCCCGCCGAGCCCTGGACGGATGTCAGGCCGGTTCCGCGCCGGTGAGGCGTGGATCGCTGGGGGTCACGGTCGGCCCAGTAGCGCGCCCCACCATGAGTCGGTGAGGCAGCCGCCGTGCCAGCTCGCTGTCGATCCCAACCGCGAGCAGAGAATGCGGCACCTTCACATGTATCAAACGTTTGAAAGCCAACAGGGTATTGATTACTCTGGATTCATGCCTCGGACCCTTGCTCTGATCACCGGCGCCTCCTCCGGAATAGGCGCCGCGTACGCCCGTCTTCTCGCAGACGACTCGGACTTCGTCCTGGTGGCCCGTCGCGCCGCACGGCTGGAGGAGTTGGCCGGTGAACTGCGTAAGGCCGGTGCCGCTGTGGAGCTGCTTCCCGCCGACCTCGCCACCCGCAAGGGCATCGCCGAGGTGAGTGACCGCTTGAGCGCCGGGGACGTCCGCGTCCTGATCAGCAATGCCGGTGTCGGTGGCTACGCCCCGCTCATCGATGTCGACCCGGCCGAGATCGACAACCTGCTCACCCTCAACGCCGAGGCGCACGTCCAGCTCGTCCGCGCCGCACTCCCCGGCATGCTCGCCGCCGACGACGGCACGATCGTCACCATCGCCTCGCTGCTCGCCTTCAGCGCCGGACAGACCGGCTCACGCCCGCCCCGCCGCACCCTGTACACCGCGGCCAAAGCCGCTCTCGTGGCCTTCACCCGCACCCTGGGACACGAACTCGCCGACACCGGTATCCGCACCCAGGTGGTCTGCCCCGGCCCGGTGGCCACCGAGTTCCACCAGGGAGTCGGACGGACGGTTCCCGCCTCCATGACCGCCGAGGACGTCGCGCGCGCCAGCCTCGCCGGGCTCCGTCTGGGCGAGACGATCTGCGTCCCGGGCCTGGAGGAACAGTCCGCGGCACTCGACGCGCTGTTCGCCGCCGAAACCGCCGTGCTGTCCGGCGGCCGACGCTCGGACATCGCCTCCCGCTACCGGTAGTCGCTGCGCAGTGAGGAGAGGTCGGGCGCCAGGAGGCCGCCGGCCCGCGGTGCACAGAACGGCTCGGAGATCTTCGGAGTGGGTTCCAGGGAGAGTCAACCAACGATATGGAGATCGATATGAGTAGGTTCAACGCGCAGGAAGTCGGTTTCCTGCAGGAACACATCCTTGGGCGACTCGCCACGGCGGGTAAGTCCGCCAAGCCACACGTGGTGCCCGTCACGTATCACTTCGACCCTGAGCACGAGGTGATCAAGATCGGGGGGCGCTCGCTGGAAGGGCGTGGCCAGGACCGGCTGTACGTTCGCCACCTCAAGGTCAACCCGCAAGCCGCATTGGTGGTCGACGACGTACCGGATCCGCAGACGTGGCAGCCGCGCGGGATTCTCATCAAGGGGGCGACAGTCCTGCACACGGAGGGCGGCGAGCCGCTGGGACCCGGGTTCGGTCCGAACTGGGTCGAAATAGTGCCTGACTTCGTCACGTCCTGGGGCATTGACGCCCCCGCCCTGTAACTCATCCTTCCTGACGAGGACTGAGCCTGGAACCGCGGGGCCGGGGAGCCCTCAGTCCGGCGAACACCAGGCCGGTTCGGGCAAGTTCGCTGAAGGCAACGGCGTGGCCGAGCGAGCCCTGGTAGTGCCGGGTCGGCGTCGGCAGCGTGTGTTCAAGGGCGTCTTGTCGTTACGCGTGGGATGGCTTCCGTGAGTGGAAGCCATCCCATCCGTGACAGACATGATCACCACCTTCATCGGTGTGCGGCTCGCTACTGGCCTGCAACTTGCTTCCGTACGTCCGCAACTTGTTGACCAGCGACATATGGTGCTCGTTGTAGCGGTCTCCCAGTACCCCGACCCGGCCGGCAAGTTCGTTGAGGTCCGACAGTTCGTCGGCGGAGAGCGGCAACCGGGTGGCCCCGATGTTCTCGTCGATGCGCGCGAGGCGCCGCGTTCCGGGGATCGGAACGATCGACGGATGCTGGCCGAGCAGCCAGGCGAGCGCGACCTGCCCGGGTGTGGCGTCCCTGTCATCGGGGAGCGAAACACCTACCACGAAGTCGGCTCCCGGACTGCGGAGCCAGAGGATGGCTGCGGCGGTCTCCTTCCCCCTGCGTGGCTGCGGAGTGCGAACGAGCCGCGGACCGCGGCCGCTGCGGCGGTGACTGGGCGGCGATCGACAGGGCCTCCAGGCGAAGACGCAGGCAGCCGCTTGGTTTGATGTGCAGGATCGCGGCAACGTGCGAAGCTGTGCGTGTGCAACGGGAGCCGGGCCTGGACGAACTGGGAGCCTTCCTCAAGGCGCGCCGTGCAGAGCTGACTCCCGACGGCGTCGGGCTGCCCGATAGCGGTGAGCCGCGGCGTGTTTCCGGTCTGCGGCGTGAGGAAGTCGCTCGGCTGGCCGCGATCAGCACCGATTACTACATCCGGCTCGAACAGGGCCGCGTACAGGCGTCGACGGCCGTCCTCGACGCCCTCGCGCAGGTGCTCCGCCTCGACGGCGATCAGCGCGAGTACATCCTGACCCTCGCGGGGAAGACCGTCCTGTCCCCGGCGAACAGGGCTGCTCGGCAGGGAGTCGGCCCGCAGATGCGGTACCTGCTGGACGACCTCACCCTGACTGCCGGGTTCGTCATCGGACGCAACACAGACCTTCTGGCGTGGAACGCCATGGCCGCCGCCCTGGTGATGGACTTCGGGCGCATCCCCGAGGAACACCGCAACTACGTGCGCATGCTGTTCACCGAGCCCGCCATCCGGGTGCTGTACAGGGACTGGGAGCACATGGCCCGACTGGCCGTGTCCCACCTGCGCATGGACAGCAGGCGAAACCCTCACGATCCGCGACTGACGGCGCTCGTCGAAGAGCTTTCCGTGTTGGATCGGCAGTTCCGGCTGTGGTGGACCTCGCACNCCTGCGCATGGACAGCAGGCGAAACCCTCACGATCCGCGACTGACGGCGCTCGTCGAAGAGCTTTCCGTGTTGGATCGGCAGTTCCGGCTGTGGTGGACCTCGCACGATGTCGCTGTACGGGCCGGCGGCACCAGGCTGCTCCGGCATCCCGTGGTGGGCGACCTGGCATTCGAGCGGTCCACCTTTACGTGCGCGGAGGATCCCGAACAGCAGCTCGTCGTCTGGACCGCCGAACCCGGCAGCCCGACCTACCGGGCGTTGCGTTGTCTGGCCGCTGGAATCGAGATGGCATCAGAAGGACTGGATGGCGTCGCCTGACGCGTTCACCGCGCCGTCGGCGGGAACAGGCGCTGGGCGTTGGCCGTCGTCAGGGAACGCCAGGTGGTCCCCTCCGCCGGTGGTTCGGCCGCGTCGATCGCCGCGATGTGGGCGTCGGCCAGCGGCGCGGGCGTCCAGCAGTAGTCGCTGCCGAAG
>NZ_JBXEJE010000100.1:0-4067 GCF_056820935.1 Streptomyces sp. Q2 | reverse complement strand
CGAACATCGCCCGACCCGAACCGTTGAACTTCCCCTCCAACGGCGTCGCCGCATCCACCAACTGCCGGATCAACGAACCGAGATCAGTACTCGACCCCCGCGAATCACGCTGGAGCTGCGACAGCGTCTGCGCGCCCATGTCGAACTTCATCAGGCCTCCCCCGTCGGGCTGCTACGGCGGACCGTGCCCGGTCCGCCTCATAACTCTCGGCCCATCTCTATCAACCCGGCAGTTGCCGCTGCAATCGAGGTCTCCGGCACTCACACAAGCACCACAACTCAGCCGTCAGGTCTCCCGAGTCTCCGGAATCGCATCCTGCAGCTCCGTCACAGCGCGTTCACCGGGCTTGACGGCGAGGAGGCGGCGGGCGGCATCCAGGGCCCACGTCGTGTCGACGGGGTGGGCGGCGGCGGTCATCAGCGCCAGTTGCAGGCCGAGGTCGTACGAGGGTTGTTCCTCCGCGAGCCTCGCGATGCCGCGCTCGACTGCGGTTTTGATGGCAGGCAGGAGAAGAGTGACGAGTTCCCGACGCAGCAGCGCGCTGATGTGCCGGTCGAACTGCACGCGGTCCGCGACGAGCAGCAGCGCCTCGGCCGCCTTGAGCCGCTCGTCCGCCGTGCCGCGCTCCTCGACCATGTCGGCACTGTCCCCCACGGCGTCGGCAAGCACCCCGAAGGTGTCGTCCTGCCCGTGCAGCCGGTCGTACGAGGCTCCCCGCCATGCGGCGGATTCCGGCGACCGGGCCGCCTGCACCACCGCTTCGTATCCGACCGCGTCCGCCCAGCGGGTGAGCGCGGCGCAGGCCAGGAAGCGGCCTGCCGGGTCCTCGTCGGGATCCCGCAGGACTTCCTTCAGCGCCTCGGAACGCTCCTGGTAGCCACCGTCGAGTCCCTCGCTGATGACGTCATCGGGATCGGCGGCCGTGCCGTCGAAGTCCACGAAGAGCAGTTGGGCGACTCTGGCGCTCGGCTCCCATGGACCTTGGCTGTCGGACAATCGGTACTCCTGTGCTCAGGTCGGCTCGCTGGATCACGTTATCCGGCTCGTCACGGCGTCTTGGTCGTCGGGTAGGGCCCCGTCACGTAGTCCTTCGGGACGACCCCACTGATCAACCATTCGCCGTCGCGTCGGGTGTTGAGCAGCGCCATGACCCTTCGGTGCACCTTGCTGGTCTTGCCCTTGCTCAGACCGAGGTCGTTGACGAACTTGGTCACCGCGTCGGTGTCCGTCGGCTTGAGAGTCGCCGGCACCTCCACGTCCTTGCCGGCCGTCTTGGTGATGTCGTCGCTGATGCTCTGCTGGATCTGCTCGGGACGCAGGATCTCCACGTTCGAGACCTTGCCGGCGTCGATGTCCGCCTGCAGCCGCCGGTAGTCGATGCTGACTTCCTGGGCGCCGTAGACCTTGCCGGTCCCGTCCCTCGGAGCGAAGGAGGTGAACTGGCTCGACTCCTTGGCCTTGGGGTTCGCGCCGCCCAGAACGTGCTCGAGGGGGGTGATCTTTCCGTCCGGATTGGCCGGCACGATGCCGGTGTCCGGGTCGAACCGCGACTTGCGCAGCCCGTACTGGTTGTGGGTGGCGTCGAAGTCGTCGTCCTGCCGGATGATGGGGGGTTCGTCTTCCGCCGAGGTCCTGGGCGGAGTCTCGTCCGTGGCAGGTGCGACGCCGTCGCCGTCCGTCCCGCCCGTCGAGTCGTCGGCGCGATCCGCAGGGGAAGAACCGCCGTCGTCGGCGTGCTCCGCGGGGGAAGATCCGCCGTCGTCGGCGTGCTGTCCGGCGGGGCCCGCGTCCGCGTTGTCGCTGTGCGGGGGTGCGTCGTCGCCACGCGCGGGCACGTCATCGCCGTGCGGAGGCACGTCGTCGCCTCGCGCGGGCACGTCATCGGCACCCGAGGCCACATCGTCACCGTGTCCGCCGACGGGCGCGGGCGGGTCGCTGGGGTGTGCGTTGCCGGGCAGGCCGTCGTCCGGCCGCGTGGGTACGCCTTCGGTGCCGGAGGAGTGACCCGCGCCGCTAGCCGCGTTGTCGCCGGCGCCGACCAGGGCCGGTTCCTTGAGCGGGGCGTCGACCTGCGAGCCTCCGGCGCCTGCCGTCGGTGTGGTGTCGGCCGTGTCGACGACCGTCTCCGCGGGTGCCTGGTCGGCGTGCTGGACGACGCTGCCCTGGCTGTCCAGGAGGTTGCCGTCGGCGTCCATGTACTGGGCGGGAGCGCCTTCCGGCGTCCCGAGGTCGATCGTGCCCTCCGGCAGCGCGACCGACTGCTCCGACAGCCGCACGCTCCCGTCGGGGAGCCTGGTGGCGCCCTCGGGGAGTGCCGCGCCCTCCGGCAGCCGCACGGTGCCGTCCGGGAGCCTCAGCGAGCCCTCCGGCAGGGTGACAGCGTTGTCCGGGAGGGTGGGGATGTCGATGTTGCCGACGCCCCGGAGGCCCCGCACGATGTCGCCGATCTTCGACAGACCGGCACCGGCGCCCTTGGCGATGTAGGTCATCGGGTCGATGATCCTGCCCGCCTTGCCCGCGACCGACAGCACCTTGGCGACCGCACCGGCCTTCGTCACGCCCGCCGCGGCAGCTCCCGCACCGCCCGTGAAGACGGTGGTGAGTACGTTGAAGGTGACCAGGCCTGCCGCGCGGGCGGGGTTCTTGCCCCACTCGTCCCACGCCACCAGCGCCTTGCCGGTCTCCTTCATCGCGGTGCGCGAATCGCGCAGCCAGGACGGCATCTTGTCGTCCGGCAGCGTCCAGAACAGCGCGCCCGCACCGGGAATGACGGAGACCACCAGGCCCGTGACCAGCTGGGCAAGGCCCTTCCACGCCTGGCCCATCGCCTCCAGGCCATTGAATCCGAGCAGCGTGCCCAGTCCCTTGATGGTGCCCCAGATACCGTCGACGATCAGGCCGTCCCAGAAGAACGACTTCAGCCAGTGGCCGATCTCCCACCAGTGGTGCTTCTCCTCCACCGGGTCGCCCCAGGGAAGCTGCGCGTCCTTCATGTCCTCGGCGTCGAAGCCGTACTGGTCCTTGCGGTCGGAGCCGTCCCCGGCGACCATCTGCGTCCCGCCCCACAGGGCGGTGATCCTGTTGTGGCAGGTGCGCTCGGCCGCCCAGAACGCCGCCACCGTGGCGGTGATGTCGTCCCGGATCTGGTTGTGCTCGTCGACCTTGTCGCCGTCGTACTCCCACTCGTCGTCGTCCTTGACCGCCGCGAGGAAGGTCGTCGCGTCCGTCTTCAGCTGCTTCAGCTTGTCGACGAGGGGACGGATCTCGGTGGCGTACGACGACAGCGCGCCGGACACCTTCTCCAGGTCGTCGGCGAACGTGTCCGCGCGCTCCTTGACCGGCTTCGTCGTCGCGAACAGCTGCTCCGCCTCCGGAGCCGTGTAGTACGCCGACAGGCCCTGGAACTGCGTATGCACGTCCCCGCCGGTCTTGCGGACCTCGGACGCGTCCTTCCCCAGGTCCGCGTAGTCCGTCTCCAGCTGCGCCAGGTCACCCGTGAACTGGGGTATCTGGTCCGGCTTGATCACCGCTTGCCCACTCCCGGCAGATCCACCGCCGGCGCGGACAACGCGTTGCGCTGCGCATCGGCGGCCATTGCCTCATCGCCATTCAGATAAGCCGTGGTCGCGTCCACCGCGCCCTGCAGCGATTTGCCCGCCCGGGCCGCGACGTACTGCAGGTCCTTCGACGCCCGCTCCGCGTACTGCGACAAGGCAAGCGCGACGAGACCGCCCGCGGCCTTCTCACCGCCCTCGCCGCCTCCGCCGCCCTCGGCGGAGATCGTGCCGGCGCTGGTCGCCGCCGACGTCAGATGCTCACCGAACGCCTTCGCGTACTTCTCCAGGTCGGACGCCGTCTCACCGGTCGTCTTCAACACACTGGAAATGCCTTGCGGCTTCAGATCCCAGCCCGACACCACAGTCCCCGCATCCCCGACCGCATCCCCGACGTTCCCTCAGTCCTGGTTCCCTCAGCCCTGTGCCGAGCTCAGCCGATGTTGTCGACCGCGGCCTTGGCCCGCTGGATGGTCGACTGCGCCGTGCCGTCGTTCTTCTCCAGCGTCGAC
>NZ_JBXEJE010000099.1:0-2500 GCF_056820935.1 Streptomyces sp. Q2 | reverse complement strand
AAGTTTTTAAGGGCGCACGGTGGATGCCTTGGCACCAGGAACCGATGAAGGACGTGGGAGGCCACGATAGTCCCCGGGGAGCCGTCAACCAGGCTTTGATCCGGGGGTTTCCGAATGGGGAAACCCGGCAGTCGTCATGGGCTGTCACCCATACCTGAACACATAGGGTATGTGGAGGGAACGCGGGGAAGTGAAACATCTCAGTACCCGCAGGAAGAGAAAACAACCGTGATTCCGGGAGTAGTGGCGAGCGAAACCGGATGAGGCCAAACCGTTTACGTGTGAGACCCGGCAGGGGTTGCGTAGGCGGGGTTGTGGGATCTCTCTTTTACGGTCTGCCGGCCGTGAGACGAGTCAGAAACCGTTGATGTAGGCGAAGGACATGCGAAAGGTCCGGCGTAGAGGGTAAGACCCCCGTAGTCGAAACGTCAACGGCTCGTTTGAGAGACACCCAAGTAGCACGGGGCCCGAGAAATCCCGTGTGAATCTGGCGGGACCACCCGCTAAGCCTAAATATTCCCTGGTGACCGATAGCGGATAGTACCGTGAGGGAATGGTGAAAAGTACCGCGGGAGCGGAGTGAAATAGTACCTGAAACCGTGTGCCTACAAGCCGTGGGAGCGTCGCGCATCAAGTTTACTTGGTGCGTCGTGACTGCGTGCCTTTTGAAGAATGAGCCTGCGAGTTTGCGGTGTGTTGCGAGGTTAACCCGTGTGGGGAAGCCGTAGCGAAAGCGAGTCCGAATAGGGCGTTTCAGTAGCACGCTCAAGACCCGAAGCGG
This sequence comes from Streptomyces sp. Q2, assembly GCF_056820935.1. Taxonomy (NCBI): domain Bacteria; kingdom Bacillati; phylum Actinomycetota; class Actinomycetes; order Kitasatosporales; family Streptomycetaceae; genus Streptomyces; species Streptomyces sp. Q2. The sequence continues at coordinate 1,719 of NZ_JBXEJE010000099.1, read as the reverse complement.
AGTGATCTAGCCATGGGCAGGTTGAAGCGGAGGTAAGACTTCGTGGAGGACCGAACCCACCAGGGTTGAAAACCTGGGGGATGACCTGTGGTTAGGGGTGAAAGGCCAATCAAACTCCGTGATAGCTGGTTCTCCCCGAAATGCATTTAGGTGCAGCGTCGTGTGTTTCTTGCCGGAGGTAGAGCACTGGATAGGCGATGGGCCCTACCGGGTTACTGACCTTAGCCAAACTCCGAATGCCGGTAAGTGAGAGCGCGGCAGTGAGACTGTGGGGGATAAGCTCCATGGTCGAGAGGGAAACAGCCCAGAGCATCGACTAAGGCCCCTAAGCGTACGCTAAGTGGGAAAGGATGTGGAGTCGCACAGACAACCAGGAGGTTGGCTTAGAAGCAGCCACCCTTGAAAGAGNAGCTCCATGGTCGAGAGGGAAACAGCCCAGAGCATCGACTAAGGCCCCTAAGCGTACGCTAAGTGGGAAAGGATGTGGAGTCGCACAGACAACCAGGAGGTTGGCTTAGAAGCAGCCACCCTTGAAAGAGTGCGTAATAGCTCACTGGTCTAGTGATTCCGCGCCGACAATGTAGCGGGGCTCAAGCGTACCGCCGAAGTCGTGTCATTCATACAATAGGGCCAACGCCCGTATGNGTGCGTAATAGCTCACTGGTCTAGTGATTCCGCGCCGACAATGTAGCGGGGCTCAAGCGTACCGCCGAAGTCGTGTCATTGCAGCATATAGCCCCAACGGGCGCTGTGATGGGTAGGGGAGCGTCGTCTGCCGGGTGAAGCAGCCGCGTAAGCGAGTTGTGGACGGTTGACGAGTGAGAATGCAGGCATGAGTAGCGATACACACGTGAGAAACGTGTGCGCCGATTGACTAAGGGTTCCTGGGTCAAGCTGATCTGCCCAGGGTAAGTCGNGATGGGTAGGGGAGCGTCGTCTGCCGGGTGAAGCAGCCGCGTAAGCGAGTTGTGGACGGTTGACGAGTGAGAATGCAGGCATGAGTAGCGATACACACGTGAGAAACGTGTGCGCCGATTGACTAAGGGTTCCTGGGTCAAGCTGATCTGCCCAGGGTAAGTCGGGACCTAAGGCGAGGCCGACAGGCGTAGTCGATGGATAACCGGTTGATATTCCGGTACCCGCTGTGAAGCGTCAAACATCGAGCCCATTGATGCTAAGGCCGTGAAGCCGTTCCGGACCCTTCGGGGAAAGGAAAGTGGTGGAGCCGCCGATCCAAGGTGGTAGTAGGTGAGTGATGGGGTGACGCAGGAAGGTAGTCCAGCCCGGGCGGTGGTTGTCCCGGGGTAAGGGTGTAGGCCGAGTGGTAGGTAAATCCGCCGCTCATCAAGGCTGAGACCTGATGCCGAGCCGATTGTGGTGAAGTGGATGATCCTATGCTGTCGAGAAAAGCCTCTAGCGAGTTTCATGGCGGCCCGTACCCTAAACCGACTCAGGTGGTCAGGTAGAGAATACCGAGGCGTTCGGGTGAACTATGGTTAAGGAACTCGGCAAAATGCCCCCGTAACTTCGGGAGAAGGGGGGCCATCACTGGTGAGAGGACGTGCTCCTCGAGCTGGGGGTGGCCGCAGAGACCAGCGAGAAGCGACTGTTTACTAAAAACACAGGTCCGTGCGAAGCCGTAAGGCGATGTATACGGACTGACGCCTGCCCGGTGCTGGAACGTTAAGGGGACCGGTTAGTCACTCTTCGGGGTGGCGA
>NZ_JBXEJE010000098.1:0-4818 GCF_056820935.1 Streptomyces sp. Q2 | reverse complement strand
CGGAGAAGTTCTTCACGTCCGGCCACAAGCCGGCGGACGACAACTCCTTCCTGGACGACTTCCGGGGCCGCCTGGAGCCGTTCCTGCCCTTCCTGGAGATCCACGCCGGTGACCTCTGGCAGACCTCCGACCCGGACGACACCACCCCGGTCGAGTTCCTGCACATCGACATCGCCAAGACGGCCAGGGTCTTCCGCTGCGTGAGCGAGCGATTCCTGAGCCGCCTCGGCCCCGGCTCGGTCGTCCTCCACCAGGACTTCGCGGGACCGCGCCTGCCCTGGCTGCACTGGAGCACCGGCGCACTGCTCCCCTACATCGAGATCGCGGGCCCTCCGATCCGCTCCACGCTGGCCTTCGAGGTGACCCGGCCGATCCCCGAGCACGTCCTCAAGGCCATCTCCGAGGACACGTACACGGTCGACGAGAAGCTCGCCCTGATCTCCGCCGTCCAGGACCGCGTCGACCGCGACCACACCGGCGGCATCCCCTTCAAGTCCGTCCTGGAACTGGCCAAGGCGTACGTCGCGCACTACGCCGGCGAGCACAGGCGGGCCTGGTCCATCGCCAGTCCGCTCACCTCGGACGAGTACCTGAGCCGGACCCGGGCGGACCACTTCGCGCAGCTCAGGAAGGCCCGCGAGCAGGACCGGGCGAAGGGCGGCACCTCCATGGCCTCCGGGCTGAGCCGACTGGTGAGGAGAGCCGTCCGGCGGTGACCGGCGGCCGCCCCGGGGCCGTACTCCGGGGCGGCCTCGTCGGCCGGAAGGGTCGACCCGTCAGCCGCCCAGGATGGCCCGGAGGTCGGCCGCGTTCGCCTCGGTGACCTTCCACAGTTCCTGCTGCCGGCCGTGCACGTCGGCGACGGTCTTGGCGTGGTCGGCGAGGAGGTCCTCGGAGCGTTCCACCAGGCGGGCGGCGAGATGGCGGTCGTGGACGGAGACGCCCCACTCGGGGCGCTCGATGTCGCGCAGGAAGTACGCCATCTTCGGGTGCGAGATCAGGCTGATGATGGGAGTGCCGACGCCGAACGGGATCATGCCCGCGTGGCCGCGCATGCCGATCACCAGCTTGGTGCGGGCGTACAGGTCGCGGATCTCGTCGTTCTCGAAGTCGTACATCGGGATGACGGGCAGCGAGATGCCGTGCTCGCGCCGCAGGTCGAAGGCGATCTTCTCGTCGTCGAGCGAGTGGGCCACGCACTTCACCTCGGCGAGCTCGCCGAGGTCCCGGACAGCCTGGGCCATCTGGGCCAGGAAGTAGTCGTAGTCGTGGCCGAAGCGCAGGCCCGCGCGGTCGTAGGCGGCGTTGACCAGGATGGTGTCGTCGCGTGTCCGCGGGTCCTGCCAGCCGTCCACGAGCTGGCGCATCACCGTGGTGGGACACGGCTGGAAGCGCACCTTGTCGTGCAGGTGCGCCGGGATCATGGCCCGCACCTTCTCGATCGAGCCGTGGTTGCGCAGCCCGAAGAAGGAGGACTTCTCGACGAGCAGGCGCAGCGAGTCCCGGAATCGATGGGCGCGGTAGGACTGGCCGTCGAAGGCGTTGAAGCCCACGGCGAAGACCGCGATCGGCACGTCGACGCGGTTCAGCAGCTCGTCGGGGACGTTCCACTGCCAGGCGCTGTTGCCGTTGGGCATGGTGTCCGGGATGAACAGGCCGCCGCCGCCGATGACCAGGCCGCGCCGGGCGTTCACGCGCTCCAGGGCCGCCTCGTCGAACAGGCGGTGGGCGTGCACGGAGTGCCAGCTGCGGGAGCCGGTGTCGGGGCCGAAGGCCAGGCGCACGGTCTCCGGGAGGAGTTTGTCGCCCGCGTTGCCCTGCCGGTCCATGTAGAAGGCGACGTGCGCGAGCTGGTCCTCGGCGGCGCCCCGGTCCTGGGAGGGCAGGCCGGAGGCGCGCTGCGCCCACAGCCGGCTGGAGCGGTGGGTGATGTCGACGGACAGGCCGGCGGTGGCGTACTCGAGGGCCGCGGTGTTGTCGCCGTGCACCCAGGCCATCTGGGCGAGTCGGGCGTAGGCGGTGGCGGCCCTGTTGGGGGCTGCGGTGGCGAGCAGCAGCTGGGCCCTGGCCTCGTCGTGGCGGGAGACGCTCATCAGGGCGTGGCCGAGCACCTCGTGCGGCCAGGCCGCGTCCAGCGGGATGCGCACGCCGCTCAGGATGTCCACGGCGTCCTGGTAGTCGCCGGTCGAGATGTGCGCGGCGGCGACCTTGCGGGCGGCCTCGACGTCACCGGTGCGCTTGACGTGCGGGGTGCCGTAGTGGACGAGCAGGTCGTGGTGGAGGCCGCCCGGCCTGGCGAGGTACTCGGCGTGGAAGTCGGCGTCGGACAGCTCGAACGCGCGCCAGCGGTCCTCGGCCTGGCTGTAGCCGGCCTCGCCGCCCTGCCACGGCTTGTGGCGGCCGGTGAAGTGCAGGATCGCGGTGTCCTCGGGGACCGGGAGGTCGCCGGACAGGCGCCGCTTGACGAAGTTGTAGCGCGGGTCGAGGCGGATGAAGTCCCCGTCGAGGACCGCGTTGAGGATGCCCTGGTCGTGCTTGTCGAGTTCGTAGTCGCCGCTGCGGCCGCAGCGGTCCAGCTTGGCGCAGAACTCGTCGCTCAGGTACTCGCGCTGGATGACCAGCAGACCGGAGTTGAGCTTGTGCTGCCCGTAGAAGAACTGCGAGACGGCCGCGAGTCCCTCGCGCAGCCTGAGCAGCTCGCCGAGGTCACCGAGGACGACCATGTCGGTGTCGAGGGTGATGACGGTGTCGTACTCACGCAGCCGGAAGACGTCGAGGATGAAGTACGCCTTGCGGACCAGGTAGTTGTCCTGGTCGCCCTTCTTGTACGCGTCGTAGTGGTCGGCGTTCACCCGGCGCAGCACGATCCGCGGGTGCAGGTCGCGGATCTTCGCGATGGAGCCGGGGCGCAGGTCGTCGTAGAGGACCACGAAGTCCTCGCACACGCCGGGGTTGGACAGGGCGAGGCTGCGCAGCAGGACGAGGAAGCCGGGCAGGTAGTTCTCGTCGACGTAGCTGGCGAAGGCGATGCGGCGCTTGCCGGTGAGGGCGTGCGCGTCGGTCGCGGGGGCCAGAGGGGCGGCGGCCGAGGCCGGGGAGGTCGTGGTCATCGCAGGGATATCCTCAGATCGGTCACGTTCTGGGCCCGCTGCATGACCCATGCCTTCTCGCTGGTGTATTCGTGCACGGACGTGATGGCCAGCTTCATCGCTTCCGGGACGCGGTAGGCGCCGCTCTCGTAGAAGTCGAAGCCGATCAGGTCGAGGGTCGGGCTGACGTCGAGGAAGTCCAGCAGGAACAGCATGTTGAAGCCGGTGGTCGGGATGCCCGACCAGACGTCGGTGCCGAGCTTGCCGATGTTGCGCACGGGCCAGCGCAGTGACTCGTCACCGAGGTGGGTCTGGGCGCCGGGGACCAGGCGGTTGCGCAGCGAGTGCTTCCAGTCTCCCGAGACGCCGCCGAAGACGAGCCGGGTGTCGACCCGCTTGTCCCAGTTGAAGCCGTGCTTGTGGATGGTGGCGTGGATGTCGGTACGGCTGCCGGTGTGCCCGGGGTCGATCCGGTACGAGTTGAAGCGCACCACGATGTCGTACGCGTCGATCTCCGCGCCCATCGAACTGGCCCCGACCCGACCGGAGTTGGCGATCAGGCAGACCGACTTGCCGGCGATCCGGTTGCGGAACTCGCCGAGGCTGATCCACCGCACCCCGCCGACGGTGGGGTCGTCGACCGGGCCGCGCATCCGGGTGCGGCGCTGCTCGGCGTAGAGGGCGATCGCCTCGGTGAGCGCGGGCAGGTCCCCGCTCCCGGCGGGCTCGGCGGTGCGCAGGTCGAGGTACTGGCTGAGGAGTTCCTGCCGGTCGGTGGCCGGGGCGTCCTCGGCGGCCAGGCTCAGGAGCGCTCCCACGAGCCGCGGCTCGGCGGCCTGCCAGTCACCGACGGCGTGCGCGGCGAGGCCCTCGGCCCACAGGTCGGTGGCGGGGCCGCGGGCGAACTGCTCGGCGCGCGGGCACTGGCGCCGGAGCAGGTTCAGCAGCTCCCGCTCCTTCTCCGCCGCCGTGCGCATGCCGGCGATCCGGGCGCGGACGCCGAAGCCGTCGTCCTCGGTGAGGGCGAGATACCGCTCGTACGCCTCCACCGCCTCCTTGTCCTCACCGAGGGCCTCCAGGAGGCGGGCGCGCAGTCGCCAACCGGCCCGGGAGTTCTTGCGCTGGGCGAGGACGGTGTCGCTGATGACCAGCGCGAGGTTCAACTCGTCGTCGTAGCCGCACTCCAGCGCCTTGTTGGCGACGGCGAGCAGGGCGTCGAGGAGGTCGTTGCCGAGGCCGGCGGCAGGGGTCGCGGTGCCCTTGACCGCCCGCCTGAGCAGGGCGGTGGCGCCGGCCGGGGCGGGCGCGGAGGCGACGGCCGTGGTGGTGCCCCACACGACCAGCAACTTCCGCAACTGCTCGGCGAGTTCGACACGGCGGCGGTCGATGCTGCCGACGAGTTTGCCGCTGTGCGCCGCGCAGGCGCGCAGGCAGTCGTCCAGCCCCCCTCCGCGCACACGTGCCCGTCTGTTCTGGACCCTCGTCATGGCACTCCTGATTTTGCCGCGGCTATGTTGTGCGATTCGCTCTTTATTAGCACGTGGGGGGAGGTTGGGAGAAAGTTAGGAAACGAAGACGAATTCCAGGTGAATTCGCAGAGACCACCTGGACAACCGTCACTCCGCGGGCCGGGACTTCCCTGTGATTCGGACTAATGTGCCGCGAGTACCGCAGGAGTGTCCGCGCGTCGAACAAGGGGAATTCGTGACCAGCATGACCGTCCGGCCGG
>NZ_JBXEJE010000097.1:0-4926 GCF_056820935.1 Streptomyces sp. Q2 | reverse complement strand
CGCCAGCACGTCATGCCCGAGCCGAAGCCCAACTCCTGCGGCAGGTACTCCCACTGGATCCCGGTATGCAGCACGTACAAGATCCCGCACAACACCTCACGGTCCGGCAGGGGCTTGCGGCCCGGGTAGCGGAAACGCCGCCCCCGCTGCGGCAACAGCGGCTCCAACCGGTCCCACAGCTCATCCGACACGATCCACGGCGACATCCCCACACCGCACGGAACGCTCAACCCCCGCGCTGGACACGCCAGCCAGAGCCGATCCACCTCATTTTGTTAGCCGCTGTTAGGGCGCGGCCCGCCCCGACGTTTGTCCTCCAGTCCGGAAACACCCCGCTCGCCATAGTGGGACTTGCAGTGGCACACCGTCAGACCCGGCCAGCCCGGCGATGATGCCCTTCGCCGCCGCCCCTTGGCCGACCACAACACGATCCGTGCGCGAAGCGCCACGACAGTCAGCGCATCGCATCCCGCGAACCTGCCAACTCCCTTAGTTCAGCAATCTGTTCGGAGGAGAGATCTATACCAGATTCAACGATCACAGGCGGCTCAAGCTCCACGAACAGAAGCACGAGACACTAGGAGAGCAGGAACTCGCAAGCCGCCACCTACTGTTCGATTTCAAGGAGCCTTTCCGTGTGGCAATCTGGTCACGGATCAGGAGGTCGGTCTGTAAGAGGAATTTCCAGTTCCCGCAAGGCAGCGTGAGAGGTGTCGGCGTGTCCATCAACTTCCACGAAGATCCAGATGAAACGCAGCGTCAGGATTCGCGTAATTCATTTTCGCAACTCGACGGTGGTTGTGACGAGAATCTCCCCGTCAGCCGGTATTTCGATGAACAGCGGTTCGGGCAGTTCATCGAAATCACCACGGAAGGCGGAGTCCCGCTCATCGCCAGTAGTCGTGCGACGAACGCTCGCAAACGTCTGGACGAAGCCGGGCTGGAGGAGCAACCGCTCGACTGGCAGCGCTACGGCGGCATCCCGTTCCAGGACGCCCTGGTCGGCAACGAGGCCAGCTGGCGTGCGCCGCGAGATCTCGATCCCCTAGATGTGGATCTCGACCGGTTGCTGGCGACCGGTGTGGTGTCCGAGCTGCACGACGTCCCACTCAACCTGTCGAAGGGCGACGTCAAGCTCCTCCTCGGAGGCAACGCCGTCGTCGTGAATCTCCCGGGCCTGGGGTTACGGGTGGCCCTGCGGGCCGCTGACGGCGGACGCCGCGGCGACCTTCCCGACATCGTCTACCTACAGGATCTGGCGGCCTTCCTGGCCGACCCAGTCGTCATGGACATCCGCGGAGGGCACGCTCGTCTCGCCCTGACCGCACAGAACGTCGGCGAGTTACGGCAAACGGGCCGCACCGAGTTCACCGACCGCGGTCGCAGCACGCAGATACGCGTGGCCGCGGAGGATCCGGAGTTCGGCCCGCTGATGCGGCAGAGGACCACGCCGGAGAGCAGGTCCGAAGAGGCCCGCACCACGCCTTCCCCAGTCGTCCCTCGCCTGGGCGTCTACCTGCCGTGGCGCCAGCGGTGGGAGCTGCACGGTTATGCCAGGGGGCGGCTGCTGCACACGACTCCGCTCGCGCCCCGCGAAGAGGTGACGGTCGAGGTCTTCACCTGGAGTCACCACCGCCGCTCCCTCGACCAGGCCACGGAGTCGGACATCGAGCAGGCCTTCGAGTCGGTCGACACCACGCGGGATGTCTCCGACGTGATGAAGGAAGCAACCAAAGGGAGCGACCTTCAGGCTAGGGCGGACGCCGCATTCGACTACAGCGCTTACGGAGCCACCGTCTCGTTGTCCGGCGGCGTGAGCGTGGGTGAGAAACTGCAGTCGGTCGCCCGCACCTCGACCAGCAAGATCCATGAGAGCGTCACCAAGGCGGCGGCACGCGTCAGGACACGTCGTACCTCCCGCATTGTGGAGAGCCGCGAGAGCGGCCGGGAGGAGCGCACCACTCGCAGACTCACGAACGCGAGCGAATGTCACGGCCTCACAATCCAGTACTTCGAGATCGTCGCAGGCTACACGCTCGTGACGGAGCACTTGCGGAACCACGTGCGCCCCGTGGTGCTGGTCGCCAACCCCATGCGAGACCTGCAGTTCGACAACGTCACGATTCGCCAGTACGAGGAGTCACTGCGGGCGGCCCTGTTCGACCCCGGCCTCGAAGGCGGGTTCGCGGCGGCGCGGCTGACTGCGGCGCGGGCCTTCGCCCGGGAGTTGGTCTGCGAGAAGTTCCCTTGTGACGAGGCGAAGAAGAAGGCGAGTACCCAGACCCAGCCGACGACCGAGGTCGACGTCCGGCCCCTGGCGGCGGCCATCGAACGCCTTCGCCTTGCCTGGAGCACACTGGGGCAGGCGACCTATACGGGTGTCTTCGAGGCCATGGACGACCAGCACCGGCATGAGCTGGAGCCCACCCCGGCGGAGATGCGCTCCTTCCGTATGTGGGTCACGTATCGCATGCTCTTGCAGACGAACGGGGCCATCGCCGGGGCATTGGACAAGCTGCCGGGTGAAGCCATCACTCCCACCACATCCGCCGAGAAGATCCGTTCCCTGGCCGCCGAGCTTGCGGCCGGCCTGCCGCAAGGCGGCTTGACGGCAGTGATGGCCGGCATGGATGCGCGGACCGATGCCAAGCGGACCATCGCGCGATCCCATGTCCTCGACTACAGCGGCAACCCCTCCGCGGAAGCCAACTGGTGGAACAGCCGGATCGAGGAGCTGGGGCTGCTGACCCTGGATGACGGAGGGCTCAGCGCTGCTGTCAGCAGCTTCGTCAAAACGTGGGACGAGACATTCGGGGCCACTGCGCTGACGCCGGGCGCCGCGGCGGTGGTGGAAAACGCCAAGGCGGAGGCCGAGCGACTCTCGGCGTCGGACCGGCTGGAGGCGGCCTTCGGACTACGGGACTCGGCGATCGCAACCGAGAGGGAACAGGCTCTGCAAAAGCACCTGGCCGAGAACGCCAATTACTACCGCCACGCGGTGTTCGTCGCACGGCCCGTGGCGGAACAACTCGTCGACCTCGCGCGCATAGGCGTGGATGTCGAGATGATCGAGCCGCGTGTCCTCGGCTCGGTCGGCGACAGTCTTGTGCTGCCGGTCAGCGAGGCGTGGGACGGCCATCAAGAACTCAGTGACAAGGTGCGGGAATGGTTGTCAGGCCGGCCCGAGATCGATCCGATCCGGGACGACGTCACGCTGCCCACCCATGGAATTCTCATGCAGACGCTGGTCGACGACGGGTGCGCGTGCGGGCCGGAGATGCGCAGGCGGCAAGCCATCGAGACCCGATCGCTCGAACTCGCCCTTGAGCGAGAGACCGCCGAGCTCGCCCTGGTCAACGCTGAGGAAACCCGGTACCGCGAGCGCGTCAAACGAGGGCGACTCGACGACCCCGACAGGGGCAGTGATCCCCTGCGCGGGGACGCTCCGTGACCGGAAGGGTGGCGATCATGGCACCGACTCAGCAGCAGATCGAGGCGGCTGTCCGGGCATTGCGCACGGCGGCCGCAGCGGACCAGCTGCGCTTGCAGGCTATCGCTGACTCCATGCATCACGCGGCGGAGCAGGTCCAGGACAAGCGCATAGAACTGCTGGAAGACGGACCAGAGGTGACGTTCCGTCAGGTAGTCCTGGACGTTATGTGTGGCTTCCTGCTGGAGTCACCGTTGGTGGGGCACCTCGCGTCCTTGCTCGCGAAGAAGGTGCTGCTGCCTCGTGTTCGCATGCATCTGGCGAGCCAGGAACTGGCTCTCAGGACGTTGGCCCTGCCTCGGGCCAACGCCAGAATCCAGATGCGTACCGTCCTCTCGCCGACCAGTGATCTGTTCCGGCGCAGCGCCGACACGCTCTACAAGGACGTCAAATCCCTCCGCCGCTACCACGCGGCGCTCGAGGTGACGGTAACTCGGGCGGGGGACGCCGCGGACTATTTGACCGCGTTGATCAAAGCTAAGCAGGGAGCGCGGGAGGAATCGACCAAGAAGACGCTTCCTCCGATGGACACGCCGGGTGTCGCCTTGCGCGCGACGATCGACGCCTGGCACAGGAGAGAGGCGTACGGTCTCGAGACAGCCAACGCGGTGTTCGAGGAGGCCCTGCGCACCCGAACCCTCGAACTCGACGCGGAGGCCATGAAAGAGCTCACTCTGCGCGAGGCCATCGACATGGACGACTTTTCCAATGGGCTGGAAAGGTGTAAGCGCGCGACGGAATTGGTGGTGTGGGTGATTCTGCTTCTCGACCACCATCGCGTCACGGGACAGGGCCTGACCGGTACCAGCGTGTCCACCACCGATCAGATGTTCAGCGGAATCCACTCGCACGTTCCCGCCAAACTGTACGGCTACTTCCTCCGCCGATTCATCGATCCCCGCACGGACCGGCCCTTCGCCGAGCACGGCAGACTCAATCTGCCGTCGGGACTGCCCAAGGTCGATCAGGGAGCCATCGAGTTGGGGAGACACCTTGTGAAGACGGCACGTCGTGTACAGCGAGAGGGAATCGAGAGCGTGGTGCTGAGCAACGCCAACGAGAGTCCTCTGCGGCCCTAACAGCGGCTAACACAATGAGCTGAGTTGTCGGTGGGTGATGAGGCAGCAGGCGAGTTTCAGGAATGCCTCGTGGATGTCGGCTCGCCGTTCCCAGCGGATCCGCAGGCGTCGAAAGCCGTGGAACCAGGCGAAGGTCCGCTCAACCACCCACCGATAGGTGCCCAGGCCGGTGCCGTGCCGAGTGCCTCGGCGGGCAATGGCCGGCACGATTCCGCGATCGCGGACCTGGTCGCGGTAGACGTCGTGGTCGTAGCCGCGGTCGGCGAACAGCGAGTCGGGCTTACGGCGAGGACGACCGACCCGGCCACGGACCGGCGGAATCGCATCGAGAAGTGGCAGAAGCTGGGTGACGTCGTT
>NZ_JBXEJE010000096.1:0-5762 GCF_056820935.1 Streptomyces sp. Q2 | reverse complement strand
GCTACACCGCGGCCACCGACATCGCCAAGGAGGCCCTCGCCACCGGCCGGGGCGTCGCCGAACTCGTGCTGGAGAAGGGTCTGCTGCCGGCCGAGCGCCTGGCGGATCTCCTGCGTCCGGAGGTGCTCGCCGGCAGCGGCACGATACGGGCGATCTGACACTCCAATGCGGTTGACCGTCATCGGTACGGGCTACCTCGGAGCCGTGCACGTCGCGTGCATGGCGGACATCGGACACGACGTCCTGGGTGTCGACACCGACAGCGGGAAGATCGCCGCGGTCGCGGCGGGCCGGGCGCCCTTCTTCGAACCCGGCCTGCCGGAGATCCTCATCAGGAACACCCGTGCCGGGCGGCTGCGTTTCACCACCTCCCTGCAGGAGGCCGCCCACTTCGCCGACGTGCACTTCGTGTGCGTCGGCACACCGCAACGCGCCGACTCCCTCGCCGCCGACCTGCGCCATGTCGAGGCGGTCGTCGACGGTCTGGCACCGCTCCTCACCCGCGACAGCCTCATCGTCGGAAAAACGGCCGTGCCGGTGGGCACCACCCGGACGCTCACCCGCCTCCTGACTCGTCTCCTGGCGCCAGGTGGCCATGTCGGTGTACTCGCGCCCGCCCCACAGCAGGGCCCAGTCTCCCGAGCTGTGGTAGTCGTTGCCCTGCATCAGCACGGCCGACGCGTCGAAGGTCCCCGGGCTCTCCAGCAGGGGCACGTACGGGGTGGGCATGCCGCACCCGGCCAGTAGCACCGCGGTCGCGCACAGGCCGGCCGTGGTGCTTCGCCGCAGCAGCCCGGCGACCGCCCAGGTGCTCTTCCTGTCGGCCTGCCGCCGCAAGCCGGTGGCTCCGTCGCCTTCGTTCCGCTGGCGCAACATCGCTCCTGTCTGCTCGATGGCCGCGCGGACCCCGATGCGTGGAGGCCGCAGACTTGCACCCTGACGTGCGAGCCCGGGATCGGAGGATTTGCACGCGGAGTTCGGCTCACGACATGCCTGATTGGCGTCCTGCCGGTAGCACTCCCGCTGGCGCACACGGGACCGGGCCGCGTCCTGGAACGGCCGGCGCAGATCCCACGGAGACCCGGAGACGCTCCCGAGACATGCGTGCGGCATGATGACGCTCATGTCCTCGCAGTTCCAACCGGTCCTGGAGCGCATCGCCGCCGAGATCGAACGGACCCCCGGCCGCGGCCGGCCCGCCGACTACATTCCGGCGCTCGCGGCCTGCGACCCGCGCAGTTTCGGCATGGCCGTGGCCGAACTGGACGGCACGGTGTACGGGGTGGGCGACTGGCGGGAGCCGTTCTCCACGCAGTCCATCACCAAGGTCTTCACCCTCGCCCTGGACCTGGCCCGCGAGGGCGACCAACTCTGGGAACACGTGGGCCGCGAGCCCTCCGGCAACCCCTTCAACTCCCTGGTCCAGCTGGAGTACGAGAACGGCATCCCGCGCAACCCGTTCATCAACGCGGGCGCGCTGGTGGTCACCGACCGCCTCCACACCCGTACCGGCGACGCGACCGGCGAACTGCTCGACTTCCTCCGCTCGGAGTCCGGCAACCCCACCCTGGACTTCGACAAGGAGGTCGCCGCCTCCGAGTCCGCGCACGGCGACCGCAACGCCGCCCTGGCCCACTTCATGGCGTCGTACGGCAACATCGGCAACCCGGTCCCGGTGCTGCTCGACCAGTACTTCCGCCAGTGCTCCCTCCGGGCCTCCTGCGCCGACCTCGCCCTGGCCACCACGTTCCTGGCCCGGCACGGCGTGCGCGCCGACGGCACGCGGCTGCTCACCCAGAGCCAGGCCAAGCAGGTCAACGCGGTGCTGCTGACCTGCGGGACGTACGACGCGGCGGGTGAGTTCGCCTACCGGGTGGGCCTGCCCGGCAAGAGCGGTGTGGGCGGCGGCATCATCGCGGTGGTTCCGGGGCGTTGCACGCTGTGCGTGTGGAGCCCGGGGCTGGACGAGCGCGGCAACTCGGTGGCCGGGGTCGCGGCCCTGGACCGCTTCACGACCCTGACGGGAGTGTCGGTGTTCTGACCGGCTCCAGTCCGCGAACCCTCAGCGGCGGCTCCTCACATGCCGGTCACGCACGGGCCCCCACCCGGAGACGGGTACGTTGCTTTCCGGCCACCCGGCGTTGACACGCTTCGCGAGTGTTGGCCACGGCTTTTCCCGTCGATCTCCGCCGCTGCCAGGTACTCGGCCTGGCCGGAACCGCCTTTCTCGCGGCGGGAGGTGAGAGCGCCGGAGCCCTGCCGGTGCGTGAACTCCTCGCTCCGACCTCGGCGCACGCCGTGTTCGGCCTGGTCGGCGCGTATTTCGGTGTCGTCCTGCTGATCGCGGCCTGGGCTCTGCTCGGGCGGCTCATCCACGGATCGGAGCCGCCCGGCCCGCGCGCGGTGACGGGGGTCCTGGTGATCTGGGCTGCACCGCTGCTGCTCGCGCCCCCGCTGTTCAGCCGTGACGTGTACAGCTACCTCGCGCAGGGCGCCATGGTCGACGCCCACATGGACGTCTACGCGCACGGCCCCGCCCGGCTCGGCGGTCCGCTGGCCGCCGAGGTCTCCCCGCTGTGGCGGCACACCGGCGCCCCGTACGGCCCGGTCTTCCTCGGCGTGGCTTCGGCACTGTCCGGACTGACGCGGGGTGAACTGCCCGCCGGTGTCTTCGGGATGCGGCTCCTCGCGCTGCTCGGCGTCGGACTGATGGCCGCCGCGCTGCCCCGGCTCGCCCGGCACAGCGGCGCCGACCCGGCCGCCGCGCTCTGGCTCGGCGCCCTGAACCCGCTGGTTCTGCTGCACCTGGTCGCGGGCGCCCACAACGACGCCATCATGCTCGGTCTGCTCGGCGCCGGCCTGGTCGCGGCCGTGGGCCGGTGGCCGGCGCTGGGCGCCGTCCTCGTCACCCTTGCCGCGCTGGTCAAGGCACCCGCCGTACTCGGACTCGCCGCCGTCGTCGTCCTCCAGGTGCGGGCGGGCCACGGCCGTACGCGGGCCGTCGTCACCACCGCGCTCGCCGCGTCGGCCACCACGGTCGCCGCGACCGCCGTCGCCGGCACGGGATACGGCTGGGTAGGCGCCCTCGACACCCCCGTCTCGTCGCAGAACTGGGCCCTGACCAGTCTGCTCGGCCGCGCGACCCGGGCGCTGCTGGAGCGGCTCGGCAGCGACCTGGCACCCCTGGCGATCCCGGTGTGGCACGCCTTCGGGGTCGTGGCGGCCGTGGTCGGCGTCCTCGTCATATGGCTGCGGCTGCGTCCTCGGCCGGTGTACGCGCTGGGACTGAGCCTGGCGGCCGTGGCCGCCCTCGGGCCGGCGATCCGGCCCTGGTACGCCCTGTGGGCACTGTTCCTCATCGCCGCCGCCGCGCCCAGCGCCCCGGTGCGGCACCGGGTGGCCGCTGTGACGGGTGTGCTCGCGCTCGCCACCCTGCCCAGCGGCGGCCCGGCCGACACCGGGCAACTGGTCCTGGCGGTCTGCGGCGCTCTGCTCGCCATGGTCGTCCTGTGGCAGGTCCATCAGGCGGCACCGGCACAGGCACCCGTCGCGGCGCCGGGGCGTGCGGCATGATGCCGGCCCGCACCGACCGAGCACGGCTGCTGTTCGTGCTCGTTCTCGCCGCCGTCGTGACCGTGTTCACCGCGACCGTGCCGCTGCTGCGCGACTGGTTCGACCTGCGCGTCTACCACGGGGCCGTGGACAGCTGGGTCCACCACGGCGGACGGATCTACGACTACCGGGTGCCCGGGACGGCGTACGGCTTCACCTATCCGCCGTTCGCGGCCGTCGCCATGCTGCCGATGGCGATGGTCGATCTGCGCGCCGCGATCGCCGTCACGTTGCTGCTGGACCTCGCCGCCCTGGCAGTGGTGCTGCGCATCCTCACGGGACCTGCCTGGCGGCGCTACGGCTGGTACGGCAGTGCCCTGGGCGCCTGTGCGCTCGCGCTGTTCGAACCGTTGCGCGACACCATCAGCTTCGGTCAGGTGAACCTCCTGCTGCTGGCTCTCGTCCTCACCGACGCCCGGCTGCTCGCCACCGGCCGGGACCGCTGGGCGGGAGTCGGGATCGGTCTCGCCGCCGCGGTGAAACTCACGCCCGCGATCTTCGTTGGGCTGCTGCTGCTCGCCCGGCGCTGGCGGGCCGCCGCGGTCGCGAGCGCCGTCACCGCCGCGGCGACGGCGCTCGCGGCCTGCGTGGCGCCCGACGCGTCTCGCTTCTACTGGACCGAGGCGATGTGGGACACGACCCGGGTGGGGCGTGCGGACTACGTCTCCAACCAGTCGCTGCAAGGGATCCTGGCCAGACTGGGTGAACCGGACCGCGCGGTGTGGGCCGCGGCGGTCCTCCTGGTCCTGTGCGTGTGGGCGTTCCGCGCCCGCCGGGCGGTCGCCGCGGGGGAGTGGACGACCGCGTTCGCCCTCACCGGCCTGACCGCCTGCCTGGTCAGCCCGATCACCTGGGTGCACCACCTGGTCTGGCTGCTGCCGTCCTTCGCGGTCCTGGTCCGCGCCGGGCACCCCCGGATCGCGGGAGCCCTGTACGCCGTGCTGTGCACCAGCGTGGTCTGGCTGTGGTTCGACGACGCGTCCGGCGTCGGCGGATTCCTCGGCGGCAACGCCTACACCTGGATCACGCTCGGACTCCTGTTGCGGCTGCACGTCGGTCAACTCCCTTTCGTGGCGACGACCTTGCCCCGCAGCACCAGCGCGACGGCACCGGCACCGAGCACGGCGGCACCGGCGATCGCCCCCGTCCGCGGCCAACGAGGCTCGGCGTCCCTGGCGGGCGGCACGGCCGCGGGCAGCGCGGTCGGGCCGGAGCGGGGCCTTGCCCGGAGTGCGTCGAGCGATCCCACCGGCTCCACTCGCCCGGCGGCGGCGAAGCCCCAGTCGAGCAGCTCACGGGCTTCCTCGTACACGGCGAAGCCACCGCCCGACTGAGGGTTCATCACCGTCACGACGAGCGTGCGCCCGCCCCGGCGGGCGGCGGCGACGAGTGTGTTGCCGGCCTTGCTGGTGTAGCCGTTCTTGACACCGATCAGCCCTCGATACCGCCCCACCCCGTCGTCCCCGGTCAGTAGCCGGTTGGTGTTGCGGATCGGGTACGACCGTCCGCCGCGGTCCGGGAACCTGGCCTCGACCGTGCCGCAGTACCGGGCGAACTCCGCGTTGCGCAGCCCTGCCCGGCCGAACACCGCGAGGTCGTAGGCCGAGGACACCTGGCCGGGCATGTCGTACCCGTCCGGCGACACCACCCGCGTGTCGTGGGCGCCGAGGGCACGGGCTTTGGCCTGCATCCGCGCGGCCGTGGAGCGCCAGCCGCCGCTGAGCTCGGCGAGCACGTGCACGGCGTCGTTGCCGGAGTTGAGGAACACCCCGCGCCACAGGTCGGCGACCCGGTACGTGCGGCCCTCGGCGACTCCGACCAGGCTGCTGCCGGAGCCGATCCCGGCCAGCTCCTTCTCGCGGACCGTGTGCCGGATGCCGCGCGGAAGGGCCGGCAGCACGGTGAGGGCGAACAGGGTCTTCAGGGTGCTGGCGGGCGGCAGCTTGCGGTGCGCGTTGTGTGCGGCGAGCACCCCGCCGGTGCGGGCGTCGGCCACCAGCCATGAGAGCGCGGAGACGTCCGGTACCCCGGGCACCCCGGTATTCGCCCGGACCTTGGTTCCCGAGCGGTAGAGCAGGGCGGGCTGCGGGGTCGCCGCCCCCGGCACACCGGGCGCGGCGGGGTCCGCCCCGGTGTGCGCCGCCGCGGCG
>NZ_JBXEJE010000095.1:0-5921 GCF_056820935.1 Streptomyces sp. Q2 | reverse complement strand
TGCCGGGGGCGCGGCGCGTGCCGGGGGCGCGGCGCGTGCCCCAGGCGCGTTCCTCCACGGGGGCGCCGTCCGGTCGCGCCGGGCTCCGGTCCCGCACGGACGAGGGATCACCCGCCGGGCTCCGGTCCCGCACGAAAGCGGCGATCGCCGCCGCCCACACCGCCGCGACGACGGCGAGGCCCACCGGGCGGGTCAGGCCCGCCAGCAGGGCCAGGGTGCCCGCCGTCACCCAGCGGCCGGTCAGGACCGCGTACAGCGACCAGGCGGCCAGGGCCGTGAACAACGACTCGCTGTACGCCATCGACTGCACGATCCCGACCGGGAGGACGGCCCACAGCAGCACCGCGCAGACACCCGCCCGACGGCCGTGAAGGTGATCGGCGACCGCGAAGATCCCCCAGGCGGCCGTGAGCGAGGCGAGCAGGGCGACGACGAAGCCCGCGTCGGCGTACGACAGCGGGGTCACCCCGGCCACCAGCCGCTCCAGCCACGGCAGCAACGGGAAGAAGGCCAGGTTGGAGTGCACGTCGCCGTTCGGCAGACGCACCTCGTAGCCGTACCCCAGCTCGGCGACCCTCGTGTACCACAGGGAGTCCCAGCGGGCGGTGAGCAGCGTGAACGCGTTCTTGTCGCGCGCCGCGCTCCACAGGGCCAGCGCGACCAGCCCCAGGGCGCGTACGGCCGCGTACCCGAGGAGGGCCGGGGCGGCCCGGCGCAGGCTCGGGGCGCCGGGCGGGGCCGTGCGCGTTTCAAGATCGGTCACGGGCACGATTATCGACGGCGTACGGAACCGGCCGGCCGGCCGGGGCATGATCGCTTCCGAGAGGAGTGGTGTACGCCA
Source organism: Streptomyces sp. Q2 (assembly GCF_056820935.1). Taxonomy (NCBI): domain Bacteria; kingdom Bacillati; phylum Actinomycetota; class Actinomycetes; order Kitasatosporales; family Streptomycetaceae; genus Streptomyces; species Streptomyces sp. Q2. Next base: position 5,080 of record NZ_JBXEJE010000095.1, on the reverse strand, counting down.
CACGCGTTCCGTGCAACCACTGAGAGGTCCGCCACTTGGTACCGGCACGAACTCGCGTACGCTGACGTGTCACTCGCCATCGTTGCGCGGGCCGGAGACCACCGCTCCTCTCCGGCCGAGTCACGGGGAGTCCCCACCCTGTGTACCCGCCGAACGCGAGGGAACATCTGGGAGGTACGTACATGTCCGGGACGATGACGGCCGCCGCTGGGTTGCGCCGTCGGGCGGCCGGGGCCGGTGCCAACCGCTGGGTCGTCCTCGTCGTCCTCTGTGCCAGCCTGCTCCTGGTCGCGCTCGACGCGACCGTGCTGCACGTGGCGGTCCCCGCCGTCACTGAGGACCTCAGGCCCGGCGGGATAGAGCTGCTCTGGATCGTCGACGTCTATCCGCTCGTCTGCGCCTCGCTCCTGATCCTCTTCGGCACGCTCGGCGACCGCGTCGGCCGCAGACGGGTCCTGCTCCTCGGCTACGCCCTCTTCGGCGTCGCCTCCGCGATGGCCGCCCTCGCCGACACCGCCCAGGTGCTGATCGTGGCGCGGGCGCTGCTCGGCGTCGGCGGCGCGATGATCATGCCCGCCACGCTGTCGATCCTCCGCCAGGTCTTTCCCGACCGACGGGAACGGGCGCTGGCGATCGGCATCTGGAGCGCGGTCGCGGCGGTCGGCGCGGCGATCGGCCCGCTGCTCGGCGGTTTCCTCCTGGAGCACTTCTGGTGGGGCTCGGTCTTCCTCGTCAACATTCCGTTGATGCTGGTCAGTCTGCCGATCGGGCGGTTGTTGCTGCCCGAGTCGAAGGGCGACGGACGCGGACCCTGGGACGTGGTCGGCGCGCTGATGGCGGCGGCCGGACTGTTCTGCCTGGTGCTCGGCGTCAAGCGGCTCGGCGGCGGGGAGCTGGGCCTGTTCACGATGGTGCCGCTGGTGGTCGGTGCGGTGCTGATCGTCTTCTTCGTACGGCGTCAGCGGCGCCGGGCGCATCCGCTGGTGGACCTGCGGATGTTCGCGCGGCCGGCCTTCAGCACGTCGGTGGGCTGCATCGTGCTGGCGATGCTCGCGCTGGTGGGACTCGAACTGATCGCGGCGCAGTATCTGCAGCTGGTGCTCGGGCTGTCTCCGCTGGAGACCGGTCTGCGGCTGCTGCCGCTGACCATCGCCGCGATGGCGGCGGGTCTCGCGGGTGCGCGGATGCTCCGGCGGTTCGGACCGCGTCGGATGGTGAGCTGCGGTTTCTGTCTCACGGCGGTGGCCGTGCTGCTGCTGACGGCGATGGGCGGCGAGGACAACACGGGGCTGCTGCTGGTCGGGTTCCTGCTGCTGGGCTTCGGCCTGGAGACCACACTCTTCGGGGCGTACGAGTCGATGCTGAGCGAGGCTCCGCCGGAGCAGGCGGGTGGGGCGGCGGCGATCGGCGAGACGTCGTACCAGCTGGGTGCGGGTATCGGGATCGCGCTGCTCGGGAGCGTGATGAACGCGGCGTACGCGCCTGGGGTGACGTCGGTGCCGGGTGTTCCGGCGTCGGCGTCGGCGGCCGCGGGGCATTCGCTGGGCGAGGCGTACGAGGTTGCCGGGCGGCTCGGGGGGTCGGCCGGAGTGGCCCTGCGTCGGACCGCCCGGGACTGTTTCGTGCACGGCCTGCATGTGACGTTGCTCGTCAGCGCGGGGTTGTTGCTGCTGGGGGCGGTGATGGCGTTGCGGTTGCCGCGGGTGATGCAGTGCGGGGAGGTCGGCACCGTGGAGCTGCCCGCCCCCCGGGAAGTCGCGGAGTCCCGCGTCTCCGCCTGACGCGGAACGTCTCCCACCCACGCACCGCCCGTGACGGTTCCTTCAGCGGAGCTCTCCTGTAGGGGCGGAGCGCCGTCGGCGGCTGCGGCGCATCACCTTGAGCCGGCGGCGGAGTAGTCCCACTGGCGACGTGCACGGGTGGCGTTCTGGACGTGCGGGAGACCGCGTCGTAACGTCGGGTCCGGACGTGTAACTAGCAGTGCTAGTTTGAGAGGACTTGCTCATGGCTCCGTTCGACCCCGCCGACCCCCTCGGCATCGACGACCTGCTCGAGCCCGAGGACCTCGCCGTGAGGGAAACCGTGCGGGCGTGGGCCGCTGATTGTGTGCTGCCGTATGTCGCCGAGTGGTACGAGAGCGGGGAGCTGCCCGGGATTCGGGAGCTCGCCCGCGAGCTGGGGGAGATCGGGGCGCTCGGGATGTCGCTCAGCGGGTACGGGTGCGCCGGTGCGAGTGCCGTGCAGTACGGGCTGGCCTGTCTGGAGCTGGAGGCCGCCGATTCCGGGATCCGGTCGCTGGTGTCGGTGCAGGGGTCCCTTGCCATGTACGCCATCCATCGGTTCGGGAGCGAGGGGCAGAAGCAGGACTGGCTCCCGCGCATGGCCTCCGGTGAGGTCATCGGGTGCTTCGGGCTCACCGAGCCCGACCACGGATCCGACCCCGCCTCCATGCGGACGTACGCCAAGCGCGACGCTGGGGGTACCTCCCGCTCGAGCGGAGCCGGGAGTGGGGGAGACTGGGTGCTGAACGGCCGGAAGATGTGGATCACCAACGGGTCCGTCGCCGGGGTGGCCGTGGTGTGGGCGCAGACCGAGGACGGGATCCGCGGCTTCGTTGTGCCGACCGACAGCCCCGGGTTCTCCGCGCCGGAGATCAAGCACAAGTGGTCGCTGCGCGCCTCCGTCACCAGCGAGCTCGTGCTCGACGACGTACGCCTGCCCGCCGACGCCGTACTGCCGGAGGGGGCAGGGCTCAAGGGCCCGCTCAGCTGTCTCACCCACGCCCGCTACGGCATCGTCTGGGGTGCCATGGGCGCGGCCCGCACCTGCTTCGAGACCGCGGTCGACTACGCCAAGACCCGGGAGCAGTTCGGGCGGCCGATCGGCGGGTTCCAGCTGACCCAGGCCAAGCTGGCCGACATGGCGGTCGAGCTGCACAAGGGGATTCTGCTCGCCCATCACCTCGGGCGGCGCATGGACGCCGGCCGCCTGCGTCCCGAGCAGGTCAGCTTCGGCAAGCTCAACAACGTCCGCGAGGCCATCGACATCTGCCGTACGGCCCGGACCATCCTCGGCGCCAACGGGATCTCGCTCGAATACCCCGTCATGCGGCACGCGACGAACCTCGAGTCGGTCCTCACCTATGAGGGCACCGTCGAAATGCACCAGCTCGTGCTGGGCAAGGCGCTCACCGGACTCGACGCCTTCCGCTGATTCCCCCGAGCAGCGGCAGGGCCGGTGAGCGGCCCTGCCTCAGCTCTGATTGAAGAAACCGTCCGTGCGGTGCGCGGCCGGGTCGCCGTTCACGATCTCCGTGTTGGCGGGGGTCAGCAGGAACACCCGGGTGGACACGCGCTCGATCGAACCCCGCAGGCCGAAGATCAGCCCGGCCGCGAAGTCGACGACGCGCTTGGCGTCGCCGGCCTCCATGGCCGTGAGGTTCAGGATGACCGGGACGCCTTCGCGGAACAGCTCGCCGATGGCGCGGGCGTCCCGGAAACTGTCCGGGGTGACCGTGCCGATCCGGCGGCCCTTCTCCTCGGCGACGTCCGACGCCACCTTGACCCTCGGGTCCGTGACCCAGGCCTCCCCGGGCTGCTCGGTCCCTTCGGAGTAGTCGTCGTCGTAGTAACGCTCGTCATCGTTGTCGTCGACGAGGCCAAGCCAGGCACTTGCCTTGCGTACCGATCCCATGGACGCCTCCTCTCACAGCGGTCTTTTCTGCTTTCCGCATCCCTATGGTCATCCATGATGCGGACGTCGCGCCAAGTGGATAGACGCCGCGCGGGGGGTTTGTGACGGTACTGGTGCACAGCGAATCCGTCGAGAGTCCAAGTGTCCCAAGGGTCGTTCCGCAAACGGCTGCTGACTGTGAGTGAAATATGATTCTTGACGGCGTACGGGTGATGGGCGGTGCGTACGGGTGAATGCGGCGATCGGTACGATGCCGCAGCTCACCGCAGTTCAACGCCGTACGCATCACGGGGGATCGTCGTGTTCGGAATCGTCAGGCCCTGCCGTCACCGGCTCGGCGAGAGCCTCAAAACCCAGTGGATGGCCCATTTGTGCGGGCTGTGCCTCGCGCTGCGCAAGGATCACGGGCAGTTCGCGAGGATGGTCACGAACTACGACGGTTTGCTGATATCGGTTCTGACGGAAGCTCAGGCCGAGCGGACCGGTGGCGGGCGACGCACGGCGGGGCCCTGTCCCTTGCGCGGAATGCGTACCGCGTCGGTCGCGCACGGTGAGGGGGCGCGGCTNACGAACTACGACGGTTTGCTGATATCGGTTCTGACGGAAGCTCAGGCCGAGCGGACCGGTGGCGGGCGACGCACGGCGGGGCCCTGTCCCTTGCGCGGAATGCGTACCGCGTCGGTCGCGCACGGTGAGGGGGCGCGGCTCGCGGCCGCCGTCTCGCTGGTGCTCGCCTCGGCCAAGGTGCGCGACCATGTCGTCGACGGGGACGGGATCCTGGCCCGCAAGCCGGTGGCGCTCGCCGCCCGCCGGGTCGCCGCGAGCTGGGGGCGGGCCGGGGAGAGGACCGGCTCGGACGTCGGGTTCGACACCGCCCTCCTCGTCGACGCCGTGGACCGGCAGGTCGGCATCGAGGCGCTGGCGGGGCCGGGAACGCCCCTCCTGACGGTCACCGAACCCACCGAGACCGCGACCGCCGCCGCCTTCGCGCACACCGCGGTCCTCGCCGGGCGGCCCGGCAACGCCGAACCGCTCGCCGAGGCCGGACGCCTCTTCGGACGGCTCGCGCATCTCCTGGACGCCGTGGAGGACAGGGAAACTGACGCGGCGTCGGGTGCCTGGAACCCGCTCACCGCGACCGGGACGCCGCTCACGGAGGCCCGGCGGCTCGCCGATGACGCCGTGCACGGGATACGGCTCGCGCTGCGGGCGGCCGACTTCACGGACGCGAAGCTCGCGCACCGGCTGCTCGTGCACGAGCTGCGCACCTCGGTGGACCGGGCCTTCGGCGCCGCCGCCTGCGCGCACGGGCCCGCGCCGTCGGGTGCGACGCCGGGCGGACCGTACGCCCCGCCCGGCGGCCCGTGGGCCCCGCTGCCCCCGGAGC
>NZ_JBXEJE010000094.1:0-8094 GCF_056820935.1 Streptomyces sp. Q2 | reverse complement strand
ACGAGCCGCCGCTCGCCGCCGCGGCTCCCGCGGCGCCGGCCGCGCCCGCCCCGCCGGCGATGAACCCGAGCGCCTTGGCGTACCCGGCGGCCCCGAACCAGCCGATGACCGCGACCGGTACGACGGCGGGGATACCGCCGGCGACTTCCTTGATCTGGCCCGCGGCCAGCCGGCACTTGGCGCACTCCTCCAGGTGCTTGCGCAGCCCCCGTTCGGCGCGGGTGCGCAGTCCGCCGCGGGCGTACGCGCCGAGCCGGTCGGCATGGCGCGCGCACTCCTCGTCACTGACGAGCGTGGCGCTGACGTGGGCCTGGAGGTAGGCCTGCTTGAGGCCCTCGCGGGCCCGGCTGGCCAGCACACGGGTGCCGTTGGCGTCGAGTCCGAAGAGCGTGGCGACCTCGCTCGGCGACTCGTCCTCGACCTCGGTGTGCCACAGCACGGCCTGCCACCGCTCGGGCAGCGACCGGAAGGCCTGCATGGCCATCGACTGCTCGGCCTCGTGCATCGCCCGGACATCGGCGCCCAGGTCGAGCGCTTCGTCGTCGGACACCTCGGACGCGCGCGCGGACTGCGCGGCGAACACCGCGAAGTCGTCGACGAGTTGCTCCCGCTTCGCGGACCTCGTCCAGCTCGCGGCGACCCGTCGGACGGTGGTGAGCAGATACGCGCGTACGGCGTGCTGGGGACCGGATCCGCCGCGCACCGCCTGGAGTGTGCGGGCGAAGACCTCGGCCGTGAGGTCGTCCGCGGTGTGGCCGTCGCGGCAGCAGGTGCGGGCGTACCGGCGCACCGCGTCCGCGTGGCGCCGGTAGAGCGCCTCGTAGGCGGAGTCGTCGCCCGAGCGCATCCGCTCGATCAGGGCGGCGTCGGACGGGGGCAGGTCTCTGGGCGGCGGCATAATGCCGCTGTCCTCGCGCCGGTCGCGCTGCGCCGGCACGCTGCCCTCGACGGGTTCGCCGCCCTGCGCCGGGATGACGGCCCGGCCCCCTTGGAGGGGCACATGCGGCGAGGCCGCGCCGCCGGACTCCGCGTCGTCGTCACCGAGTGACTCGTCCCGCCCGTCAAAGCTCATCGCGGAAAGCCCCCGCCGCCGGCCCTACCAGTCCCGAACACCGGGCCAGCGTGCCATATGGGCTTTTGTTCAGGACCCCCGAGTACGGACCGTCCGCTCGTCCGTGGGGAATCACCGCACCGCGGTACCAGCCTCTACGTCCACGAGGCCAGTGCAACTGTCGCTCGTGGTGCGGTAGTTAGAGATACCCGAACCGAAATTCCCGGCATCGCCCCGGCGGTGACCGAGGCGAGGGCGACGCAGCGCCCACGCCTCACCGTCACCCTTTCGAGTCACCGGTCACCGCAGGATGACGTCCTCATGCCGGCCGCGACCGCAACCCCTCCAGCAGGATGTCCAGCAGCCGCGCCGAAGCCGCCGCCTGCTGTGCGGCATCCGGCAGCGAAGGCGCCGCCGTGGCGATCACCAGCAGTACGTCCGCCACCGACACGTCGGGCCGCAGCTCACCCGCCGCACGGGCCCGGTCCACGAGCTGGCCCACCACCTCGAGCAGCGCCGCCGCCCCCGTGTCGTCGTCCGCGGCGAGCACCTCGGAGTCCCCCGGGACCAGCCGCAGCTCCCCGGCACCCGGCTGCGTCCGCTGCTGCGGCACCCGCGCCCCGTCCGGCGAACCCTCGTCCGCCACACCGACCCGCAGCACCTGCGGCGGCAGCAGCCGCCCGGCACCCGAGGCCACGGACGTCCGCAGGAAGCGCGACAGCGCCGACCACGGCTCGTCCTCCTGACCGAGCGCCGCACGCGCCTGGTCGGTCAGCCGGGAGGTCTCCTCCTCGGCTATCCGACGGACCAGGACGTCCTTGCTCGGGAAGCGCCGGTACACCGTGCCGACGCCGACCCGCGCGCGCCGCGCCACGTCCTCCATCGGCGCGCCGTACCCCAGCTCGCCGAACACCTCGCGCGCCGCGCGCAGTACGTGCTCCAGATTGCGCTGTGCATCCACGCGCAGCGGCGTCGTCCGCGCACTGTCCGCGCGTCCGCTGCCCGCCGCGCTCATCGCTGAGCTCATCACTGAGCTCATCGGCCCGCCACCGGGCGCGATGGCGGACGCGGACGACCAATGAGAGTCCTGAACATGCATAAGCGATCCCCCGGTAATGACGTCTCCCCCCGGAGACACTCCCCGTCATCGAAAAGCCGGAGTGAACGGAACAAACCCGGTTCACGGACCCGCTCGGCGCGGACCCGAAGGCGCATCCCCCTACACCCCGTCGTCACACGAACATAGTTGAGTGGGGGTCAATTCAGAAGGGGCTCGTTCCGCACGAGGCGCCCCCCGATCGGAGTACGCGTCGCATTCGTCCCGATTGCGCCCCCTCCGGGCGCCGGACACACCCCTGCTGACCTGCGGCCTTTCCCTCTACTTCGGCGATTCGGCCAACCCCGCGCGCCCCCGGCTCGCGGTCACACAAATTGTCGAGCCTGTGGACAAACGCAAGCGTCCGGTGCGTCATGGGATGGTGAAGGAACGTGCGCGCATTCTCGTTGTCGGCGGCGGTTACGTCGGGATGTACACGGCCCTGCGTCTCCAGCGAAAGCTGAAACGGGAACTCGCGCGGGGCGAGGTGCAGATCACCGTGGTCACACCCGACCCGTACATGACGTATCAGCCGTTCCTCCCGGAGGCGGCCGCCGGTTCCATCTCCCCCCGCCATGTCGTCGTACCGCTGCGCCGCGTCCTGGACGCCTGCCGCGTCGTCGTCGGCGAGGTCACCTCGATCGACCACGCCAAGCGCACCGCCGCCCTCTCCACACTCGCCACCGAGGAGGAGGGCACCGGCGCACAGCAGCTGACGTACGACGAACTGGTCCTCGCCCCCGGCTCGATCTCGCGCACCCTGCCCGTCCCCGGTCTCGCCGAGCACGGCATCGGCTTCAAGACCGTCGAGGAGGCCATCGGCCTGCGCAACCACGTCATCGAACAGATGGACATCGCCTCCTCCACCCGCGACCCGGCCATCCGCGACGCGGCCCTGACCTTCGTCTTCGTGGGCGGCGGCTACGCCGGTGTCGAGGCGCTCGGCGAGCTGGAGGACATGGCCCGCTACACCGCCCGCTACTACCACAACGTCCAGCCCGAGGACATGAAGTGGATCCTCGTCGAAGCCTCGGACCGCATCCTGCCCGAGGTCGGCGAGGAGATGGGCCGCTACACGGTCACCGAACTGCGCCGCCGCAACATCGACGTACGCCTGAACACCCGCCTGGAATCCTGCGCGGACCGCGTCGCCGTCCTCAGCGACGGCGCCCGCTTCCCCACGCGTACGGTCGTCTGGACGGCCGGCGTCAAACCCCACCCGCTCCTCGCCGCCACCGACCTCCCGCGCAACGACCGCGGCCGGCTGACATGCACCCCCGAGCTCACGATCGAGGGCACCACGCACGCGTGGGCGGCCGGAGACGCCGCCGCCGTCCCCGACGTCACGGCCGAGGAACCCGGCAAGGAGACGGCCCCCAACGCCCAGCACGCGCTCCGCCAGGCGAAGGTCCTCGGCGACAACATCGCGCACGCTCTGCGGGGCGAGCCCCTGGAGACGTACGCCCACAAGTACGTCGGCTCGGTCGCCTCCCTGGGGCTGCACAAAGGTGTCGCGTACGTCTACGGGCGCAAGCTGAAGGGCTACCCTGCCTGGTTCATGCACCGCGTCTACCACCTCAGCAGGGTGCCCACCTTCAACCGCAAGGCCCGCGTCCTCGCCGAGTGGACCCTGTCCGGGCTCTTCAAGAGGGAGATCGTCTCGCTCGGATCCCTCGAACATCCCCGCGCGGAGTTCGAACTCGCGGCCGGTGGAAAGCATCCTCAGGACCCGACGAACGACCCGAAGGGGTCGTCCTGACCGGACCGAGGAACTCCAGCCGTGCGGTGGGCGTCTGACGGATGCCGACCCGGGCGGCCGCCCTGCCAGACTGGTCCCGACCTTGGACGGACACAACCCCGCCCTCCGACACCGCGAGGCTTTCCCCACAGTGCTGCCACCCCGGGGTGCCACCCCTCAGACCCCCGACCGGGTCCGGAGCCGGCCGAGAACGCCGCAGACGACGACACGAGGCAAGGATTCGTGAACTTCACGCGCTGGAGCGCCCGGCTCCCCGGAACGCAGCGCCGCGCCGCAGGGCGGACCGACCACCCGGTCACCGCGGACCCGCGGTCGGACGGCGCGGGCTCGGTACCCGCGGCCCGCGCCGAGCAACTCACCGACGACGCAACCCCCGTGCCCGCCGTCGACGAACTCCCGGTGCGCGAGGTCCTCGACCGCGTCCCCGCCCTCGTCGCCCTCGTCCACGGCCCCGACCACCGCCTCGCCTACGTCAACGACGCCTACGTCACCGCCTTCGGCCCCCGCTCCACCGGCGCCCCGGCCCGCGAAGCCCTCCCGGAACTCGACGAACTCGGCCTGTTCCCCCTCCTGGACCAGGTCCTGCGCAGCGGCAAGCCCCGCACGGTCAAGTCCCGCAAGGCCCCCGACGGCCGCTCGTACACCTTCACCTGCACCCCGGTGACCGCGGGCGAGGGCGGCGCCGCCGTCCTGGTGTTCGCCACGGACGTCACCGACCACGCCGAGGCCGCCGAACGACTCAGAGCCAGCGAACGCCGCCAGCGCGAGACCGCCGTGACCCTCCAGCGCTCCCTGCTCCCGCAGGAACTCGAAGAACCGGACGACCTCCGCGTCGCCGCCACCTACCATCCGGGAGGCACGGAGGCCGCGGTCGGCGGCGACTGGTACGACGTGATCACCCTCGGTGGTGGCCGCACCGCCCTCGTGATCGGCGACGTGATGGGCCGAGGGGTGCGCGCGGCGGCGATCATGGGCCAGCTCCGCACGGCGGTCAGGGCCTACGCCCGCCTCGACCTCCCCCCGCACGAGGTCCTCCAGCTCCTGGACGGCCTCGCCATGGAGATCGACGCCAACCAGATCGCCACCTGCGTGTACGCCATCCACGACCCGAACGAGGGCCGGCTGGTGTACGCCTCGGCCGGCCACCTGCCCATCCTGGTCCGCGACGAGAGCGGCGTGGTCCAGCGCGCCGACGAACCGACCGGCCCGCCCCTCGGCACCGGCGGCTGGATGCACGCCTCCGGCTCGATCGCCCTGAGCCCCGGCTCCACGGCCGTCCTCTACACGGACGGTCTGGTGGAACGCCGGAACGAGGACCTCGACGAGGGCATCGCCGCCCTGGAGCGCGCCCTGTCCGGCGCGACGGGCACACCCCAGGTGGTGTGCGACCGCCTGGTCCGTTCAGCCGGGGTGACGGCGGACCACGACGACGACGTGGCCGTCCTGGTCCTTCAGCACCCCGCCCGCACCGGCCCCGACAGCGAGCTGTTCCGCAACGCCGCCCTGGAACTCCTCGGCGGCGTGGAAGCGGCCCCACGCGCGCGTGCGTTCGCCTCCGGCGTCCTGACCAGCTGGCGGTTCCCGGTGGAACTGCACGACCTGGGCGTCCTGGCCGTGAGCGAGCTGGTCGCGAACTCCCTGCAGCACGGGACGCCACCGATGCGCCTGCGGCTGCGCCGCACCGACCGCCGTCTGATCGTCGAGGTCACCGACGGCGACGACCACCTCCCTCGCCGCCGCCGCGCCGAACCCGGCGACGAGTCCGGCCGGGGCATCGCCATCGTGGCGACGATCGCCTCGGCGTGGGGATCCCGTCGGACACCGGGGGGTGGGAAGGCGGTGTGGTGCGAGTTCGCGCTGCCGGGGATCGCGAGGTGAACCGGGCCGGCCCGGCTCAGGCGCTCGCCCGGGCCTGGTCCGCCGGAGTCGGGCCGCCCTGGGCCACCACCCGGCTCCTCGCCGACCACGGCTGATCCTGTCCGGCCGTCAGCCGGCGCCCCAGCCGCACCGCCAGCACCGAGATCACCAGCGAGAACAGCAGGAACGTCACGATGTACGGCGCGTGCAGCGACGCCCCCATGGGCCCGCCCACCGCCGGCCCCACGGCCAACGCCAGCTGCTTCACCAGCGCGAACGCGGAGTTGTACTGCCCCGCCATCCCCTCCGGCGCAAGATCCGCGACCAGCGGGGCGACCGTCGGCGACAGCATCGCCTCACCCAGCCCGAACAGGGCATACGTCGTCACGAACGCGGCAGTGGCCATCTCCTTGCTGCCGTGTCCGAGCCCCGCGTACCCCGCCACGACCCACGCCACGGCCCAGATCAGCCCCACGGCCGCGATCACCCGCGACCGCCTGCGCCGCTCCACGAACCTCAGTACGGCGAACTGCGCGACCACGATCATCGCGGTGTTCGCGGCCAGCGCCGTACCCAGGGCGGACGTCGAGATCCCGGCAGCCTCCACGCCGTACGCGCTCAGCCCCGACTCGAACTGTCCGTAGCAGGCGAAGAACAGCACGAAACCCAGCACGCACAGCTGCACCATGGCCCGGTTGCCCAGCAGCTGCTTCCAGCTCCCCTTGGCCGAGCGCGACTGCCCCGGCGCGTCCGCGAACCGCGGCGAGTGCGGCATCCGCACGCTCGCCATCACCACGACCAGCAGCAGGAACATCGCCGCCTCGATCGCGAACAGCAGGGTGAAGGACGAGACGTGCGTGGTGTCGACGAGGTGACCGCCGATGAGCCCGCCGACGCCGAGCCCCAGGTTCTGCAGGAAGAACTGCGTGGCGAAGGCCCGCGAGCGCGTGTCGGCCGTCGAGCAGTCCACGATCATCGTCGCCAGCGCGGGCTGCATCACGGCCTGCCCGGCCCCGAGCGCTCCCGCCGAGAGCAACACGGTCGTCGCGTTGTTCGCGAGCCCCAGGCTCAGCGCTCCCACCGCGGCGGTGACCAGAGCGGCGAGCAACACCGGCAACGGACCCCGCCGGACGATGGCCCGCCCGGCGAACGGAAGCACGATCAGCGCCGCCACCGCGAAGACGGCCAGGACGAGCGCCGCCGTCATGGCACCCAGCCCCCGTACCTGCGCCACGTAGACGTACAGATAGGGGACGGTGAAGCCGAGCCCGAACGCGCTGAGTGCGTTGCCCACGTGGATCCGGCGCATCGCAGCGCCCTTCGCCCTGGTCACGTTCACCTCTCTCGAGTAGTTGGGTGTCATCAGCAGTTAGCACTGAAGACTTCGAAGCTAAAGTTAGAAGCTAAAGAGTACACATCGAAGGACTTCAACGCCAAGCAGACCCGTGCCATACTTCGCCCCATGGGCGACACCCCCGGCGGCCTCGGCGAGCCGACCCTCGAAGAACAGATCGCCGCCTACCAGCGCGAGTTCCAGGACCTCGACCCCCAGGTCGAGAAGATCGTCTCGGCGCTGTCCCGACTGAACCGCCGTATGAACGTCGCCTACGGCCGCCAGACCGCCGCCCTCGGCATCAGCAACGCCGAGTGGGAGGTCCTCAAGGCCCTCGTCCTCTCCGGCGCCCCCTACCGCCTGGGTCCCAGCGACCTCGCCAAGCGCCTCGGCCTGACGCCGGCCGCGATGACCCACCGCATCGACCGCATGGTCACCGAGGGACTGGTCACCAGGGAGCGCGACGAGTCCAACCGCGTCCGCGTGATCGTCGAGCTCACCGCGGGGGGCCGGGAGAAGTGGCTGGAGGCGATGCGTCTGGCCACGGTCTTCGAGGAGGACCTGCTCCAGGACCTGTCGCAGAAGGACCGCACCGCACTCGGTGACGTCCTCACCCGCCTCCTGCGCCGGGTGGAGGACGCCCAGCCGGACGCCGGCGGGCGCCTCACCGACCTGGACTGATCCCGCCACAAAAGATCTTGACAGACGGCACTTGACAGCCCCCTGCCCGATCCGTAGAGTTCTTCGGGTTGCCGCGGAGCCGTAACGGTTCTTCGACGACGCCTCCGCCGCATCAGCGGCACCACAAACCACCAGCAAGATCTCCCAGCGGGATTGAATTCGGCGTGCCCGAATTCCATTCGATTTGGGTCCGGCAGCTCGATTAGGAACTGACCGGAAGGATCCGCTAAGGTTTGAGACGTCGGAACGGCCCAGCGGCCGGGAAGACAAGCCCCTCTGACTGGGAGTCAGGCCCGAAAGGATCTGATAGAGTCGGA
>NZ_JBXEJE010000093.1:0-8582 GCF_056820935.1 Streptomyces sp. Q2 | reverse complement strand
GGGTGACGTGCAGGATCGTCGGCACGCCCGCCATCAGGCCGAGCGTGATGCGGTCACGGCGGGTCAGCAGGCGGTTGTGCCCCGTGGGTGCCCTCTTGGGGCTCTTGACGGAGGCGGGGCCCGGAGGCGGCGCGGCCGCCTCCTGGTCCTTCGTGGGCGTCGTCGTCATGTCGCTCTCACTCGCTCCACTCACGCGGACGCGAAGATCGTCTTCTTCTGGCGTTCGACCGACGACAAGATGCTGTCGACGTTCTTGGGGTTGCGGACGAAGTTCTGCAGCGCGGGCTGCATCACCGTGGCGGTGAAGTCCGGGCGGCTGTCGCGGTCCATGAACTGCGTCAGGCTCTTCGCGCCCGAGATCATCTCGTACGCCTTCTTCTGCAGCGGGGTGTAGGAGGAGGTGTCTGCCTTGGACGAGGCGGCCACCACGCTGGAGTCGGCCTTGAGGTAGATCTCCTCGGCCTCCGGGCTGCCCAGGTACTCCAGCAGCTTGGCCGCGCCCGAGGCGTTCTTGGGGGCCTTGGAGAGCATGAAGCCGTCGGTCGGCGCCTCCACGGTGTCCTGACCGTAGGCCGGGTCGATCTCCGGGAAGGCGAAGAAGTCGAGGTCCTCCAGGTCGGCCGGGTTGGTGAACTGCTGGCCGACGAACGTGCCCAGCAGGTACATGCCGGCCTTCTTCGACACCAGGGTCTGCGCGGCGTCCTGCCAGGTACGGCCGACGGCGCCCTCCTGGTGGTAGGGCAGGAGCTCGGACCAGTGGTCGAAGACGGTCTTCACCTTGGCGTCGGTCCAGGAGGCCTTGCCCGCCATCAGATCGACGTGGAAGTCGTAGCCGTTGGTGCGGAAGTTGATCTGGTCGAAGGTGCCCATCGCCGGCCAGGCGTCCTTGTCACCGAAGGCGATCGGGACCAGGCCGTCCTTCTTCATCTGCTTGCACAGGGCGACCAGCTGGTCCCAGGTGGTGGGGACGCTGTAGCCGTGCTGCTGGAAGACACTCTTGCGGTAGAAGAGCGCCCACGGGTACGTGTACAGCGGCACGAAGTAGTACTTGCCGTCCTCGCCCTTGCTGAGCTTCTGCATCGCCTCGGGGAAGTTGCCCGCGATCTTCGCCCACACGTCGTCGATCGGAGTGGCCAGCTTCTTCGACGCGAAGAACTGCATCCGGTAGCCGGCGAACCAGGTGAACACGTCGTCCGGCGTGCCCTGCAGATACGAGTTGATCTGCTCCTGGAACGTGTTGTGGTCCTTGGTGTTGACGTCGACCTTGATCCCGGACTTCTTGGTGAAGGCCGTGTAGATCTCCGCGAACGCCTTCTTCGGTACCGCGTCCGACGAGTTGGAACCGAGCGTGACCGTCTTCGGGTCGGCGGACGAGCCGCTGCTGCCGCAGGCACTCAGCAGGGGTATCCCGGCGCCGAGCAGGGCCGCGCCGCCCACGCCGCGCAGCAGGGTGCGGCGGCTGGGGGAGGGGAGGGAGAGACCGGAGGGGGAGAGGTCATGCATGAACGGCTCCTGACGGGAGGGTCCGGTCTCAGAGGGTTGGAGATCCGGTCGCAATCGACCAGAAATCAACTTGACCGAACACGATGGCGCAATGACAGCCGCATGTCAGGTCATACGTCAATAGCTTTCGATCCGATTTGTCGAAACGTAATCGACACGATCCCTCCCGCCCCCGCATGTGGATCACTCGTAGGCGGCGAACGCCTTCGAGAACGCGAACGGGTCCTGGACGATCGAGCTGCACGTGGCGTCCGCGGTGCCCTTCGCCCCGCCTGCGCACTGCTTGTCCCGGGCTCCCGACCACATCGACAGCCGGCCGAGCCCCTTGGCCTTCGCGAAGTCCACCAGCTGGGTCGCGTCGTCGACCTTGAAGATCTCCGAGGCCACGTCGTTCACACCGATCATCGGGGTGACGGCGACGGCCTTCCAGGCGGCGCTGTCGGACAGGCCCAGGACGCCCTTGATCTGCGCCTGCGTGGCGGTGGCGGCCTGCTCGGCGTAGGTGCCCATGTCGCCGCTGTACGCCGGCCCGTAGTCCATCGCCATGATGTTGACCGTGTTGATCTTCACGCCGTTCCGCCGGGCGTCCGCCAGCAGGTTCACCCCGTCCTGGGTCAGGCCCTCGGGCATGACCGGGAGCGTGAAGGAGACATCGAGGTCCGGGTGCTGCCCCTGGAGCTTCGTGATGGCCTGCGCGCGGCGCGTGTTCGCGGCCGAGTTCGGCAGCGCCCCGCCCTCCACGTCGAAGTCGACCTTGGTGAGGTCGTAGGCGTCCACGACCTTGCCGTACGCCGTCGCCAGCGCCTCCGCCGAGGAGCACGCCGTGGCCAGCTCGGACCCGGCCGCACCACCGAAGGAGACCCGCACGTCCCCGCCCCTGGCCCGCAGGGCGCCGATCTGGGCCGCCACGGCGTCGCTCGCCAGGTCCGTCACCCCGCCCCACTTGGGCGTGCAGCCTCCGCCGTCGGTGACGAAGGCGAGGTGGTAGTCCTTCACGCCGGTCGCCCCGGCGCTCGCGACCAGGTCGAAGGCGGGGTAGAGGGAGGTGTCGACGTAGGGGGCGAAGGCGGCACCGGTGGTGGTGCCGGAGCCGGTGCCGGTGCTCTGCGAGGGGGAAGCCGTGGCTGTGGGGGTGGGGGTGGCCGTAGGGGTGGGGGTGGCCGTGGGCTTGGCTGTCGGCGTCGCGGACTGCGTCGGGCGGCCGCTGGGCTCGGGCGTCGCGCCGTCGTCCGTGGAGCACCTGACGTCGTCTATCAGGCAGCCGGTCGGGGCGCCGGTGCCGGTCACGACGAAGCCGACCGTCACCGACTCACCGGCGGCCAGCCCGTCCGTGTCCCACTTCGGCGGCGTCACGGTGACGTGCCGCCCGCTCACACCGGACTCGGCGTTCCAGAGGGAGCCGAGGGTGGAACCGGACGGCAGGTCGAACTCCAGCGTCCAGTCCCGGTCCACCTGACCGCTGTTGTTCGTGACGACGTACTGCGCGGTGTAACCCGTCGACCAGGCGCTGGTCCTGGTGTACGCGGCACCGATCCCGGCCGCCTGGGCGGTCCCGGTGAACAGGATCGCGCCGCCGCCAACCACCGCGGCGGCGACAGCTCCGCCGACCACCTTGTTTCTCCCGCTCACCTTGCGCCGGTGATTGCTCATCACGTGTCTGCCTTCACTCTTCGGGGGTGGGGTGCGGCAGCACGCTAGCGATCCGGAATCGGACAAACGGCCTGTTCAGGGCGTGGGTTGGCGATCTTAGGGCGAGCTTAAGGGAGGGATCGGGACCGGTTAAAGGTAGAGACCAGTCGGCCGGGTCTGCGGCGGCGTACGGAGCCTCGGTGCCCCCGCCTCAGCGGTGGCCGCTCGCGTCCGTCCAGCTGGATCCAGATCCGCACCTCGGTCCCGCCGAGCACCGACGCCCCGATGCGCACGTCCCCGCCCGTCTCCTCCGCGAGCCGCCGCACGATGTCGAGACCGAGCCCGGTCGACCCGGCGCTTCCCGAACCCCGGCCGCGCGCCATCGCCGCCTCGGGATCGGCGATGCCCGGCCCCGCGTCGGACACCAGCACGATCACCGCGTCCTCGCCGTTGTGCAGGTCGACCGCGAAGGCGGTGCCCACCGGGGTGTGCCGGAAGACGTTGCCGAGCAGGGCGTCCAGGGCGGCGACCAGGTCCGCGCGGGCCACGGGTATCCGCACCGGCCGGTCGGCCCCGGCCACCCGCCACTTGCGGCCCTCGTCCTCCGCGAGCGCCGACCAGAACGCCATCCGCTCCCGCACCACCTCCGCCGCGTCGCATCCGGCGCCGGGTCCGGCCGCCGCGGTCTGCGGTTTGGCGTCCCGGGCGGTACGGATGATCGTGTCGACCTCGCGTTCCAACTGCGCGACCGCGGCCCGGGTCTGCTCGGCGGCCGGTCCGTCCCCGAGCGAGGCCGCGTTCAGCCGCAGCACGGTCAGCGGTGTGCGCAGCCGGTGAGAGAGATCTGCCGCCAGCTCCCGCTCGTTCGCGAGGAGTTGCACGACCTGGTCGGCCATGGAGTTGAACGCGACGGCCGCCAGCCGCAGTTCGGTCGGCCCTTCCTCCGGCACTCTCGCGCCCAGCTTTCCCTCCCCCAGTTCGTGCGCGCCCTCGACCAGGCGCTGCGCGGGCCGCACCATCCGCACGCCCAGCCGGTCGGCGACGGCGACCGAGCCGACGACGAGCGCGGCACCGACGCCCGCGAGCACCGCCCAGGCGGTGGCCACGCCGTTGCTGACCTCGGACTCCGGGACGTACACCTCGACGACCGCGATCTCGCCGGAGCTCAGCGCGACCGGCTGGAGCAGCGCGGAGCCGCCGGACACCTCACTGGTCGAGGCGCGGCCCAGCTTCCGCACGGTGGCGATGTCCCCGTCGGCTGCGCGCCGGCGCCCGAGGTCGACGGCCGCGGCGCCGTCGGACGCCGGTATGTGCACGGCCAGGCCCGCGTCCGACCCGGCCGAGGCGACGACCCGCTCCAGCTGGTCGCGGTCGGTGGTGATGGACAGGGCGGGGGCGACGGCCGCGGCCTGCCGTTCGGCGTTGGAGAAGGCACGGTCCCTCGCCATCTCCCTGATGACGAGTCCGAGGGGGATCGCGAAGGCCAACACGACCATGGTGGTGACCGCCAGCGAGACCTTGACCAGTGCCCATCTCATCGCGCCGGCTCCGATCCCGGTGGCTCCAGCTTCACCCCGACGCCCCGCAGCGTGTGCAGATAGCGCGGACTCGCCGCCGTCTCGCCCAGCTTGCGCCGCAGCCACGACAGATGGACGTCGATGGTCTGGTCGTCGCCGTAGGACTGCTGCCAGACCTCGGCGAGCAGTTCCCGGCGGGGGACGACGACACCGGGCCGTCCGGCCAGGAAGGCGAGCAGGTCGAACTCACGCCGGGTCAGGTCCAGTCGTACGCCGTCCAACTCGGCCTGGCGGCGCAGCGGGTCGACGGTCAGGCCGCCGACGCGCAGCACGCTCTCCGGCGGGGCGTCCCCGGCGGCGGTGCGGGAGCGTCGTAGGACGGCGGCCATCCGGGCCGACAGGTGCTCGACCGAGAACGGCTTGGTCAGGTAGTCGTCCGCCCCCGCGTTCAGCAGCCGGACGATCTCCGTCTCGTCGTCCCGGGCAGTGGCGATGATCACCGGGACATCGGTGATGCCACGCAGCATCTTCAGGGCCTCGGAGCCGTCCAGATCGGGCAGACCGAGGTCCAGGATCACCACGTCGAAGCGGAAATGGGCGACCTCGCGCAGCGCCTCCAGCGCGGTGCCGACGCTGCGCACCGTGTGGGCGGCGTCGGTCAGATGCCGGATCAGCGCCGAGCGTACGAACTGGTCGTCCTCGACCACGAGCACACTTGCCATGCGCCGCACCGTACGCCATGCGGCACAGGCCCATCCGGTGCCTGTGGACAACTTCCCGCCTGTGGAAAACAGGGCGGGGAGCGGGCGACACCGGTGGGACGCGTGAGGCAGTATGGCCCGCGATGCGCAGAGGACTCATGCACGTACTGGCTTGGATGCTCGCCACCGGCGCGGCGGTCACGCTGGCGTGGTGGGGCGTCCACACGGTGATGGCGGGCACGGCGTACGACCCGCCGCGGGCCCTGCCCATCACGGCGGCCGACGCGACCACGCAGGAGTCGAAACCGCTGGCCTCCTCGACGAACCGGCCGACGCCGTCCCCGTCGAAAAGCCCCTCCCGCAAGCCGTCCCCGACCCCCACGCGGACTCCCTCGAAGACACCGCCGACGAACCCCCTCCCTTCCCCCACCGCGTCCGGCCAGGTCAAGAGCTACGACACCGACGGCGGCCGTGCCGTCTTCGATCTCGGCACGACCTCCGCGACGCTGGTGTCGGCGACTCCCGGCACCGGCTGGTCGATGCAGGTGTGGAAGACCGAGTCGTGGATCCGGGTGGAGTTCTCCTCGGGCGCGGACCGGGTGTCGGTGTTCTGCACCTGGCACGACGGGCCGCCGCGGGTGGAGATCGGGACCTACTGAGTCACCTCACCGGAACACCGATGCCGGCGGCGCCGGAGAGGCCACCGCGGCCGCGTCGGTCACGGCTACCGCCCCACCCGTGAAGTCGGTCAGCGACCTGCCGTGTTCCACCCGGCCCGGGTGCGGGTCGGAGGCCGCGCGGCGGGTGAGTTCGGCGACGGGGAGCGGGTGGTCGCAGGCGACGAGGACCGCGTTGCCGAAGCGCTTGCCGCGCAGGACGGTCGGGTCGGCGACCAGGGCGAGCTCCGGGAAACGGGCGGCCGCGGTGGCGATCTGGCCGCGCAGGTGGGCCAGCGGCGGCCCGTCGGCGAGGTTGGCGGCGTAGCAGCCGCCCGGCTTCAGCGCCCGGCGGACCTCGTCGAGGAACTCGGTGGAGGTGAGGTGGGCGGGGGTGCGGGCTCCGCTGAACACGTCGGCGATGACGAGGTCGGCCCAGCCGTCGGGCACCTTGGCGAGTCCTTCACGGGCGTCGACGGAACGCACCCGGATCCGGGCCACCGTCTCCAACGGCAGCTCCCGGCGCACGAGTTGCACGAGGGCCGCGTCGCGCTCGACGACCTGCTGGGTGGAGCGGGGGCGGGTGGCGGCGACGTAACGGGCGAGGGTGAACGCGCCGCCGCCGAGGTGCACGGCGTGCACGGGCTTGCCGGGCGGGGCGGCCAGGTCGATGACGTGCCCGAGCCGGCGCTGGTACTCGAAGGACAGGTAGGCGGGATCGTCGAGGTCGACGTGCGACTGCGGCGCCCCGTCGACGAGCAGCGTCCAGGCCCGCGCCCTGTCCCGGTCGGGTATGAGCTCGGCGAGCCCACCGTCGACGGCCTCGACGACGGCGGCGCTTTCCCGACGGACGTTCCTGGACTTTCCCATTGCGCCATTATCCGGCGCCGCGGGACGCTCGGCCCAACGAGCCCCAGCCGGTGTCACCGGCAGTTGTCCGCGGCCTCGATCAACCGGGCCGCCTCCCCCAGCGCCGCCCGCAGCACCGCCGGATCCGTCGCGAGGTCCGCCTCTCCCGGCGGCAGCAGCCAGTCCGAGCCCTCCCCCGGCGGCTCGGGGCTCAGCCGCAGCCCCCGCCCGTCCGTCTCCGTACAGGTACTGCCCGGCATGTCCCACCCGGCCGCGGTTCCCGACGGCACCACGAAGGCCAGCGTGCCGCAGTCGTCGTCGTGCAGGACCGGCCCGACCGCCTCGTCGCCCGCCCCGCGCCGCAGGATGTCGACCGCCTCGAGCCCGTGCCGCGTGGGCACCGTGACGACATCGCACGCGGCGTCCGGACACGCGGTCGGCGCGCTGAAAGAACTGAACGAACGGGACGCACAAGGATCGGCGCTGTGTCTGGTCTCCATGCCGGCCTCCACCACGGAACCCCTCCTCCAACGAACGGGTCGGGAGTCGGGCGGCTCCCGGTCCGCCGGGTTCAACGCGCCCGGGTGTCAACGGCTACGGCGGAAGTCCGCCGCAAAGGATGGCAGTTCATGGCAGATCTCGGATGAGATATCCGGTTTGTAGCCAAACACCGCGTGCCGGGTCCGACACAGCGGGTACGTTCTTGCCCGCCGGAAACGGGGTGCCACACGGGCAACTCACCGTGAACCACCACGGTTCCGGCATGGTTCGACGGTTCGCACGAGAGGACCCGGCCATGGCGTCGTCAATGGTGACCCCGTCCCCGTCCCCCCGACCACCGCAGCCGAATCTCGCTTTCCGGCAGTTGCGCGGACAGCGCTCGCCGGCCGAGTTCGCTTCGGCGGTACGGCGGGCCGCCCGCGAGATCGGTGAGCGGGTCAGCTGCGACGCACGCTATGTCGGCCGGGTCGAGGCGGGTGAGATCCGCTGCCCCAACTACGCGTACGAACGGGTGTTCCTGCACATGTTCCCCGGCCGCACACTGACCGACCTCGGGTTCGCGCCCCGCTCGTCCGTACGCGGACGCCGGGTGCGCGTCCCCGAGGACGCGCACCCGTCCCTCGCGGCGGCCCCGGCGCACATCGCCGGTGAGGCGCCGGGGGCGTACGAGCCGTATGAAACGCAGGACCTGTACGAGACGCACGACAACGACGAGGAGAGCGACGTGCTGCGTCGCGCATTCATGACCAGCGGGGGCGCCACGATGGCAGTCGCCTCGCTGGGCCCCTTCACACTCGCCTTCGACGCCTCGGCCGCGGAACGGCCCGTCCGGCGCGTCGGGACGAGCGAGGCGAGCGCCCTCGAAGAGGCCGTCCGCAGGATCCGGCTGCTCGACGACCGGCACGGCGCGGACGGCCTCTACCGCCGCGCGGCCGCCCCGCTGCGCGCCGCCTACGCCCTGCTCGACGCCAACACGACCCGGCGGACGACCTCCGAACGGCTCCACTCGGGCGCCGGCGAACTGGCCATCTCGGTCGGCTGGCTGGCCCACGACTCGGGCCGCTTCGACGACGCCCGCTCGCACTACGCGGAGGCACTCGCGACCGCCCGGGTGACCGGGGATGCGGGCCTTGAGGCGCACGCCTTCTGCAACACGGCGTTCCTCGCGCGCGACGCGGGCCGGCCGCGCGAGGCGGTGCGCGCGGCTCAGGCCGCGCAGCGCGTCG
>NZ_JBXEJE010000092.1:0-10389 GCF_056820935.1 Streptomyces sp. Q2 | reverse complement strand
ACGGCCGGACCATCCGCCGCATCGGCCGCCGCCGTGGCCGGACCGTCCCCGGTCTCCGCTGCCGCCGCCCCCGTCGAGGTGTTTGTGGGCCACGCCGGAGCGAACCCCGGCCGGGCCGGTGGTGGCGGCGTCGTCGGCGACGGGAGGCCGGGCCTCGTGCCGTCGTCCTCCTCCCAGCGCTGGGTCTCCTCGTTCCAGTACCGCGTTCCCCCGCTGTCGCTCATCCCGTCCCTCTCACAGCCCCAGGAGACCGGCGACAGCCCCGGCGGACGCGATCAGGCCGACCAGGGCCTGCGAGTCGGTGAGCAGCTGCCGCAGTCGGTCCAGACGAGACGGACCCGCCTGTCCGGTGCGGGTGATCTCGTCCTCGGTCTCGGCGAGTGCCTCGTCCAGGGCGGCCGTCTGTTCGCCGGCCCGTACCCGGGTCAGGTCGGCGCGCAGCTCGCGCACCGCCTTCAAAAGCTCCTCGGCGGCCTGGTCGCGCTGTACGGCCGTGCCGTGGTGGCTCTCGGCGTGCGCGTGGCTGCCGATGGCGAAGGTGCTGTGCGAGACGTCGCCGATGCTGACGTTCGGCTCATCCGTTGCCATCGGTGTGGTTTCCCTTCTGCGGCGCGGCGGCGCCGGTCGTGGTCGAGGAGGACGCGGACGCGTGGCTGCCCACCGCGAAGGTGCTGTCCGCGATCCGGTCGATGTTCACGCCGCCGTTGCTGATGTTGACGATCTTCTGGACGAACTCGCCGGTCTGGTAACCGGAGTCGGCGAGCGCGGCCCGCACGCCGTTGGCGACACGGTCCTGCACGCTTTTGAGGTACCGGGAGACGTCCATCTCCTGGAACAGGGACCCGACGGCCACCGAACCCACCTCGCGCACCGACACGGCCGGCCCCTCGGGCAGCGCGCCCGCGTTGCCGCCGGTGAGCAGCCGCCAGACGTACGCCAGTCCCTTGCCCAGCGGGACCAGGGAGCCGATCGCGGAGCCGGGCACCCGGACCATCGCCCAGGCCCCCTTGCCGAGCGCGCTGTTGTTGCGGAAGCGATGGGCGGTGCGGTCGGCGTTCTTGAAGTCCTCGCGCACCGGCGTCAGCACATGCGGCGCGATCTCCAGCATGAGCATGCGGCCCTGGGTGTGGATGCGTACGAAGACCGTGACGACCAGCTCCTCCTCCCAGCCGCCGACGCGGATCCGCAGGAAGTGCCGGCGCTTCTCGGCGCCCTCCTCGACCGCGCGCGCCCGGTGCTCCTCGAACGCCTGTGGGGTGTACGGCGCCTCCTCGCGCCGCCGCAGCCCCTCCACGGGCAGGAACACGCACTCGTCGATCTCCAGCCGGCGCAGCCGGTCGCGGCCCAGGTTGCCCGCGTACTCGGCGGGCAGGCGCAGTTGTTCGAGCAGGGGCCGGATCTTCTCCAGGACCATGCGGTTGCCGAGCGGCTGCTGCTTCTTCATCTCGTCGGGGCGCAGTTCGACGGCGAGGACCCAGGTCTCGTAGGCCGCGCCGGCGCCGCAGAACGGCCGTGCCTCGTGGTACATGATCAGCGGCGCGTGCTGTTCCAGCCGGATGCGCTCCTTCAGCCGCTGGAAACGCTGCCCCTCGGCCCGCTCGGCGGGGTCGCCGGCGGCGTCCGGGAAGCGCTGCGGGGACAGTTCGGCGGCCATCACCCGGGCGAACTGCCCGCGCTGGGCGGCCAGACACAGCGCGATCAGGGCGAACATCACGAGCGTGGCCCAGGCCCGCCAGGGCTCGACGAAGCTGCCGAGGTCGTCGAAGTCGGGCACCACCGCGTCGGAGAAGCCCGGCGAGTCGGAGAAGTTGTCGCCGTACAGGCCGGTGGAGCCGTACGAGTCGTAGGACGAGCCGTACGCATCGCTGTCGTCCGTGCCGCCGAACGCCGCGACCGTCACGAGGAGCAGCAGGAGCGCGAACATGATGCGCCCCCACCAGCGGAGCAGGAAGGCGGGCACCCGGCGGTACAGCGGTGGCTGCTCTCCGCGTCCCCTGACCCAGCCGGCGACCGCGAGGTACAGGCTGGGCCACAGGAAGATGCCCAGCACACCCCCGGTCAGCGCCGTCCCGATCACCCACAGCCCCAGGATCGCCCCGGCCCACATCAGTTCCTGGCGCCGGGCCCGCAGGGCGTGCGCGAGGACGCGGGCCGCGTCGAAGCCGAGCGAAGGGGCCGCGATCCGCTGCTCGTTGAGATGCAGTTCCTCGATGACCTTGTCGCGGTAACCGGAGTCGAGATAGGTGCCCGCGCACAGCAGCCGGGTCGCCTCGCTGGCGTGCGGCGCGGTGGGAGGCGGTTCGGCCGGCGGTGTGCCGGCAGGTGTCTGATGTGGTTGCTGAGGCACGTACGCGGTGCTCACGCCATTCCCCCGATGCGTGGAAAAACCCTTGCTCATGCTGTTGTTGACAAACCATCAGCATAGAGGGACAGGTGGGGCCGGCGGAACCGGAATGTCACGCCCGGTGTCTCCGCCCTCACTCGTCATGCCCCGCCGGCTTCGGGCCGCCACGGACGTCGGCCTCCGAGCCATGGACCCCCGCGACTCCTTTGACTAAAGTCAAAGAAGTATGAAGCCAGTGTCCATGGAAGACGTGACGGCCCTGCGCCGCTTCAACCGCTACTTCACGCGCCGCATCGGCGTCCTGGACGACCACTATCTCGGCCAGGGCCGTCCGCTCGGTGAGGCCCGGCTGCTGTTCGAGATCCACGAGAGTGCGTCCGGCGCGTCCCTGCGGGAGCTCAGGACGCGGCTCGGGCTGGACGCCGGGTATCTGAGCCGGATGGCGAAGGCCCTGGAGAGACAGGGCCTGGTCCGCACGAGCGTCCACCCTGACGACAGCCGGCTGCGCAGGGTGGAACTGACCCCCGCCGGCCGCACCGAGGTCGAGGAGCAGAATCGCAGGGCGGGCGCCCTCGCCGCCGGCCTGCTCGAAGGCCTCGCCCCCGGCCAGCGGACCGAGCTGACCGGCGCGCTGGCCACCGCGCAGCGCCTGCTGCGGCTGGCCGCCATCACCGTCGCCCTCGTCCCCGGCGCCTCCCCCGACGCCCGCACCTGCCTGGACGCGTACGCCGCCGACATCGACGCCCGCTTCCCGGAGGGCTTCGACCGGTCAGCTCTCGTACGGCCCGAGGAGGTGTCCGGCGATGCCGGCGCCTTCTTCGTCGCGTACGAGGAGAGCCGCCCGGTGGGCTGCGGGGCGCTGCGCCGGCTGGAGCCCGGGGCCGGCGAGATCCGGCACGTGTGGGTGCACCCGGACGCCCGCCGCCTGGGTCTCGCCCGACGGCTGCTCGCCTCGCTGGAGGCCGAGGCCGCCGCCCGCGGCTTCGACGTCGTACGACTGGACACGCACGCGGCGCTCACGGAGGCGCAGACGATGTACCGGGCCTCGGGGTACCGGGAGATCCCCCGCTACGACGACAACGTGTACGCCGCCCACTGGTTCGAGAAGCGTCTCGCCGGGCGGTCACCCGGAAAACGGCACGGGCCCCGTTCCGGTCGATGACGGAACAGGGCCCGTGCGGGGTCCTGACGGGAGGCTCGGTCGAGCCGTCCGGCTCAGATCAGGCCGAGGCCGCGCACCGCTTCGCGCTCCTCCGCCAGCTCCTGCACGGAGGCGTCGATACGGGCGCGGGAGAACTCGTTGATGTCCAGGCCCTGGACGATCTCGTACGTGCCGTCCTTGGTGGTGACCGGGAAGGAGGAGATGAGGCCCTCCGGGACGCCGTAGGAGCCGTCCGACGGGATGCCCATGGAGGTCCAGTCGCCCTCGGCGGTGCCGTTGACCCAGGTGTACACGTGGTCGATGGCGGCGTTGGCGGCGGAGGCCGCGGAGGACGCGCCACGGGCCTCGATGATCGCGGCGCCGCGCTTGGCGACGGTCGGGATGAAGTCCTCGGCCAGCCACTTCTCGTCGCTGACGGCCTCGGCGGCGTTCTTGCCGCCGACCGTGGCGTGGAAGATGTCGGGGTACTGGGTGGCGGAGTGGTTGCCCCAGATGGTCAGGCGCTTGATGTCGGCGACCGTGGAGCCCGTCTTCTTCGCGAGCTGGGTCAGCGCGCGGTTGTGGTCCAGGCGGGTCATCGCGGTGAAGCGCTCGGCCGGTACGTCCGGGGCGGCGGCCTGGGCGATCAGCGCGTTGGTGTTGGCCGGGTTGCCGACGACGAGGACCTTGATGTCGTCCGCGGCGTTGTCGTTGATGGCCTTGCCCTGCGGCTTGAAGATGCCGCCGTTGGCGGAGAGGAGGTCACCGCGCTCCATGCCCTTGGTGCGGGGGCGGGCGCCCACGAGGAGGGCGACGTTGGCGCCGTCGAAGGCGACGTTCGGGTCGTCCGTGATGTCGATGCCCTGGAGGAGCGGGAAGGCGCAGTCGTCCAGCTCCATGGCGGTACCCTCGGCGGCCTTCAGCGCAGGGGTGATCTCCAGGAGTCGCAGCTTGACCGGCACGTCCGCGCCGAGCAGCTGGCCGGAGGCGATGCGGAAGAGCAGGGCGTAACCGATCTGGCCGGCCGCGCCGGTGACGGTGACGTTCACGGGAGTGCGGGTCATGGCGTTCTCCGTATGACAGCTGGCGGTGGGGCGTCCCTGCCCCGGACGTTTGATCGATCTCTTGGCGTCAAGAGAGATCAGCGGTCAGGCTATCGCGCCTCCGGGATCCCGGGCGTCCGGGGCGGTGTGGCCCACCCCACAGAGAGCCTCCCGGACGGGCGTCCACAAGAAGCGGCGGCCGCCCGTCCGGGAGAGGGGGACGAAGGCGGCCGCCGTTCGGGGGGGTTCCGATTGCCGGACTCCCGTGGGGGTAACGTTCGCGTGCCCGCGATCGAGGCGGGCATGCGCGTCCGTCCGGATTCTTTTTCCCGCTACTTCGTGCACCCCTCCTGACCCGAGGCCAGCGTCGCGCAGGCCTCCGCCTCTCCCGCGTCCTTCACGGCCACCATCGGTGTGTAGGCGATCGTGTCCCCGGCCACCGTGATGGTCCCGGTCTGCTCGTCGGCCTTCGCCGCGCTCACCCGCACCTCGTCGCCCTGCACGGCCTGCGTGATGCGCCCCCAGGCCGCGCCACAGGTCTCGCTGTAGCGGACCTCGACGACGGTGCTGCCGACGGTCGCGGTCTTGGCGGTGGTGACGAGGTCACCGCTGCACCCCATGCTCTCCGCGTCCTTGCCCGTACAGGAGTCACCGCTGCACTTCACCCCGGCCGGCAGGTCGGTGTCGGTGCTGACCGACGGCGACGGCGAGGCCGCGACGTCCTCCTTCTTGCCGTCGTCCCCGCCGTTGGTGAGGAAGTACGCGGCCACGATGACCACGAGCACCCCGAAGACGCCCGCGAGGAACATCGTCAGCCGCCGCTTGCCGCCCGACCCGCCGGAGGACTCACCACCCCGACGATGACCCTGCGGCGGGTCGCCGTACGGGCTCGCCGGCGCGGAAGTCCGCGCCGGAGCGTCGGCCGATGCGGATGCGGATGCCGCGCCCGAGGCCGAAGCCGGGGATCCGGCACCGGCACCACGCCCGCCGGTCGGCGCCGGCCGCTCGTACCCCGCCAGTCCCCACGAGTTGCCGCCCGAGGAGGAGCCGGAGGAACTCGAGGACCCGCCGGACGAACCGCCCGGGGACCCGCCCGAAGGACGGACGTCCCGGACGTCGCCCGCCGAGTCCCGGACGTCCGGCGCCGTCGGCTGGGCCGGCACCGACGGGACCACTCCGGCCGGTCCGGCGATGCCGGGCGTGGCCGTGGCGCTGCCGCTCCTGCGGGCCGTCCTGCTGCCCTGGGCGCCCGCCGCGGGCGCGCCGAACTCGCCCAGCGCGGCGCGAGCCTGAGAGATCCGTATGGCCTCCATGGTCATGTCGTGGCGCATCTCCGAGCGGCTCCAGGCGCGCTCGGCGAGCTCCCACATCGTCGTCAGATGAATGGGATTGGTGCCGGTGACCTCGGCCAGGGCGACGATCGCGCCCTTCGGCGCGAGCAGCCGGCCATTGAGATAACGCTCCCAGGACGTCTTGCTGTAACCCGTGCGGTCAGCCACCGCGGCGATGCTCAAGCCGCTGCGGTCCACGAGCCGCCGCAGCTGGCTCGCGAACTCTCTGACCTGCGGATCGAGCTCGTCGGGCAAGGCCCTCCAACGAGGCATTGCTACCCCCCTCTTCCCCCCGGTTGTGCTGGTTGTTCTCCGCTTTTCCCCGTGCGTGGTGCCTCTGCCGAGTCCCGTTGTGGCTACCCACAGGGATGCGCACAGTCAGGATCTCAGTTCCCGGGGTGGGGGCGCACAGGTGCATCGTGGCCGCGGGCATGCACCGTTGCACGCCCACCGGGCAGAGGTCCAGTAAGTCGACGGCAGAAAAGGACACGCTAGCGCCGATGTAGAACCACTTCGTGTCAAATCCGCGAACTTGTCAATACATCGACACGAGTGTCACACACCGGAAATACCGCCTGTCACGCAGGTGTTCGGTTCACCCGAACGCAACGGTGCCGACGACGCCGACCAACAGCGTGAGAAGGAGCAGCAGTACGGCGTACAGCAGCAGTCGCCCTGCCCGTCCGCGACCGCTCTCCTCGGGGGGCGCGTCCCACCACGGCAGCGTGGGGTCGTCCTCGTACTCCTCGCCCCCGCTGCCGCCCGGCCCGCTCCCGTCCGGCCGGGCCGGCACCGTCGCCGGGCGGGGCCACGCCTGGACCGCCAGCTCCCAACGCACCCCGAAACGTTCGGCGTCCGTGCCGTCGAGCTCCGCGATCCGGCACAGCGCGGCGACGGCCTGCCGGGGCGGGGGCTGGGTGGCGTTGAGATAGCGGTGCCAGGACGACTTGCTGTAGGCGGTGCGGGCGCCGAGGGCGACCAGGCTGAGTCCCGTGCGGTCCTTCAGGAGCCGCAACTGTTCCACGAAGTGCCGCACCTCCGGCGGCAGATCGTCCGGCAACGGCTGCCAGGCACCCATCGGCCACCTCCCCTCGGGACCCCGATCCTGAGCAGGTGACGACGTCACAGGGCTGATCGGTTCCCGTGCCCGGCCCCACTGTCGCAAGGCCAGGACACCGTGGCGGAACGGTCACTTCCGTGCCACAGCGCACGGACAGCCATTGAACAGCCGGTTCACCGTGCAGGAGTGTGGTGCGCGGCGGCGGCCCGTCCTTGCTCGGGGGAGGGGACGGGCCGCCGCCGTACGCCACCGGTCAGCTGCTGACCGTGAGATGCAGCGTGTCCTTCAGGAACGGGATCACCAGCCAGGGGTTCGGCTGCACCATCATCGCCAGNTGGGGGGGGGGTGGGGCGGGCCCGCCGCCGTACGCCACCGGTCAGCTGCTGACCGTGAGATGCAGCGTGTCCTTCAGGAACGGGATCACCAGCCAGGGGTTCGGCTGCACCATCATCGCCAGCAGGACGATCACGAGGCCGAGCACGCCGTACGTGACGATGTCGGTGAAGCGGGACCGCACCGCGAGCATGCCGACGTCCGGCAGCAGCCAGCGCAGCGCACCGCCGGCCAGCAGTGCGACGCCGAGCAGCAGGATGCCGACGCGGAACAGGTCGAAGGCGGTCAGCAGCAGTCCGAGCCCGGCCATCGCCAGCACGACGAGGACCGGCCACTGCCGGGCGGGCGCCGGGGCGTCGCTCGGCGCGGCCCGGCCGCCGCCCTCGGGACGCGCGGTGTCCCGTGTGAACAGGGGGAAGCGGCGGGTCGTCCGGCGCGGCTTCCCGTCGGCGTCGGGAGCGCTGACGGGGTCGCGCACCTCGATCTCGTCGGGGCCTTCGGCCTTCTCGACGGTGCCCTCGGGCTTCTCGGCGGTGCCCATGTCACCGGCCTTGCCGGTCGTGCCCTCAGCCGACACTGCGCTCCGCCGCCTCGACCACGTTGACGAGCAGCTGCGCGCGGGTCATCGGGCCGACGCCGCCGGGGTTCGGGGAGATCCAGGCGGCCACCTCGGCGACGTCCGGGTGGACGTCCCCGACGATCTTGCCCTCGGCGCTGCGCGAGACGCCGACGTCGAGGACGGCGGCGCCCGGCTTGACGTCCTCGGCGCGGATCAGGTGGGCGGAACCGGCCGCGGCGACGATGATGTCGGCGCGCTTCAGGTGGGCCGACAGGTCACGCGTACCGGTGTGGCACTGGGTCACCGTGGCGTTCTCGCTGCGGCGCGTGAGCAGCAGCGGCATCGGCCGGCCGATGGTCACGCCCCGGCCGACGACCACGACCTCGGCACCCTTGATCTCCACGCCGTAGCGGCGCAGGAGGGTCAGGACGCCGTTCGGGGTGCAGGGCAGCGGGGCGGGCTCGTTGAGGACGAGGCGGCCGAGGTTCATCGGGTGCAGGCCGTCGGCGTCCTTGTCCGGGTCCATGAGCTCCAGGATCCGGTTCTCGTCGATGCCCTTGGGCAGGGGCAGCTGGACGATGTAGCCGGTGCAGGCGGGGTCCTCGTTCAGTTCGCGAACGGCCGCCTCGATCTCCTCCTGGGTCGCCGTGGCGGGCAGTTCACGCTGGATCGAGGCGATGCCGACCTGGGCACAGTCGCGATGCTTGCCTGCGACGTACTTCTGGCTGCCGGGGTCTTCCCCCACGAGGATCGTGCCGAGGCCGGGCGTGACCCCCTTCTCCTTCAGGGCCGCCACGCGGACGGTCAGGTCGGACTTGATCGCGGCTGCGGTGGCCTTGCCATCGAGAATCTGGGCGGTCATGCCCCCATCCTCGCGGATGACCCGGCCCCGGTTCCAATCCGGGTGCCAGCGGACAGCACGGCCCCCGTCCGCCCGTATCCCGCCATGATCAGCGATGTTGCACTTGCACAACACATACGGAATGCGGCTGGACAACAACTCGCCGCCCTAGAACGATGTGTGGCGCAGTTCGCGGTTGTTGTTCGGGGGGCAAACCGCTCAGTTCATGACGTTCCTCCGCGCAGTCCGCATTGTCCCCAGCTTGCGCAACGGAGGAATCCCGCCATGAGTTTCGGCTCGCCCAACAACCCCTACGGTCAGCCGCAGAATCCTCAGAACCCCCAGCAGCCGCAGCAGCCGCAGCAGCCGGGTTACGGCTACCCCCAGCAGGGCCAGCAGCAGCCCTACGGCTACCCGCAGCAGGCCCCGCAGGGCGTGCCGCCGCAGCAGGGTTACGGCTATCCGCAGGCGCCGCAGGCCCCGGCCGGTTACGGCTACCCGCAGCAGCCGGGCTACGGCATGGCGCCGTCCTACGCGAACTGGGGCCAGCGCTTCCTCGGCACCCTGGTGGACGGCCTCGTCCTCATGGTCCCGTACGTCCTCGTGGCCATCGATGTCAGCGCCCAGACCGGGTTCCTGTCGATCATCGGCTTCCTCGGCGTCATCGGCATCGCGATCTGGATGCTGATCCAGGAGGGCCGCACCGGCCAGACGCTCGGCAAGAAGGCGCTCGGCATCCGCCTCGTGCGGGAGAGCGACGGCCAGCCCCTCGGCGTCGGCATGGCCTTCGTCCGCCGTATCGCGCACTTCCTGGACAGCCTGGCGTGCTACCTCGGCTGGCTGTGGCCGGCGTGGGACGCCAAGCGTCAGACGTTCGCAGACAAGGTCTGCTCGTCCATCGTGATCCGCTCGAACTGAGCACCGGTTCACCACATCTCACGGCGGATCGCCACGACGCCTTCTCGCCATCCTTCGCCCGGGGCCGTGTCACGTCGTGACACGGCCCCGGGGCGTCGCCCACCCTGACTCGTAGACATGCGGGGACGGGGAGACGCACCGTGTACAGCATCATCGTGGTACCTCCGCCGACCACGGAGGACGAGCCGGACCGCGCGCAACTGCGGCTGGCACCGGGCGAGCGGCTGGCCTTCGGCCGTTCCGCGTCCGACAACGACCTGATCGTTCCGCACGACGGGGTGTCCCGCAGGGCGGGCGCGATCACCGCGCAGGGCACCTTCTGGACCCTGAGCAACCTCAGCGCCCACCAGACGTACGTCGTGGAGAACCCGGAGGGCGCGGGCGAGCACATCAAGGTCGGGCCGGGCCGCCTGGAGGCGCCCGTACCGTTCGAGTTCTCGCGGATCGTGCTGCCCGCGGCGGGCGACCTGCTCACCTTCGACGTCTGGGCACCGCGCCACGACCATCTGCGCGCCGAGGCCGGACTCGACGGCGACACCACCGCGCCCGCCTTCTCCGTCGACCGCACCAAGCGCTACTTCGCCGTGCTGGCCGCCCTGTGCGAACCCCGCCTGCGCGGCGAACCGCACGCGCCGCTGCCCACGGTCGACCAGGTCGTGGACCGGCTGCGCCCCGGCTGGCCGGCCGCCTCCCGCACCTCCGTCCAGTGGAACATCGACTACCTGGCCGTGAAACTGCGCGTCAACTTGACCCGGCCCTGAAGGGCCGGGCTTGGAGGTAGTGCCCGGCTGGCTGCTGGGGTGGACTCCTCCGTCCAGA
>NZ_JBXEJE010000091.1:3535-10897 GCF_056820935.1 Streptomyces sp. Q2 | reverse complement strand
TCAGATCCTTTTCCGATCCGATTTCCTCGGTGCTTTCCAGGTTCCCGCTCTCGCGTTTCCCTTTCCGGCGGTTCCGACTTTATCAGAAGTTCTGAGCCGGTCTGACCGGCTGTCGTTTCCGATTCATCGGGAGGGGGCTTCTTTGAAATCGAGATTTCTAGAAGCAGACAGACACTCACTGTTGCCGAGCCAGATTGGTACCGAGCTCCAGACAACTGTTTGAATCTACCTCCCCGCCAGCTCCGTGTCAATGGCTCTTCCGGGGCGAAGGAGACAGTAGCAGCTCAGCGGGGTTGCACGCACATCAGGCGGCCGTCGGAACGGTGGCGCTGCGTTCGGCTGCCTCGACATCGCCGGTGTCTCCGGCGCGGACCGCGCGGGGGCCCAGTACATAGACGTACGCGAGGAAGGCCAGTTCGGCGGCGATGCCGATACCGATGCGGGCCCAGGTGGGCAGGCCGGAAGGGGTGACGAAGCCTTCGATGGCGCCGGAGACGAAGAGGACCAGCGCCAGGCCTATCGCCATGCCCACGGCGGCTCGTCCCTCTTCTGCCAGAGCCGAGCGTCGGGAGCGCGGGCCCGGGTCGATCACCGTCCAGCCGAGGCGCAGCCCTGTGCCGGCCGCGACGAAGACGGCGGTGAGTTCGAGCAGGCCGTGCGGAAGGATGAGGCCCAGGAAGGTGTCGAGGCGCCCGGCCGAGGACATCAGGCCGAACCCGACTCCGAGGTTGAGCATGTTCTGGAAGAGGATCCAGAGGACCGGGAGACCCAGGAAGACCCCCAGGACCAGGCACATGGCTGCGGCCTGGGCGTTGTTCGTCCAGACCTGAGCTGCGAAGGAGGCTGCGGGGTGGCTCGAGTAGTACGTCTCGTACTGGCCGCCGGGGCGCGTGAGCTCGCGCAGCTCGGTGGGGGCCGCGATGGATGCCTGTACTGCGGGATGCGTGCCGATCCACCAGCCCAGGAGGGCCGCCACGACTGTGGAGAGGAGCGCCGTGGGTACCCACCAGTGGCGCGACTTGTAGACCGCGGCGGGGAAGCCGTGGGTCAGGAAGCGGGTGGCGTCGCGCCAGGAGGCTCGCCGGGTGCCTGTGACAGCGCTACGCGCGCGTGCCACCAGTTGGCTGAGCCGGCCGGTCAGTTGCGGGTCGGGGGCGCTGGACTGGATCAGAGACAGGTGGGTGGCGGTGCGTTGGTAGAGGGCGACGAGTTCGTCGGCCTCGGCACCCGTGAGGCGGCGTTGACGCCGGAGCAGCCCGTCGAGGCGGTCCCATTCGGCCCGGTGGGCGGTGACGAAGACGTCGAGGTCCATCGGTCTGCCTGCTCCTCGGCTGGTCGTCGGGCCGTTCGTCGTGGGGTCAGCTTGTCGTACTGCGGCGCGCCGCGCCCTCAGCTTGGCAGACTGGCGGTTCTCGGGGCAGGCCAGGGGAAGGACGGCGGACGGACGTGAGTGATCTCGTGACGGGCGAGGCGGTGGCGCTTGAGTTGCGCCCCGCGAAGCTGCCCAGCAGAGGCTTGG
The DNA here is from genome assembly GCF_056820935.1 of Streptomyces sp. Q2. Taxonomy (NCBI): domain Bacteria; kingdom Bacillati; phylum Actinomycetota; class Actinomycetes; order Kitasatosporales; family Streptomycetaceae; genus Streptomyces; species Streptomyces sp. Q2. Next base: position 9,378 of record NZ_JBXEJE010000091.1, on the reverse strand, counting down.
CCGTACTGATCGATCTGGCGGTGGCCGTCACCGTCTATGTCGTCGTGACCATCGTTCTGGTGTCCGCCACCGCTTCCCTCGACGAGGCGGCGCAGGTCGCGGTGTCGATCGCGGCGTTCCTTCTCGTACTGGTGGGGGCGCCGATCGCGGTCGAGACGCTCAGCCATGGGCGTTCGCTCGGGAAGCTGGCGTGCGGGCTGCGGGTGGTGCGGGACGACGGCGGGCCGATCCGGTTCCGGCACGCGCTGGTGCGGGGGGCGATCGGCGCGGTCGAGATCCTGATGACGTTCGGAGTCGTCGCCTGCATCGCTTCCCTCGTCTCGGCTCGAGGGCGTCGGCTCGGTGACGTGTTCGCGGGAACCCTGGTCGTACGGGAACGCGTGCCGGCCGCGCGGACGGGTTTCGTGCCTCCGCCTCCGCCCTGGCTGGCCGGGCGTTTCTCGGCGCTTGACCTGTCGGCGGTCCCGGACGGCTTGTGGCTGGCGATCCGCCAGTATCTGACGCGGATGCAGCAGTTGGATCCGCAGGTCGGCTGGGCCATGGCGGAGCGGCTCGCCGCTGATCTCACGGCTCGTACGGGAGCCCCGGCGCCGCAAGGCGTGCCGCCGGCCGCGTTCTTGGCGGCGGTGGTGCAGGAGCGACAGGCCCGGGAGGTTCGGCGGGCCTTCGGCGCTGGTGCGGGGTATGCGGGTGGCTGGCCAGGCGGTGGTGGTGTGCCCGGTTCCGGCGGTGTCCCGCATGTTGCTGGTGCGCCGGGTATGTACGGGCCTCCGGCGGGGCAGCACGCGGCGGCCGTTGCTCAGCCCGCCGCCTCCGGTGCGTGGACCGCTCCTGCAGGGGATGGGCAGACCTCGGCTACGAGCCCGAGCACCCGGGTCGGCAGTGGGCCTGAGATGCCGGAGCGGCCGCCCCAGCCCTCGGAGCCGTCGCAGCAGGCGCCGGCCGCCGGTCGTCCCGGCACCGGGTTCGTACCGCCTGCCTGACCGGTCGACGGCAGTCGGCGCGCTCACGGTCTCGACCGTGCGGCGGGCGCCCTCGCTCAGGCCGATGTCGACGGCGGGGACTCGAGGTCTTCCAGCTCGATTCCGGGTGCCGCGAGCACCACGTCGCCCGCGATGTGAACGGTGTGCTGCTCCCCCGTGTCCAGGGCTGTGACCTGGTATTCCTCGACGGTCAGGGGGTCGTTGTCAGTGCCGTGTGCTTCTCTTTTCAGCAAGGCCCAGGACTGGTCCACGGTGCGCGGTGCGAGGACCGGGTCCGTGAAGGCGACGAGGCGTACGCGCGTTGCTGTGGCGGAAGGGGTGAGGCGGAGGAGACGGGTGGTGGCGACGAGGAATGCGGGGGATGTGCCGGTGAAGGCGTGGGCGGCGACGTTGCCTTCGGTCGCGTGGGTTCCGGTGGGGTCCGTGCGGACCCAGGTGACGCCGTCGAGGGCGGCACCGCGGACCTGCCAGCTCGCGGCATGCAGTTCCAGGCGGATGGGGCGGCCGAGTTCGTCGAGGGTGAGGTCGACGGAGCCGCTGTGATCGCCCGAGGGGGTGGTCAGTTGAGAGACATAGCGCCAGCCGGAGGGGCCGGGGGCGCAGTGGAAGTGCTCTTCTGCGAGGGGGGTGTGATCGTGCGGATCGTGGAGCGAATAACGGCCGCGGGGCATGAGGGTCCTGGTGGTGGGGCTTGACGGGGCTGAGCCGGCCTCGGCGGCCAAAGGGGCAGGCCCCCGGCACGGGGGTGCGGGGGCCTGCCTCTGAGGACCTGCTGTTGCGGGAGCGCGTCAGTGCACGGACGTGCTCGCCGCGAGCCGAGGTACCGGCTCAGTAGCGGTAGTGGTCCGACTTGAACGGGCCGTCGACCTCGACGCCGATGTACGCGGCCTGCTCGGGGCGCAGCTGGGTCAGCTTCACGCCGAGTGCGTCCAGGTGGAGGCGGGCGACCTTCTCGTCGAGGTGCTTGGGCAGCACGTAGACGCCGGTCGGGTACTCGTCGGGCTTGGTGAACAGCTCGATCTGGGCCAGGGTCTGGTCCGCGAAGGAGTTGGACATCACGAACGACGGGTGACCGGTGGCGTTGCCCAGGTTCAGCAGGCGGCCCTCGGACAGGACGATGAGCACCTTGCCGTCGGGGAACTTCCAGGTGTGGACCTGCGGCTTGACCTCGTCCTTGACGATGCCGGGGATCTTGGCGAGGCCGGCCATGTCGATCTCGTTGTCGAAGTGGCCGATGTTGCCGATGATCGCCTGGTGCTTCATCTTGGCCATGTCCGAGGCCATGATGATGTCCTTGTTGCCGGTCGTGGTGATGAAGATGTCGGCCTTGTCGACGACCTCGTCGAGGGTCGTGACCTGGTAGCCGTCCATCGCCGCCTGGAGGGCGCAGATCGGGTCGATCTCGGTGACGATGACGCGGGCGCCCTGTCCGCGCAGGGACTCCGCGCAGCCCTTGCCCACGTCGCCGTAGCCGAAGACGACCGCGGTCTTGCCGCCGATGAGGACGTCGGTGGCACGGTTGATGCCGTCGATCAGGGAGTGGCGGCAGCCGTACTTGTTGTCGAACTTCGACTTGGTGACGGCGTCGTTGACGTTGATCGCCGGGAACAGGAGGGTGCCGTCGCGCTGCATCTCGTACAGGCGGTGGACACCGGTCGTGGTCTCCTCGGTCACGCCGCGGATCTCGGAGGCGACCTGAGTCCACTTCTGCGGGCTCTCAGCCACCGTGCGGGTCAGCAGCTGGAGGAACACCCCGTGCTCCTCGGACTCGGCGGTCTCGACGTCCGGGACCTTGCCGTCCTTCTCGTACTCGACGCCCTTGTGGACGAGCATCGTGGCGTCGCCACCGTCGTCCAGAATCATGTTCGGGCCGCCGGTGGGGGTGTTCGGCCAGGTCAGCGCCTGCTCCGTGCACCACCAGTACTCCTCCAGGGTCTCGCCCTTCCAGGCGAAGACCGGGACGCCCTGCGGGTTTTCGGGCGTGCCGTTCGGGCCGACGGCGATGGCGGCGGCCGCGTGGTCCTGGGTGGAGAAGATGTTGCAGGAGGCCCAACGGACCTCGGCGCCCAGGGCGGTGAGGGTCTCGATGAGCACCGCGGTCTGGACGGTCATGTGCAGGGAGCCGGTGACACGGGCGCCAGCCAGGGGCTGCGCCTCCGCGTACTCCTTGCGGATCGACATCAGGCCGGGCATCTCGTGCTCGGCGAGGGTGATCTCCTTGCGGCCGAACTCGGCCAGGGAGAGGTCGGCGACCTTGAAGTCCTGTCGGTTGTCGACAGTCGTCATTCGAGCTGCTCCTCGGGATTGGGGCGAGGTGGGTACGGCTGGCCTGCGCGGCGGCGGACACAGGGGTGCCCCGAAGGAGGACACAGGCATGCCCGCGTGCGCGCAGCGCAGTCCGTCGGAGGCCCTCTCTCCCTCGGCCGGTCCGCGGTGGGACCGCCCGACCGCCATCAGCAGCGACGTCTGGCTCCCACCCAAGCTACACGGTGGGCCCGGCCGTCCCCAGTCCGCCTCCGAACACATTGCGCCGATCCGAGATCGTCGTCGGTGTCGGTGGCGGGCTGCTTCGGCAGCGACAACAGGACAGTCACGAACGCGAGGACAGGAGGCGACGGACCGGGACAAGGGGTGCTCTCGCGCCTTTGAGCACGGGTGCGCGTGCTGGAGGATGCGAGGAGATCGGAACCTCTGATCGATCCTGCGGGGCGTCCGGGACGGCGTTCCGCGTGACAAAGGCGTTGGGAGATCGATGTGACCATTCCGGCCGGCCCTCCCCCCACGGGCAGCGGCGATGGCGAGCGCGGGCGGCTGAGGCTGCTCGCGGTGACCGCGTGCCCGACCGGCATCGCACACACGTACATGGCGGCGGAGAAACTCGCGCAGGCCGCCGAGAGCCGCGGTATCGACATGAAGGTGGAGACGCAGGGATCCATCGGTGCGGAAAACATCCTGGATGACAACGATGTCAGCGCTGCGGACGGCATCATCGTCGCCGCGGACAAGGATGTGGATCTGAGCCGTTTCGTGGGCAAGCGGGTTCTCACCGTCGGCGTGGCGGAGGGCATTCGCCATCCCGAGCGGTTGATCGAGCGGGTGCGGTCGGCACCGGTTCACACCGGGGGTGGCGCGAGCAAGCCTGCCTCCCAGGAAGGCGGCAAGGAGCGGAGTGTCGCGTACAAGGCGCTGATGAACGGGGTCAGTTACATGATCCCGTTCGTGGTGGTCGGTGGGCTGCTGATCGCCGTCTCGCTGTCGCTCGGCGGGCACACCGACCCCTCCGGGGGTCTCGTCATCCCGAAGGACTCCTTCTGGATGGACGTGAACAACATCGGAGTCATCGGCTTCACGCTGATGGTGCCGGTCCTGTCCGGTTACATCGCCTACGCCATCGGGGACCGGCCCGCGCTCGTGCCGGGCATGATCGGTGGCTGGATCGCCAACACGGGGGCGCTGTACGACTCGAAGGCGGGCGCCGGTTTCATCGGGGCGATCGTGACCGGGTTCCTCGCCGGGTATCTGGTGTTGTGGATCAAGAAGGTCAAGGTCCCGAAGTTCGTGCAGCCGATCATGCCGATCATCGTGATCCCGATCGTGGCGACCACGGCACTCGGACTGTTCTTCATCTACGTCGTCGGGAAGCCGATCTCGTGGGTCTTCGAGCATCTGACCAACTGGCTCAGCGGGATGACGGGCACGAGCGCGATCCTGCTCGGCGCGATTCTCGGCCTCATGATCGCGTTCGACATGGGCGGGCCGGTCAACAAGACGGCGTTCCTCTTCGGCGCCGGGCTCATCGCGACCGGCAACCAGACGGTCATGGGCATGTGCGCGGCCGCGATCCCGGTCATGCCGCTGGGCCAGGGACTGGCCACGCTCATACGGAAGCGCCTGTACACAGAGCAGGAGCGGGAGACCGGCCTCGCCGCGCTGTTCATGGGCTGCTTCGGCATCTCCGAGGGTGCGATCCCGTTCGCGGCGGCGCGGCCCGCGCAGGTCATCCCGGCCAACATGCTGGGCGGCGCGGTGGCCGGTGCGGTCGCCGGAGTCTCCGGCGTGGAGGACGCGGTGCCGCACGGCGGGCCGATCGTCGCGGTGCTGGGCGCGGTGAGCGGCGTGCCGATGTTCTTCGTGGCCGTGGTGATCGGCGCGGTGGTCACCGCTTTGACCACGGTCACGCTGGTCGACATCGGCGAGCGGAAGCGGCGGGGTGCCCCGGTCGTCGGCACAGGTGTGCTGGGGGCCGAGCCCGCGCTGGTCGGGGCGGGTCCCGCGGGTGCCGTCATGTCGCAGCCGGTCGTGACCGGGGCTGCCGCGACGGGCCCGAGCGGTCCCGCCGTGGAGACGGCGGGGATATCGGAGACAACGGGGATCGTGGAGACAGGGGGTATCGCGTCGGCCGAAGCCGACGACGAGCCCGACGGCAGCAGGCCGGTCCTCTCCGGCTACCTCACCGAGCAGACCGTGAAGGTCTCGCTCGACGCACGTGACAAGGAGGCCGCCATCCGCGAGATGGCGGGGCTGCTGGCGCGGAGCGGCAAGGTGGCGGACTCCGACGAGCTGGTGCGGACGGCATTGCGGCGCGAGGAGCAGGGCACGACCGGCCTGGGCGAGGAGATCGCGATTCCGCACGCCAAGACGGACGCGGTGACCGCGCCCGTGGTCGGATTCGCACGGTCCGTCGAGGGGGTGGAGTGGGATTCCCTGGACGGGACGAGGGCGAAGCTGGTCTTCATGATCGCCGTGCCGGAGGCGGCCGCGGGTGACGAGCATCTGCGGATTCTGGCGCTGCTGTCGCGGAAGTTGATGAACGCCGGGTTCCGCGAGCGGCTGACGGCGGCCGCGGATGAGGCCGGCGTG
>NZ_JBXEJE010000091.1:0-3393 GCF_056820935.1 Streptomyces sp. Q2 | reverse complement strand
GGGGGGGTCCACCGAGCGACTCGGTGGACCCCACTGCCGCGCGGGACATCCGTATCGGGCATCCGTATCGGACAGTCGCACGAGACGGACCTACGGGAAGGTCCTACGCGAAGGTCGTACGAGGTCAGTGGCCGGGGCCGTGCGCCGTCGGGCCCCCGGGAGTGGCCTCGCGGTCGGCGCCCTTGGCGGCCTCGGTCTCGCTGTAGATGTCCGGTTCGAGGTAGATGACGCGGGCGATCGGGACGGCCGCGCGGATGCGGGACTCGGCGGCGTTGATGGCGGTGGCGACCTCGGTGGCCGTGTCGTCGTGCTGTACGGCGATCTTGGCGGCGACCAGCAGTTCCTCGGGGCCGAGGTGGAGGGTGCGCATGTGGATGATGCCGGTGACGGTGTCGCCGTCGACGATGGCGGCCTCGATCTTCTTGACGTCGTTGATGCCCGCGGCCTCGCCGAGGAGCAGGGACTTGGTCTCGGCGGCCAGGATCAGCGCGATCAGGATCAGGAGGACACCGATGCAGAGGGTGCCGATGCCGTCCCAGACGCCGTCGCCTGTCGCGAGGGCCAGGCCGACGCCGCCGAGGGCCAGGATCAGGCCAACGAGCGCGCCCAGGTCTTCCAGGAGGACCACCGGCAGCTCGGGCGCCTTGGCCCGGCGGACGAACTCCGTCCAGGAGAGGTCGCCCCGCAGCGGGTTGGACTCCTTGATGGCCGTCCGGAAGGAGAATGTCTCCGCGATGATCGCGAACACGAGGACGCCCACCGGCCAGTACCAGTGCTCGATCTCGTGGGGGTCCTTGATCTTCTCGTAGCCCTCGTAGATCGCGAACATGCCGCCGACCGAGAAGAGCACGATCGAGACGAGGAAGGCGTAGATGTACCGCTCGCGGCCGTAGCCGAAGGGGTGTTGCGGGGTGGCCTCGCGCTGGGCCTTCTTGCCGCCGACGAGCAGCAGGGCCTGGTTGCCCGAGTCCGCGAGCGAGTGCACGGACTCGGCGAGCATCGATGACGAGCCACTGAAGAGGAACGCCACGAACTTCGCTACCGCGATCGCGAGGTTGGCGGCGAGTGCCGCCACGATCGCCTTGGTGCCGCCTGACGCGCTCATGTGTTCGCGTTTTCCCTTCGTACGCCGTCCCGGGCTTTGCCCGTCCTTTGCGGTGGGCCATTGTTGCAGCCCCGCACGATGACGGTGTGCCAGGGCATCAAGTGGTCGCTTCAGACGATGACGGTCGCCCGGAAGACCGTGCCGGTCCCGGTCACCTCGGTCTGTTCTCCCGCCGGCACGAACACGGACTGGCCGGGGGTGAGTTCCGTGTCACCGGCACGGACCGTGCCCGCCGTGCACAGCAGGATCTGCGGGGTCGCGCGCGTGAGGTCATGGCCGGTGGCACCCTCGGGGAGGACGTACCGGGAGAGCCGGAACTCGTCGATCGGGGTCTCGTAGACCTCCTCGCCGTCGGGGGACGCCTCCGGGCGCAGCACGCCCGGGTCACCGGCCTCGAAGCGGACGACGCGCAGGAGTTCGGGGACGTCGACGTGCTTGGGGGTCAGGCCGCAGCGCAGGACGTTGTCGGAGTTCGCCATGATCTCGACGCCGAGGCCGCTCAGGTAGGCGTGCGGGATGCCCGCGCCGAGGAACAGGGCCTCGCCGGGCTGGAGTCGGACGTGGTTGAGGAGCATCGCGGCGATGACGCCGGGGTCACCCGGGTAGTGGTGGGCGATGTCCGCGTAGGGCGCGTGGTCGCCGCCGAGCCGGGTGCAGGCGGTCGCGGCCTCGGCGACCGTGCGGGCCATCTCCTCGGGATCGGCGGTGAGGATCGCGGTGAGGACCTCGCGCAGGGCGGCCTCCGCCGGCTGGGCGTGCAGCAGGTCGACGTACGGCTTGAGGGAGTCGACACCGAGCCCGTCGAGCAGGTCTGCGGCCTGCGCCGGGTCACGGAAGCCGCACAGGCCGTCGAACTCGGTCAGCGCGCAGATGAGTTCGGGCTTGTGGTTGGCGTCCTTGTAGTTGCGGTGCCCGGCGTCCACGGGGATGTTGCGGCGTTCCTCGTCCTCGTACCCCTCCTTCGCCTGGGCGAGGTCGGGGTGGACCTGGAGGGAGAGCGGGGCGCCGGCGGCGAGGATCTTGAGGAGGAAGGGCAGGCGCGGGCCGAACCTGGCCACGGCCTGCTCGCCCAGCTCCCGCTCCGGTGCGGCCGCGATGACGTCGACGAGCGTGCCGCGGGCGGTGCGCGAGGGGGCGCCCGGGTGGGCGCCCATCCACATCTCCGCCTGCGGTTCGCCGGTCGGCTCGGTGCCGAGCAGCTTCGGGATCGCTGTGGTGGAACCCCAGGCGTAGGGGCGGACGGTGTTGTCGAGGCGGTCCATGCTGTGTCTCTGTCTCCGTACGTACGCTGCTCGGCGGGCTCTGCTCGGTGGGCGCGGGACCAGATCAGGCCCTTGAGGCGAGCGCCAGGTAAACGGCGGCGAAATCGGTGACGGCGATCAGTTCCGCGAGGGTCTCCAGTTCGCCGCCGGGCTCCGGCTCCAGTTCGCTGATCGGCGTGTCGTGGCTGAGGGCCAGGTCACGGGCGCCGGGGGCGGCGGTGAGGCCGCCGATCGGGCGGTCGCGGAGCAGCACCACGCGCGCGTGCAGGGCGGGCGCCTCGTCGACGCGGTCGCGGAAGAAGTCGTTCGGGTCGGCGCTCGCGGCGAGCCGGCCCGCGAGCAGGGCGCTGTGCGCGGCGAGCGCCTCGGGCAGTTCGGCGACTACGGCCGGGGCGCCGGAGAGTTCGGCGAGGGCGGCGGCGAAGCGGCGGCCCGCGGGGCCCGCGGAGGTGCCCTCGGTCCAGATGACCGGGAGGGCGTCGGCGAGCTCGGCGGCCAGGGTCTTGGCCGGGTTGCTGTAGGTCGCGATGGCGGGCCCGCAGCGCTCGGCGATGCCGTCGAGGCGGTCGGCGACCTTCGCCAGGGCTTCGGGCGGGGCGGTCAGCAGGCCGGTGCGGTCCAGGAGCGCGAGCAGCGGGGTGAGCAGCGCCCACAGCACGCCGGGGGCGGATGCGGCGAGGGGTTCGTCCTGGTCGTACGGGGCGGTCGCCATCGGTACGAAGAGGCCGTGGGCGCCGTCGATCGCCTCGGCGAGCGGCGAGTGGGACGGGGCCACGGCGACGACGCTGCAGCCTCGGCGGTAGGCCTGTTCGGCGAGCAGGGACAGGCCCGGCTCGCTGCCGTCGGGGGTCGCGATCAGCAGCAGGTCCACGGAGCCGGCCCAGCCGGGCAGCTCCCAGCGCATGGCGCCCGCGGCGGGGGCGACGCCCGAGGGGGCCAGGCGGGTGACGGGGCTGCCGGCGCCGGCGAGCGTGCCGAGGAGGTCGGCGGCGTGGGTGGCGGCGGCACCGGGGCCCGCGATGAGGA
>NZ_JBXEJE010000090.1:0-13033 GCF_056820935.1 Streptomyces sp. Q2 | reverse complement strand
AGCGGGAGACCGACGTGGCCTAACGAGTGGTGCACATAACTTCGTACTCGGTGGTGCACTCACACGAGTACCTGGACAGCGGGTCGGGTTCGTAGTCCAGTCCGTCCAGGGCCAGGAGCGGAGCCTGTCCGGAGGCGCGTCGGTCGGCCACGGTGGAGACCTGTTCACCGTTGCCGAAGACCAGCCCGTTTGGACTTTGACGGGCGGCGACGTAGTGCCGGAGGTGGTCATGTTCGCGCACGTCGCAGGGAGTGACGATCAGTTCGCCTGCGGAGGTGCGGTGCAGGGTGCGGGCCTGGGAGGCGGGGCTGCGCCCGGTGAGGAAGTAGGCGCCGAGCGCGGTGCCGTCGCCGGTTGTGCACCACAGCACGCCGCGGCCGGGGTAGTCGTTGTCGGCCAGTACGTTTTTGAGCAAGTCCACTGTGGTTGCGCCCCATTGCTTGATGGCTTCGCGTTGCGAAGTCGGCGGTGACATCCAAGCGGATCAGGGGGCATCCAGCGCGCCCGTCGCATGGGGTCCTGGTCCCCGCGTCTCGCGTCCGTTGGACGACCCGTGCTCCGGTCGTCGTCGAGCCCGGCTTGAAGCTCTCGTCCGCAACCGAGCGCCGACGCCGCATCCCTGAAGACCACCACTCCAGAGTCAGGCAGTTCCCTACCGAGGCGCTCGACCGCGGAGTCGGCTGTGACCGTCAGCTCTTGGCGCTCGAGTTCGCCGTATACCGAAAGCGCCACATCAACGGCCGTGGACCTTGGCATCCCCACCACGCGTGGTGTTCGATGAACCCACGAAGGTGGGCTGTCGTATGGCCCTCACCCAAGATCGAGAACGAGTTCAAAGAAGCGGGCATCAAACGCCCTTCAGAACACGATCAAGTGCCGTACGGCCTACAGGCCCCCAGTTCGGCTTGCCGCCGGGAAGGCCCCGATCTCCGTTCTGCCCCATGAGCATCAGGAAGAGACTCTTCATAGCGGCCAGCCCACGGGCGCGCCGGATCGCCGCCTCGTCTGCATGCGCGTACATGTCGAAGAACCGTGAGGCCGTGCCCGCGGGTAGCAGCACCCATGCGGCGGCGAGGTCCCACGCCGGATCGCCGGCGAACATATCACCGAAGTCGACGATGCCCGAGAGCGTTCCGTCCGAGACGACGACGTTCGCGGGATGGAGGTCGCCGTGCACCCACACCGGCGGGCCCTCCCACGCGTGGGCCGCAACGGCGTCGTCCCAGACGGCCCGGACGTCGGCAGCGATGTCGTCGAGGGCAACGGCCTGGAAGAAGTTCTCGAAGCCGTCCGTGCAGTTCCTGGGATGGCCGCCGCGGTCCCTAGCGATCGGCGCCTCGGCAGGCGCCTCCACATGGAGCGCCCGGAGGAAAGCGGCCAGCGTGTCGGCCGCGTGGGCGCCGCGGCTGATCGACGCCTGGTCCAGCGGCTCGCCGGGAACCCACGTCATCACGGTCCAGTGCTTGGGGAAGCGCTCGGACGGTTCGCCGAACCGCACCGGGGTCGGCACCGGGAGCGGCAGGCTCGGAGCCAGCACGGGTAGCCACCGCCGCTCCTTGAGCTGGAGTTCCGGGGTGGGGTCCATGCGCTGCATGCGCACGGCCAACTCGTCCCCAAGGCGCCACATTTGGTTGCCCCAGCCGCCCGCCACCTCACGGATGGCCAGCCCTGCAAGGTCTGGATGCTGCTCCTGCAGCAGATCGCGGACCAGGTCTGCGGTGATCTCGATCTCGGTGTCGGTCATGCGGAGCAACAGTACTGAGGCAGCAGGCGGAGCGACTCTCGCTCTCCGGAACGTCTCCGTGCGATTCCTCTGGCATCACCAATTCGGTTTCAGAGAGCTGCAGACCAGAGGCTTTGGGACGGAACGGCCCCAAGTTCAGGAGAGCCTGCATTCTCTGCCCCGTTTCTCCCGTTGGCCCCCCGGCCAGTGGCCCACCTCATCGAGATCAACCAGAACCTCCTGGAGCGCATCACCGAAGCCCGCGTAAACGGCTGGCTCGGCGAGGTCGAAGGACTCCAGGTTCAGTTTCACGACGCGATGGCCAAGCTCAACAGCCTCATGCGGGCCACGACCGATGGCCGGCCACAGTTGGTCGACCTCGGCATGCCCGTCTTCACCGACGACACACTGCCGCCTCACCCAGGCGGGCGCGTCGTGGGGCCGACAGGGGCACTTTGAACGGCGAAGACGGGGTGGCCGGGGTGAGCTGAAAAAGGGCCATGGGAGGCGAGGGGGTGCGCAGCGCTGACTGCGGCATCAGCGAGCGCCGCGCTGAGCTCACCGCGCACCGCGTGGACGCCTCGCTCACGGGGTGCTGGGGTCCCCGGCACACAGTGCGTGGTCGATCAGGACGCTGGCCGCGTTCTCCTGCTCCATTATGTGCTGCAGGGTGTCGCCGCGTGCCTCGGACATGGAGACCACGGCGCTTCGCCTGCCGTCGTCGGTGACGCCGTTGAGGGTGATGTAGCCGCCGTCCCCGCCTTCGTGGCTCCAGTAGGTTCCTCCGCAGCTCAGGGGGCGTTCGACCAGGCCGAGCCCGTATCGGCCGCCGGGCCACAGCTTTTGGACCTCCGCGCTCACGGCGACGGTCTGCTTCATCTTGGCCAGCTGCCGTGCCGGTAGCAGGCGGCCGTCGAGCAGCGCGCGGAGAAGGCGGTTCTCGTCCCGCGTGGTTGTGACCCAGGCAAGGTTCTCGTAGTCCACCGGTATTTGATCGGTGACGTCCACTCGGGAACCGGGGCCGAAGAGCTGGTAGGCCTGGGCGTGGGGCCGGGGCAGGATGGGCGAGGTACCCATCCACCGGGTCTGCTTGAGGCCGAGCGGGCGCAGGATGCGGTCTTCGATCTCTTGGTGGGCGGGTCGACCGGTGGCCTTCTGGATGATCATGCCGAGCAGGACGTAGCCGGTGTTGGAGTACGCCCAGCCCTCGCCGGGCAGGAAGTCCTCCGGCTCGTGGGCCATGGCGAGGTCGACCAGCTGCATGGGTTCGTAGACGTTGTGGCGCTGCTGGTAGTACTCCTTCGGCGTGGTGTATCCGGGCAGGTCGTCGCGGATGCCGCTGGTGTGCTGGAGCAGTTGGCGGATGGAGATCTGGCTGCCGTTGTTGCCGTTGCCTTGCACTAGTGCGGGCAGCCAGTGGTCGACCGTGTCGTTCAGTGACAGCCTGCCCTCGGCCTCGAGTTGGAGGATTACGGTGGCGACCAGCGTCTTGGACGTGCTGGCCATGCGGAAGTAGCCGTTGGAAGGGACCGGGCGGCCGGTGTCCAGGTCGGCGGTACCGCTGGTGGCGACCGACTGCCTGCCGTCAGGCGCGATCACGCGGGCCTGTACCCCGCTGATACCGAGGGCGTGGATCGCCTCGGTGTCCCGGCGTAATTGCTCAACAGGGGAGGGGGCGGCGGGCTGGGCAACGGCGGGGACCACCTCGGCGGTGAGCAGCGTAGCGACACCGAGTGCCATGGCCAGGTGCTTTCGCAGGGTCGAAGTCATGGCTGGACGCTAGTTTCGCCCCCAACGGGGCGCGATCCGGCGCACCCCAAGATCGGAACGGGGGATAACCCCCAGCGCGGGCCCTCGCCGTTCTGGCGTCGACCTGCCGAGCGCGGTGTGACGGTGCTCGAATCCAAGACACCGAGCGGTCCGGCCGTCAGACGGGGCCGCTTTCCCGTCGAAGGGGCCTCAACCTTGATCGCTTCTTTGCAACTCGTTTCTCATCCCCTGGGCGCATGACCCGCCGAAGCTCCCCCGGAGCGGGCAGCCGGCCTCCCGCGAGGCCCAGCGCGACTGATCATCTCGGCACTGACGGTCAGCAGCGCCATCAACTGGTCACCGGGGTCGGATCGCAGCCCTGAGCGCCACTTTCCCACCGCCGCCGAAGCGTGTCAGCGACTTCGCGCTTCGAGCGTCTGCGGCAGCACCGTTCGAATCCTGAGCTGGGCAAAGGGGCAGCTCAGGATGGGAACAGGCATCAGACGCTGAAGAACTCATGGACGCGGGAGACGAACGGTAGCCCGGTAGCCGAGACGCCGACACAGCGCGCCACCAGTCGACATGGCGCGTAGCGCGGCAATCCGGCTCTTCACAGTTGAGGGTGTAGTCGCTGGTTGGATGGCGGCTGGCGCGTCGGTCCCGGGGTAGGTGTCGAGGTCTTCCGAGGATGGAGGTTCCTACGCCGCCCATCTGGAAGACTCGACGCGCCTGACGCTACCTTCGGCTGCCCTGACCTGACCACGTTCTGCCGCCCGGATGATTTCGGCCTGGTCGTGGTCGGCCAGTGTCTGGAGCCCGATCGCGCGGTCCTGGCGTACCGGGCCCGGGAGGCCGATCACGGCACCGAGGGCTCGTGCCGACGCTGCGGTGCGCAGGAAGACCCCGCAGATCGGTCAACGGCGCACCCGATAGCGCAGGTGAAGCACCCGGTTGCCCTGAATCACCACGTCAGGATCCTCCAACAGGTGCTGCGCGTCGACCGACCCGAAGTAGCGCTTGCCGGACCCGAACACGACGGGTACGACGTCCATGCGCACCTCGTCGACCAGGCCCGCGGCAAGTACCTGGCCACCGACGTCGCCGGCGGCGACCTCGACGATGCGTTCACCCGCAAGCTCCTGCGCCTTGGCCACGGCTGCCTCGACGCCGTTGACGAAGTGAAACGGCGCCTTGGGGTCCCAGCCCCCGGGCTGCGGCCGGTGCGTCACGACGACCACGTGGTCGATCCCGCCCGGAGGCTTTCCGTCCCAGCCGTCCGTCATGTCGAAGACGTGGCGGCCAACGAGTGTCGCCCCGATCTGGTCCCAGTACGGCCGGGTGTAGTCGTAGGACGTCTGCGACACCTTCACCTCGCCGCTCTCGTCCAACGGGACGTCACCGCTGGACAACCAGTCGAACAGCGGTCCGGGCTGGTCATTCTCGTCCGCGACGAAACCGTCCACCGACACCGAGCTGTACATGACCACCTTGCCCACGGGGCTCTCCTCTGCATTGGGGTGCCCTCAAATTAGCGTGTCGTGAGCTGTCGCTCTTGTAAGAAATCAATCAGCCGGCAGCGGCCAGCTGTCCAGCACGTGGCCGGGATATTCGCGCAGGAACCGCCGCCGGACTTCGACGTACCGGGCCGGCGTGAGCCCGGTGAACGCCCGGAACTCGTGGCCGAAGTGGGCCTGGTCGAAGTAGCCTGCCCACCGGCGAGGTCCCCCCAGTCGATCGGTCCGGCGGGGTTGATCGCGAACACGGTGGCGGCGAAGCGGTAGGTGCGGGCCAGCCGCTTCGGCGTGACGCCGATGAGCCCCTGACACCGGCTGCCACCCTCAGGTCGCCGATCGCCACCGCCCCGCTGGTCGCCGCGATGCCGCTGCTCGTATGACGGACCAGTCCCAGGCCGGCGGTCTCGCACAGCCGTCGTATTAGCCCCTCCTCGAGCAGCGTCAGCATCTCGTGCGGTCCGTCCGCCATGGCCAGCCGGTCTCGCAGCTCAGCAATGGCGGGCCGGCCCCAAACCTGATCTACCGTCACCGGCCGGTCACACAGCTCGGCCGCGGGCAACGGCAGGAATAGCGCCAGCCCCCACGGCTTGAAGTGCACGCCGACGGACCGAGTCCGGAGTGGGTAGCCGAACTCCAACGCGCGGGTGGGCATGGTGACCACGCAGCCGTCGGCGTACTCGGCCGTCGGCATCCGGAGCTGCCTGACCGGCCAACGTCCAGACGTAGTCACGTACTTCGGCCCGGGCAGTACGGATCGCCGTCAGGGCCCGATCCCCGCCCGACGGGAGGGTGTCGATCAACCGGGACACCGTCGGATCGGAGGCCACCGGCCCAAACACCGCAGGCTCGGCCCGAAGCATGCCCACATACGCCAGGCAGTGCCCGCCCAGTGCGACCGCGAGCGCCACATCAAGCAGGACCTTGCCCGGATCATGCACCGCCCGCGCCTTGCGCCACGGCGCCAACGCCGCCGATATCGCCCTGTCCGGGCCGGCCTTGCGGATCGTCTCCACCAGCAGCACACCGCCGGCCTGGGAGACCACCCCGCGACCCCCGCCTTCGGTACGGGCACGCGGGTAGGACCCGATACGCTTCTTCACCTGGAGAGCGCTTCTTTCACGCGACGACCTGGACCCTGGACAAGTCGCATCGTTGCAGGTCAAGAGCACTATCCGCGTTTCTGATCACCTACCGGACGCTCTGCTCCGTGAAAGCGCGAGGTTAGGAAACGCCTTTGCGCAACGACGCGATGAGGTGGTCGAGGTCCCCGCGTGCCGTGTACGTACGGATCGGGTCGATGTAGTCGCGAGACTCGATGATTTGACCGTCCCGCACACGCATGACGAAGATGCAGGGCACCTTGGCCATGGAGTCGTCCGGCAACGTGAACTCGTAGGCGAACTCGGCGACGATCACTTCAGGATCGGCGGTCTCGTGAACGACGACATCGACGACACTCCTCTTCGGCAAGGATTCCCGAACTTCCGGCGGCACCGTGAAGTGCTCTCGGAGCGCACGCCGACTTGTCAACGGCTCAGACTCCGGCGTCGCCATCGGATGCCGGACATCGGTGACCTCGCCATACAAGTCAGGCAACTCGCTTAAGTTCCCGTCGGCGACCCCATGAACAAGCTGGAGAAACACCTCGCGCGGACTCAGACTCACGAAACCCCCCAAGTGATATGCACAGGCAGCTAACGATCATTATCGCCTGATGCGGGCCCGTACTGCGGACTGTCTCAACCAGCAGCACCCCACCCGTCCGATCCCACCCGTGGCGCTGGACGCGGACATGCGGTCTCCACCTGGGAAGTTCTCCTTCGACAGCAACGGCCAGGACCCTCCACAGGTCTCATCGTTGCGGGTCAGGAGCACTTCTCGCGTCTCTGAGTAAGCGGTACACGGCACCGCTCGTGAAAGCCCGAGGCTAAGGGCCGCTGCCCATGCATCCGAAGTTGTGCGTCAGCACGAGCCCTACGGGTTCGGCGGTATCTCCGGTGCGGGCAGGTCCAGAGCACGGCCGAGGGCGGCGGTGACAGGGGTGGCGTAATCACGTAGGTGCAGGGCGGCCCAAGCGGCGGCTAGATGGAGGAAGCCGATCAGGTCGCGCTCTGCGCCAGCAAGCAGGCGACGCAGGTCGGTGACGGGTAGCTCGATCACGGGGCTGTTGTCGTGCTCGGCGTCGACGGTCAATCGGACGACTTCGCCGTCACGTTCAGCGAGCGGAGAGGGGTCGTGACCGAAGGAGGCCCAGCCGTTGCCGTCGACGACCTCAAGCCAGTCGCGCCTCTCGTCCACAACCCGTACGGCGCAGACTCCCCGACAGGCCAGAGAGTGAAGCCGTCAGAGGCGTAGATCTCCAGGACGGGCTGCAGAACGATCACCCGGGAAGTCTGCGGCACGCCTGCTCGCGCCGCACTGCGATGACCTGGAGCAAAGCGGCGGTCTCGACCGGTGATGGGCGGTCTCATCATGTCCGCCTCGGTGTCCCGTCCGGGCCCGCCGCCTGCTGGGTAGCGGCCCGGGATGCGAGACTAGCTTCGTCGCCCCAGTCGACCTGGGCTTGAGCACCCGGAACGACCTCGAACCGCAGGTGCAGCCCCGCCAGCTCGCCGGGGCTGATGCCCAGTTCCTCCGCGATCCCCAGGCACAGGTCAGGGGTTCCAGAAAATCGAGGTGAACGCGCGGTCGAAGCGTCGCGCTGCCAGGTCCTCGCGTGGGATCACCCAGTGGACGGTGGCGCTCTCCCGGCCCTGCACGTCCATGCCTGCATGCCATTCGGCCAGGAGTACCCAGTCGGCGACGTCACCCGAAACCGGCCCGTCCCACCGGCTCGCTTCCGCCGCTCTCACCGCACGGGACACGGCAACGGCGACCGGGTCGGTGTAGACGGCCTCCTCATCGGCGTACCCCCCGATCATCGCGGACCCCGAGGGATTCCCCCTCGACGAACTGGGGCGTGTCACCCTCGCGGCTAAGGAAGGGAAGCGCCGGGTCGTCACCGACGACGCCGCCGGCATGTTCGCCGCCGTCAAGGACGATGACCTGATCGCGCCCGAGGGTTCCCGCATCGCTCCTACGCACTACCGTGAGTGGCTGGCGTCCTGAGCCGGCGCCACGGAGCCTGACCAGTATCCGGCCCCCACAGGTCGCACCAGCACCGCACCGAGGGCCTCCTCGCCCCCTCCCTATGATGTGCCTCCGGACTTCTACGGCGTAGGGCTCGCACCAATGCGTGACACAGGCCACAGGAACTCCTCCTGTGTCGCGGAGAGAAGTGGTCGTGAGGGACTCAGAAAACGATGTGCGTCGCCGTGTGCGCGAGGGGGACCGAGAGGCGTTCGCCCTGCTGTACGAGCAGTTCGCCCGCGCCGTCTACAACCACGGGCTGCGATTGACGGGCGACTGGTCGACAGCCGAAGAGATCATGTCCGAGACGTTCTTGACCGCGTGGCGCACCCGCGTGCGGGTGCAGGAGGACGGCGGCTCCCTGCTGCCCTGGCTGCTGGGTATCGCCACCCACAAGGCGGACAACGCCCGCCGGGGAGTCCGCAGGCGGCAGTTGTTCCTGGCGCGTCAACCGAAGCCACGTGTGGAGGAGGACTTCGCGCCTCGGACGATCGGGCGCATCGACGACGCACGGTACTTGCGTGCCGTGCAGACCGCGCTGGGACGGCTGCGGCGCCAGGAGCGGGAGGTGCTGGCCTTGTGCGTGTGGTCCGGCCTGGACTACCAACAGACGGCCGAAGCGCTGGGCATCGCCGTCGGAACCGTACGGTCCCGCCTTTCGCGGGCCCGCAAGAAGCTCGCTCACCTCGCGGAAGAAGACCGGGAACCACCCACCACCCGCGGAGAGATGACAAGTGCGGCCGCGATCGCGGCCCTGCCCGTACGGGAGGAGCTCACATGAACGACGACACCACTGGCGCTTCCCCGGAGCGTCACGGCGACCGCGAGGAGATCGCCCGCCTGCTCCCGGCCCCGGCCGACTGGGACCTTCCGCGCGAGCAGCACCTTCGTCACAGGGACCTTCTGATGCACCACATCGACCACGACCAGGTCGCCCGTACCCGGCCGGCCCGCCGACTGCTGCGGCCCGCGGTCCTGGCGCCGGCGACCGCTCTGGCCCTGGCCTGCGCGGTGACCGCGGGGATAGCGCTGACCGGCGGTGACCCGGTGCCCACCGGCACCGCCTCGCACCGTGCGGCCACGGACATGCAGCCCGCCGCCGCGCTCCTGGACCGGATCTCCGACGCCACGGAGACGCGCGTCGGCCTCACGGTGCGCGACGACCAGTTCGCTTACACCAGGGAGAAGACCCGCGGGGCCGACCTGACCAGCGGGAAGGCCGTCCTCAGCCCGCTGATGGACCGTGAAGTGTGGGCCGCTGAGGAGCCGGGGCCCCTGCGGAAGCTCGGCCTGGTCCGGGAGGACGGTGAAACGTTCCCCATCAACGCCGAACTCGGTGACACCGAGGGCACACCCGCCGGTATCAACCGGCCCACCTATCGCTGGCTCAGCTCGCTGCCCACCGACCCCGACAAGCTGCTGACCTATCTGTACGCCAATACCCCGCGGGCCGATGGACGGGAACGTGACCAGGCGGTGTTCGAGCAGATCGGATCTTTGCTCGGCGGGGTGATGCCGCCCCGTACGGCCGCCGCCCTCTACCGGGCCGCGGCGAAGATCCCGGGTGTCACCCCGGCCCCTCAGGCTCGCGACGCGATCGGCCGCAAGGGCCTCGGTATCGCCCGCGATGACACGCGGTACGGCATCCGGACCGAGTGGGTCTTCGACGAGAAGGACTTCGCCTTCCTGGGCTCCCGCAGCTACCTGACCAAGGACGCCCCATACGGAAAGGCCGGGACCCTGCTGTCCAGCGCGGCCGAGCTGGAACACGCCGTCGTCGACGAAGCCGGTCAGCAGCCCACCGACGCGGAGCGGACACAGACCAAGCGCCAAAGCTGACGGCCGGAGGCGGTGCTGCGGCACAGGCCGCAGTTTGGGCACAAGGCGCTCGGAGTGCCCGACAGCTGGTTCTTGCCGCTCGGCCTGGTCAAGATCGCGGGCGCTGTGGGGCTGCTCGCCGGCATCGTCTACCGGCCGTTGGGCATCGCGGCGATCGGTGTCGTCCTGTACTTCATGGGCGCCGTGATCACGCACGTCCGTGGAGGCGACGCGAAGGGAATCGGCATTCCGGCTGTCATCATGCTCGTCGCCGTGGCGCCGCTGGTGCTGGGGTTCGCGACGGTCTGATCGTGCTCCACGATCGCGATCAGATCCGCTCGCGATCACACGGCGCCACCCCTGTCAGACGCTTGCCTCCAGCGCGGGGGCTGGTGGCAAGTCGCTCCGGGACGGCTGGCGCCGGCAGTGTGCGCGACGGCCCACGCCGGCCGCCCCGGACACTGCCCGGCCTCGGACTTGCGGGCGACTACGGCGCGCAGTCCGGGTCGGGGCGTCAGCAGTGCCGACACTTTCGGTCGGTCTCACAGTGCGCCCTTGAGCGCCCGTGCCTGCCGACGCCAGAACTCCCGCGAGACCTCGGCCTTGGGAAACACGAGGTCGAAGCCGTGGAAAGCGCCGGGGATGACGTCGAGGTCGCAGGGGACGCCGCTGTCTCTGAGCCGGCGCGCGTATTCGACGTCTTCGTCGAGGAAGAGGTCGAGGGTGCCGACGCCGATCCAGGCCGGAGGAAGACCGGTGAGATCCTCGCGGCGGGCTGCGGCCGCGTACGGGGAGACGCCCGGGCCCGCGACGGCGTCGCCGAGGTAGGACGACCAGCCGTACCGATTGCTCTTGGGCGTCCAGACGCGCATCGTGCGGGTGTCCAGGTCGGTTCTCGTCGTCGTGCGGTCGTCCAGCATGGGGTAGAGGAGCAGTTGGAACACCGGCCGGATCTCGGCCCGGTCATGGGCGAGCAGGGCGAGGGCGGCGGCGAGTCCGCCGCCGGCGCTGGCACCGCCGATCGCGATGCGGTCGATGTCGATGTGCAGGTCGGCCGCGCGCTCGACAAGGCCACGCAGTGCGGCGTAGGCGTCCTCGACCGCGGCGGGCGCGGGATGGTCCGGTCCCAGTCGGTAGCGGACCGCGGCGATGGTGATGCCGAGTTCGCGGGCGAAGGCGATGTTCGTACGGTCGTCCTGTTCGGGTGCGCCGAAGATCAGCCCGCCTCCGTGTATCCAGAGCAGCGCCGGAGCCGCTGTCGTCAGGCCGGTGGGCTGGAAGACGCGCAGCGAGACCGAGGGTGCGTTCTTCGGTCCGGGCACGACGATCTCCTGGACCGTGACGTCCGGCCCTGGATCGGTCGAGCGCCACTTCACGCTCCGCACGATGCGCGAGGACAGACGTCCGTAGGACACGTTGGGGATGAAGCGACCTCGTTTTAGATCGGGGTGGAAGGCACTCATCGGGTCCTCGGTCTTTCCCCTCGTCGAGGGTGTGTGGAATGGTCTGGCCACCCGGCGGGTGGCCGCGTCGAGAGTCGGGACGGTGGTGAAGCCGGTGCGACACCGACGATGGGAAGGCCGACGTGCAGCTGAGTGAGACTCTCGCGGACCGGATCGGACAGTGAGACGTCGGTATGACCCGTTGCCGGCATCTCGACGGGCGTCCATAGCGCGGCGGATACCACGTCGTCCATCAGACGCGGAGCCGTGTCGGGTTCGACGGCGACGCGGATGCGGTTGTCGAGGGAGCCGTCGACCTTGTTCGACCGGACCAGCTTCTGATCGGTACGCGGATGGCGTCTCAGTTGTGCTGCTCGGCATCCAGCAGTGCGAGGGCGTTGCGGATGCCCTGTTCGAGGAGTTGGTCGGCGAGTTGGCGGTCGGTGAGGGCACGGGAGAGCTGCAGTGTCCCGGCCATCATGCCGAGGAGGCTGAGTGCTTTCAGTCGCGCCGTGGGTGGATCGTGGGGTGCCAGGCGGGCGGCGAAGCCGTCGATGAGGACCAGTGCGCCGTCGGTGTAGGCCTGCCGGGTGGGATCCGTGGAGCGTGCGATCTCGTCGAGCAGGGCGGCGTTGGGGCAGCCGTCCTCGATGTTGTCGCGCTGCTCGGGGGAGAAGTACCAGCGCACGATCTGTTCGAGTCCGGCACGGCCGGGTGCCGCCTGGGCGACGATGTTCTCGTGCTGGGCGCGCATCTGGTCGGCGACCGCGGTGGCGACGAGGGCGTCCTTGGAGGGGAAGTAGGCGTAGAAGGTGCCGTTGGTCAGGCCAGCGTCCTTCATCAGCGTGGCGACTCCGGAGCCGTCGATGCCGTCCTGCTTGAGCCGACGACCGGCCGTCGCGATGATCCGCTGCCGTGTCTCCTGTTTGTGTTCTTTCGTGTACCGCACGATGTGTTCCTCCGTCGCAGCCGGGGCTCGCGCCTTGGCTGCCGCTGGTCAGGTCAGGTCAGGTCAGTGTGCCGCGCCTGCGAGGAGAGCGGGGAGTTGATCCTCGCGGTCTGCAGTTTCGGGTCGTGGGGCTCGGGGCCCCCGTCGGTGATTCACAACTGGTCGCCGCGCATCCGCTGTCACCTCGTCGCGGAGGCGCCGTCGCTTTCGGCCGGGTCGGGCGCGCGAAGGGTGGGCGTCAGTTCGGCATCCGGTTGAACCTGCGGACGATGCGGTCGAAGATCCGGGCCGGAAGGACGCGGTGGAACACGCTGATGCCGGCGGCCGTCGAGCCGGCGGTGCGCCGCAGTTTCGGGTTCTTGTCGGTGGCCGCCGCGACGATCACCTTGGCGACNGAAGGGTGGGCGTCAGTTCGGCATCCGGTTGAACCTGCGGACGATGCGGTCGAAGATCCGGGCCGGAAGGACGCGGTGGAACACGCTGATGCCGGCGGCCGTCGAGCCGGCGGTGCGCCGCAGTTTCGGGTTCTTGTCGGTGGCCGCCGCGACGATCACCTTGGCGACGGTGGCGGGTTCGTCGCCGCCGCTGGTGTTCTTCGCCAGCACCTCGTCGAAGGTGCGCCGTCCCGAGGCGTAGAGCGGCATGGGGGTGTCGCCCTGCACGCTGTGGTCGCCGAACGGGGTGTTGATCGGGCCGGGCTCGACGAGCA
>NZ_JBXEJE010000089.1:0-15354 GCF_056820935.1 Streptomyces sp. Q2 | reverse complement strand
CCCCCCCCCCCCCCCCCCCCCCCCCCCCCCCCCGGCCCCGACCCCCAACGAAACGTAACGCTGCGTAACATACGCGCAATACGCGCCACCGCCCCACCCCCGCCAGCGCGTTCTCCCACGCCCTCCCCGAGCCACTCCGCACCGCCCTAGCCCCGCTCCCCGCACGACTCACCCCCACGGCCAAGCGGAAGTGCACGTTCTCAGAATGCGGACTGAACAGAAACTCCGCCAAACCGGCCGAGAGCCCCCTTCCTCGAACTTCGCCCTCCATCACGTCATAACAAGAAAGTCACAAGCCAGCCTACGACGATGCCCCTGCCCACGGACCGGGCTTAGAGTCACGGCCAGTCACCGCTCCATCGGGAGTTCGGTACCAGCGCGGCACCCGCCGCCCCCACAGGGATGGCAGTGACTGCGGAAAGGACTGATTGTGCGACGTTCCATGGTGATACTTACCTCCGTCCTCGCGACTGGAGCTCTGACGCTCACCGCCTGCGGCTCCCGTGACGACAGCGGCGACAGTGGCGACAACGGCGACTCCACCACGCTGACGATCGGCGTGGACGCCCCGCTCTCCGGTGAGAACTCCACCACAGGCCTCGGCATCCAGTACGGCTCCCAGATCGCCGTCGACGACGCCAACAAGAACAACCTGGTGCCCGGAGTCAAGTTCAAGATCAAGGCCCTGGACGACAAGGCCCAGCCCGCCACCGGCCAGTCCAACGCCACGGCCCTCGTCGGCGACAAGACCGTCGTCGGCGCCGTCGGCCCCCTGAACTCCGGCGTCGCCCAGACCATGCAGCAGGTGTTCGCCTCCGCCGACATGGTCCAGATCTCCCCCTCGAACACCAACCCCGAGCTGACCCAGGGCAAGAACTGGCAGACGGACAAGAAGCGGCCGTACCCCACGTACTTCCGCACCGCCACCACCGACGAACTGCAGGGCAGCTTCGCCGCCGGCTACGCCTACAACAAGCTCAAGAAGAAGAAGGCGTTTGTCGTCGACGACAAGCAGACCTACGGCGCCGGCCTGGCGAAGATCTTCAACGAGCAGTTCAAGAAGCTCGGCGGCACCGTGGTCGCCACCGACCACGTCAACACCGGCGACAAGGACTTCGGTTCCCTCGTCACCAAGATCAAGAACTCCGGCGCCGACCTGCTCTACTACGGCGGCCAGTACGACGAGTCCGCGCTCATCACCAAGCAGATGAAGGACGGCGGCGTCAAGATCCCGCTGTTCGGCGGCGACGGCATGTTCGCCTCCACCTACATCGAGACCGCCGGCGCCTCCTCCGAAGGCGACCTCGTCACCTCCGTCGGCGTCCCCGCCGACACCCTGCCCGCCGCCAAGACGTTCATCGAGACGTACAAGGCCAAGGGCTACAAGGGTGACTACGGCGCCTACGGTGCCTACTCCTACGACGCCACCACCGCCATCATCAAGGCCGTGAAGGCCGCCGTGGACGCCAACGACGGCAAGGTCCCCTCCGACATCAACAAGCTGCGCTCCAGCGTCGTCGAAGGCGTCCAGAAGTCCGACTTCGAAGGCATCAGCGGCAAGGTCGCCTTCGACCAGTACGGCGACACCACCAACAAGCAGCTCACGGTGTACCAGGTCGAAAAGGGTGCGTGGAAGGCTGTCGAGACCGGCACCGCCGACCTCGGCTAAGCCCAGGCCCTCAGCACACCTCACCACGGGCCGCGCGGAAGGGGACCCCGACCGCGCGGCCCGTTCCCACACCCAGACCCCTGCACGCAAACCAGTGCACACGACCACCAGCGACATGGAGGCCATGCGGTGAACACCCTGCCGCAGCAGCTGGCCAACGGGCTGCTCCTAGGCTCGATGTACGGGCTCATCGCCATCGGCTACACGATGGTGTACGGCATCGTCCAGCTCATCAACTTCGCGCACGGCGAAATCTTCATGACCGGGGCCTTCGGCGCCCTCACGGTCTACTTCTACATCCTCCCCGACGGCACAGCGATGGCCATCGCCGTGCCCCTGATGCTGATAGGCGGCGGCATCGTCGCCATCCTCATCGCCGTCGGAGCGGAACGGTTCGCCTACCGACCACTGCGCGGAGCACCACGGCTAGCACCGCTCATCACCGCCATCGGCCTCTCCCTGGCGCTCCAGGAGGTCGTCCGCAACTTCTACCCCGACGCCGACCGCGCCCGCGCCTTCCCCGGCCTCGACGCCACCCACGACATCGGCTCCATCACCATCAAGGACGCCGACATCTTCCTGATCGCCGCCGCGATCATCTGCATGTCCGGCCTCGCCTTCTTCGTCCGCAAGAGCCGCACCGGCCGCGCCATGCAGGCCACCGCGCAGGACCCGGACACCGCACAGCTCATGGGCATCGACACCAACCGCATCATCGTCATCGCCTTCGCGATCGGCGGCTTCTTCGCCGCCGTGGCCGCCGTCGCCTACGGCCTCAAGTACGGCAACATCGACTACCGCATGGGCTTCCTCATGGGCCTCAAGGCGTTCACCGCCGCCGTCCTCGGCGGCATCGGCAACATCTACGGCGCCATGCTCGGCGGCATCGTCCTCGGCATCGCCGAAACCCTCGCCTCCGCCTACATCGACGGCATCCCCGGCATGCAGCAACTCGGCGGCCAGGGCTGGGCCAACGTCTGGGCCTTCGCCCTCCTCATCATCGTCCTCCTCGTGAGGCCACAAGGCCTACTCGGCGAACGCGTCGCGGACAGGGCGTGATCACGATGACCGACACCACCAAAACCACCACCGCCACCCGCGGCCTCATCCCGCTCCCGGAAGCCGCCGCCCGCGGCCTCCTCCTCGCCGGCGGCATAGCCACCGCCGCCTCCGCCTTCCTCGCCTGGACCTGGACCTCCGAGTTCCCCGGCGACCTCACCATCAACGGCTACCCCGGCGGCCTGCAATGGCTCACCTTCACCGCCGGCCTCATCACCACCCTCTTCGCCCTCGCCCTCTACGGCGTCCGCGGCCTCGGCTGGCTCCTGCCCGCCCGCAACAACGCACCCCTCACCCTCGCCGCCCTCGGCGGCTTCGGCACCACCTGGTTCACCGTCATCGCCATCGCCGGAAAACTCGGCGGCGTCGTCAACTACGAACCCGGCGCCTGGATCGCGGCCATCGCCTCCCTGCTGCCCGTCATCGGCGCCTTCGCCCTCCCCCAAGAAGGCATCGGCCAGGACAGCACCAAGGAAAGCCTCAAGGCCTACATCACCAAGCCCGACGCGATCCCCGCACCCCAGCCCCTCACCCCCTGGCTGGAACGCGCCGTCATCACCCTCGCCACCATCCTCGGCCTCGCCGTCTTCACCTACGGCATCGACACCGAGTACGGCGAACTCTTCATCGGCTACCTCATCGTCGTCGTCTTCTTCACCTGGGCCATGCACACCGCAGGCCTCATGGACCGCTTCTCCCGCATCGTCGCCCACAACCGCAGCTTCACGCTCGCCATGGGCTTCCTCGCGGCCATCGCGTTCCCCTTCACCCAGACCGACGACCACTACGCCAACATCGGCGTCAACATCCTGATCTTCGGGACCGTCGCCCTCGGCCTCAACATCGTCGTCGGCCTCGCCGGCCTCCTCGACCTCGGATACGTCGCCTTCCTCGGCGTCGGCGCCTACACCGCCGCCCTCGTCTCCGGCTCCGAGTTCTCCACCTTCTCCGGCGTCCAGTTCCCCTTCTGGGCCGCAGCCCTCACCGGCGCCGCCGCCAGCCTCATCTTCGGCGTCCTGATCGGCGCCCCCACCCTGCGACTGCGCGGCGACTACCTCGCCATCGTCACCCTCGGCTTCGGAGAAATCTTCCGCATCGCCGTCAACAACATGGACGGCGTCTCCGGACCCGACATCACCAACGGGCCCAACGGCATCCCGTCCATCCCCGACCTCAGCTTCTTCGGCTTCAACATGGGCGAAGCACACGACGTCGCCGGCTTCACCCTCGGCCGCTTCGCCAACTACTACCTGCTGATGGTCCTCATCATGGCGATCGTCGTCCTGGTGTACACCCGCGCCGCCGACTCCCGCATCGGCCGCTCCTGGATCGCCATCCGCGAAGACGAGACCGCCGCCACCGCCATGGGCATCAACGGCTTCCGCGTCAAGCTCATCGCCTTCGCCCTCGGCGCCTCCCTCGCCGGCCTCGCCGGCACCGTCAGCGCCCACGTCACCTACAGCGTCGTCCCGACGCCGTACCAGTTCGCCGGCTCCACACCACCCAACTCGGCCTTCCTCCTCGCCGCAGTCGTCCTCGGCGGCATGGGCACGGTCGCAGGCCCCATCCTCGGCGCCGCACTGCTCTACCTGCTCCCCGAGAAGCTGGTCTTCCTCCAGGACAAGTCGCTGCTCGCCTTCGGCATCGCGCTCATCCTCCTGATGCGCTTCCGCCCCGAAGGCATCATCGCCAACCGACGCAACCAACTGGAATTCCACGAAACCGGCCAACTCGACGTACCACAACAAACGACGCTGACCGACGAACCGGCCGTCACCAAGGCGGGGGCGTGACCGACATGACGACACCAGTACTCGAAGCCCGCGACGTCACCATGCGCTTCGGCGGCCTCACCGCCGTACGCTCCGTCGACTTCACCGTCAACACCGGCGAGATCGTCGGCCTCATCGGCCCCAACGGCGCCGGAAAGACCACCTTCTTCAACTGCCTGACGGGCCTCTACATCCCCACCGAAGGCACGGTCTCCTACAAAGGAACCGTCCTCCCACCCAAGCCCCACCTCGTCACCCAGGCAGGCATCGCCCGCACCTTCCAGAACATCCGCCTGTTCGCCAACATGACGGTCCTGGAAAACGTCCTCGTCGGCCGCCACACCCGCACAAAAGAAGGCCTCTGGTCCGCCCTCCTGCGCGGCCCCGGCTTCAAGAAAGCCGAAAAGGCCAGCGAAGAACGCGCCATGGAACTCCTGGAGTTCATCGGCCTCGCCCACAAGCGCGACCACCTCGCCAGGAACCTCCCCTACGGCGAACAGCGCAAGCTCGAGATCGCCCGCGCCCTGGCCTCCGAGCCCGGCCTGCTCCTGCTCGACGAACCCACCGCCGGCATGAACCCCCAGGAGACGCGAGCCACCGAAGAACTCGTCTTCGCCATCCGCGACAAGGGCATCGCCGTCCTCGTCATCGAGCACGACATGCGCTTCATCTTCAACCTGTGCGACCGCGTCGCCGTCCTCGTCCAGGGCGAAAAGCTCGTCGAAGGCACCTCCGCCGTCGTCCAGGCCGACGAACGCGTCATCGCCGCATACCTCGGCGAACCGTTCGAGGGCGAGCCCGGCGAAGCCGAAGCCGCGGAAATCGCCGCAGTGGAGGCCGGAACCGACGCGCAGAGCACCACCAGCACCAAGGGAGAAGCCCAGTGACCGCACTGCTAGAGGTCGAAGACCTCCGGGTCGCCTACGGCAAGATCGAAGCCGTCAAGGGCATCTCCTTCAGCGTCGAAGCCGGCCAGGTCGTCACCCTCATCGGCACCAACGGCGCCGGCAAGACCACCACCCTGCGCACCCTCTCGGGCCTCCTCAAGCCGGCCTCCGGAAAGATCATCTTCGACGGCAAGCCCCTCACCGGCATCCCCGCCCACAAGATCGTCTCCCTCGGACTGGCCCACTCCCCCGAAGGCCGCCACATCTTCCCCCGCCTCACCATCGCCGAGAACCTCCAACTCGGCGCCTTCCTCAGGAAGGACAAGGAAGGCATCGAGAAGGACATCCAACGCGCCTACGACCTCTTCCCCATCCTCGGAGAACGCCGCAGGCAAGCCGCCGGAACCCTCTCCGGCGGCGAACAGCAAATGCTGGCCATGGGCCGCGCCCTGATGTCCCGACCGAAGCTCCTGATGCTGGACGAACCCTCCATGGGCCTGTCCCCCATCATGATGCAGAAGATCATGGCCACCATCGCCGAACTCAAGTCCACCGGCACGACGATCCTCCTCGTCGAGCAGAACGCCCAAGCCGCACTCTCCCTGGCCGACCAGGGACACGTCATGGAGGTCGGCAGCATCGTCGTCTCCGGCACCGGCGAACACCTGCTGCACGACGAGTCGGTCCGCAAGGCCTACCTCGGCGAGGACTAGGACACGCTGTCGACCTGCCTACACGACGAGGCCCGCGCCCCCGAATCCGGGACGCGGGCCTCGTCGCATGTGACGCGAAGGCGTATCAGCCCTTGCCGTTCTTCTTCTCGTCAGCGTCCTGAATGACCGCCTCGGCGACCTGCTGCATCGACATCCGACGATCCATCGACGTCTTCTGAATCCAACGGAACGCCGCCGGCTCGGTCAACCCGTACTCCGTCTGAAGAATCGACTTCGCACGGTCCACCAGCTTCCGCGTCTCCAGACGCAGAGTGAGATCCGCGACCTCGTTCTCCAGCTCCCGCAACTCCGTGAAACGCGACACCGCCATCTCGATCGCCGGCACGACATCACTCTTGCTGAACGGCTTCACCAGATACGCCATCGCACCGGCATCCCGGGCACGCTCGACGAGATCGCGCTGCGAGAAGGCGGTCAGCATCAGCACCGGGGCGATGCGCTCCTCGGCGATCTTCTCCGCGGCGGAGATCCCGTCCAGCTTCGGCATCTTCACATCGAGGATCACGAGGTCCGGCTTGTGCTCGCGAGCAAGCTCGACGGCCTGCTCACCATCACCGGCCTCGCCCACGACGCTGTAGCCCTCTTCCTCCAGCATCTCTTTGAGGTCGAGGCGAATCAGCGCCTCGTCCTCGGCGATGACGACACGGGTCGTCAGCGGAGGCACGTGCGACTTGTCGTCGTCTGGCGCGTCTACGGGCTGGGGCGACTCGGGGGCGGTCACGGGGGCTCCTTGGTACGGGGCAGGTCACTGCTTGCCCTGAGCCTACCTAGCTCCTGTATGTTTGATGCACCGAGGGGATAGACTAACCTTCGGTTCGAAGAGGCTCCGGTAGTCCAATCGGCAGAGACGATACCCTCAAAAGGTATTCAGTGTGGGTTCGAGTCCCACCCGGGGCACTTAACCTTCGATTCGAAGGAACCCAATCGAAAGCGGATGTCCACGTTCTCGTGAACATCCGCTTTTTGCTGCATGTCGTCGGGATCACTCTCACAGAGTGGCCACATGTACGACGTCAGCACACGCAAGCGAGCGCTCTCGCTGGTTGCTCAAGGGCGCAGCCTGAATTCCGTCAGCCGAGAGACGAGCATCTCACGGGCCGCGATTCGTGCTTGGCAGGACCGACTTGAGCCCTTGCCTCGCATTGCGCCTCCGGACCCCGGTCCGCCCGCGGATGAACGCGCGTACGCCTACCTGCTGGGCCTCTATCTCGGCGACGGCTGTATCAGCGCACACCCACGCAGCGGCTATTACCTCCGCATCGCGTGCGCCGATGCATGGCCCGGTCTTATCCAGCAGTGCCGTGAAACCCTCACGAAGGTGCGCCCCGGCATTGGTGTGTATGCCCTTCAGCGGGAGGGCTGCACAATGGTGACGAGCTACTCCCCACACTGGCCCCGCCTCTTCCCTCAGCACGGCCCCGGCAAGAAGCACGACCGCACCATCGCCCTCGAACCCTGGCAGCAAGCCATCGTCGATGCCCACCCTTGGGAGTTCATCCGCGGCCTCATCCACTCCGACGGGTGCCGGATCACCAACTGGACCACTCGCCTCGTCGCCGGTGAGCGCAAGCGCTACGAATACCCCCGGTACTTCTTCACCAACCGGTCGAGCGACATCATCCGTCTCTTCACCAAGGCCCTGGACCACGTGGGCGTCGAGTGGAAGCAGGCGAATGCCTGCAACATCTCGATCGCCCGCAAAGCCTCGGTCGCCCTCATGGACACCCACGTAGGCCCCAAGCACTGAATTGGGCCCCTCTTGAAGAGGGGCCCTGCACCCGCCTACTTGCGACCGTCGTCCTCTCCGATGTGGTGCACCCGCACCAGGTTCGTCGAGCCCGAGACTCCCGGCGGGGAGCCGGCCGTGATGACCACGGTGTCGCCCTGCTCGCAGCGGCCGTACTTCAGCAGCATCTCGTCCACCTGGTCGACCATGGCGTCGGTGGAGTCGGCCTCGGGGCCGAGGAACGTCTCCACGCCCCACGTGAGGCTGAGCTGGGAGCGAGTCGCGGGTTCCGGCGTGAAGGCCAGGAGCGGGATCGGTGAGCGGTAGCGCGACAGGCGGCGGACGGTGTCGCCGGACTGGGTGAAGGCGACGAGGAACTTGGCGCCTAGAAAGTCGCCCATTTCCGCCGCCGCTCGGGCGACCGCGCCGCCCTGTGTGCGGGGTTTGTTGTGTTCGGTGAGGGGCGGGAGGCCCTTGGCGAGGAGGTCTTCCTCGGCCGCTTCGACGATCTTCGCCATGGTCTTGACCGTCTCGATGGGGTATTTGCCGACGCTGGTCTCGCCGGACAGCATCACCGCGTCCGTGCCGTCGATGACCGCGTTGGCCACGTCGCTGGCTTCGGCCCTTGTGGGGCGGGAGTTGTCGATCATCGAGTCGAGCATTTGGGTGGCGACGATGACCGGTTTGGCGTTGCGCTTGGCGAGTTTGATTGCGCGCTTTTGGACGAGTGGGACTTGTTCCAGTGGCATTTCGACGCCCAGGTCGCCTCGGGCGACCATGATGCCGTCGAAGGCGGCGATGATGTCGTCGATGGCGTCGACGGCCTGGGGTTTTTCGACTTTGGCGATGACGGGGAGGCGGCGGCCTTCTTCGTCCATGATGCGGTGGACGTCGTCGATGTCGCGGCCGGTGCGGACGAAGGAGAGGGCGATGACGTCGAAGCCGGTGCGCAGGGCCCAGCGGAGGTCGGCTTCGTCTTTGTCGGAGAGGGCGGGGACGGAGACGGCGACGCCGGGGAGGTTGAGTCCCTTGTGGTCGGAGATCACGCCTCCCTCGACGACTGTGGTGTGGACGCGGGGGCCGTCGATGGTGGTGACTTGGAGGCAGACTTTGCCGTCGTCGACGAGGATGTGTTCGCCGGGGGTGACGTCGGTGGCGAGGCCGGAGTATGTGGTTCCGCAGGTCAGGCGGTCGCCTTCGGCGCCTTCCTCCACGGTGATGGTGAAGGTGTCGCCGCGTTCGAGGAGTACGGGTCCTTCGGTGAAGTGGCCGAGGCGGATCTTCGGGCCTTGTAGGTCGGCGACGGTGCCGACGCTGTGGCCGGTCTCGTCGGAGGCCTTTCGTACTCGGTGGTAGCGCTCCTCGTGTTCGGCGTGGGAGCCGTGGCTGAGGTTGAATCGGGCGACGTCCATTCCGGCGTCGACCAGTCCTTTGATCTGGTCGTACGTGTCGGTGGCGGGGCCCAGGGTGCAGACGATTTTTGCTCGGCGCATGTTTCGAGCCTAGAGCTTACCGGTGGGTAGGGAATTGGTGGCGGGTGGCTACTCAACGAGCTTTTGGTGAAGCGTTCTTGACAAGTGTTGAATTGTGCGCCGGGGTGCTCCGATGAGCATTTGCGGGCACCCCCGGCGCATTCTTATGACCATTTCTTTTACAGCTGTGGTGGGGCCATGGTGAAGCGTGCGTTGACCTGGGCCTGGACGCGTTGGCGTTGGGGTTCGAGGTCGAGGGGGGCGGCGGCGGTTTCCTCGGCGGCGTAGGCCGCTGAGCGCATCCGGGCGCCGCTCGGGGCGGCGGGGTAGGCCGGCGGGGCGCTTTCGGCGCCGATGTCGGCGAGCTCGACCAGGGCGGCCAGTGAGGTCCCGAGTGCTTCGGCGTATTCCCTGGCGCGTTGGACGGCTTCTCGTACGGCCTGCTGTCGGGCTTGCCGGTGGGCGGGTGAGTCGGGGCGCAGGGCCCACCAGGGGCCGGTGACGCGGGTGAGGTCGAGGTCGGCGAGGCGGGTGGTGAGTTCGCCGAGGGCGGTGAAGTCGGTGAGTTCGGCGGTGATGTGGACGCGGCCGTGGTAGGCGTGGATGCGTTCGCCGCGGCCGTCTTTGAGTTGTGGGGTGATGGAGAAGGAGCCGGTCTCCAGTCGTTCCACTGCTTCGCCGTAGGTTTTGATGAGGTCGAGGGCGGCGGTGTTGCGGCGGGTGAGGTCGTCGAGGGCGGCTCGGCGGTCTTTGCCGCGGGAGGCGACGGTGACGCCGATGCGGGCGATTTCGGGGTCGACTTCGAGGCGTGCTTCGCCGCGGACGGCGATGCGGGGTGCGTCGGGGGTGCCGTAGGGGACGGCGGGTTGGGGCTCCTCGGGTGGTGGGGTCATACGTCCCACTCTGTCAGTTGTCACCTGTTTGACGCCCTGGCTGGTCACCAGATCGAAACCTGTGGGGTCTATTGCGGTGCGGCATGTCCGGGTCAGAATCTACGCGCGTTGTTGACCGTTCCCCGAGGAGATCCAGACATGCCGTTGAACCGTCGGAAGTTCCTGAAGAAGTCCGCTGTGACCGGTGCGGGTGTCGCGTTGGCGAGTGCGGTGGCGGCTCCGGCGGCGGAGGCCGCGGAGGCGAAGCTGGGCTCCAGGCCGGCGAAGCGGTATTCGCTGACGGTGATGGGGACGACCGACCTGCACGGTCACATCTTCAACTGGGACTACTTCAAGGACGCGGAGTACACGGACGCCAAGGGCAACGCGCAGGGTCTGGCGCGGGTGTCGACGCTGGTGAACCAGGTCCGTAAGGAGAAGGGCCGTGGCAACACGCTGCTGCTGGACGCGGGCGACACGATCCAGGGCACGCCGCTGACGTACTACTACGCGAAGGTGGATCCGATCACCGCCGAGGGTGGTCCGGTGCATCCGATGGCGGCGGCGATGAATGCCATCGGGTATGACGCGGTGGCGCTGGGCAACCACGAGTTCAACTACGGCATCGAGACGCTGCGCAAGTTCGAGGAGCAGTGTGATTTTCCGCTGCTGGGGGCGAACGCGCTGGACGCGAAGACGCTGCGGCCGGCTTTCCCGCCGTACTTCATGAAGACGTTCCGGGTGAAGGGTGCTCCGCCGGTGAGGGTGGCGGTGCTGGGGCTGACGAATCCGGGGATCGCGATCTGGGACAAGGCGTATGTGCAGGGCAGGTTGACGTTCCCGGGGCTTGAGGAGCAGGCAGCGAAGTGGGTGCCGAAGCTGCGGTCGATGGGTGCGGACGTGGTGGTGGTGTCGGCGCACTCGGGTTCGTCGGGCACGTCGTCGTACGGTGACCAGTTGCCGTATGTGGAGAACTCGGCGGCGTTGGTGGCGCAGCAGGTGCCGGGGATCGACGCGATTCTGGTCGGGCACGCGCATGTGGAGATTCCGGAGCTGTTGGTCACGAACGAGAAGACCGGCAAGACGGTGGTGTTGTCGGAGCCGTTGGCGTATGCGGAGCGGCTGTCGCTGTTCGACTTCGAGTTGGTTTTCGCGAAGGGGCGTTGGGCGGTCGAGTCGGTGTCGGCGTCGGTGCGTAACTCGAACGCGGTCGCGGACGATCCGGAGATCACGAAGTTGCTGAAGGACGATCACGACGTGGTCGTGGCTTATGTGAACCAGGTGGTCGGTACGGCGACGGAGACGTTGACGACGGTGGAGGCGCGGTACAAGGACGCGCCGATCATCGACCTGATCACGAAGGTGCAGGAGGACGTGGTCAGGGCGGCTCTGGTGGGTACGGAGTACGCGTCGGTGCCGGTGATCGCGCAGGCGTCGCCGTTCTCGCGTACCTCGGAGATTCCGGCCGGCGAGGTGACGATCCGGGATCTGTCGAGCCTGTATGTGTACGACAACACGCTGGTGGCGAAGTTGATGACGGGTGCGCAGATCAGGGCGTACCTGGAGTACTCGGCGGAGTACTTCGTGCGGACGGCGGCGGGTGCGGTGGTCGACGTGGAGAAGTTGACGAACGCCGGTGGTCGTCCGGATTACAACTACGACTACGTGTCGGGGTTGACGTACGAGATCGACATCGCGGAGGCGGCGGGTTCGCGGATCAAGAACCTGTCGTACGGCGGTGCCGTGCTGGCTGACGCCCAGCAGTTCGTGCTGGCGGTGAACAACTACCGGGCCAATGGTGGTGGTGCGTTCCCGCATGTGGCGTCGGCGCCGGAGTTGTGGGCGGAGTCGACGGAGATCCGGACGCGGATCTCGGAGTGGGTGACGGCGAAGGGTGTGCTGGACCCGAAGGACTTCGCGTCGGTGGACTGGAGGCTGACGCGGGGTGGTACGCCGGTCTTCTAGGAGTTCCGGCATCAGGGGTTCAGCGGGGTGAGGTCCACGGCGTCGGCGATGGGTTTGGCGCCGGCGTCGTTGACGTGGAGGCGGTCGCCGCTGGTGTGGTCGTCGCGGATCCGGTCGGGTGGGTCGGGGTCCGCGACGGCGGCGGCGATGTCGATGACGGCGTCGAAGGGGTGGGTGTTGCCGAGGAGGGGGGCGTTGCCGGCGCGGCGGGTGGTCTGGCCGGTGTCGGTGTCGTAGCCCTCGTGGAGGGTGCCGCGGTGGGGGCCGAGGGTGGAGCGGGGCCGTCAGTCGACGAGGGGTGTGAGGGCTCTGTCGGGCCGGCGTGCGTGTGGGAGGCGTGGTGGGTGTGGTTCGAGGCCGAAGGTGGTGAAGGCGGTGCGGGTCGGCAGTGGGTAGGGGTCTTTTCCGGTCAGGGTGTTGAGGATGGTCGCGCTGCGCCAGGCGGCGAGGCCGAGGTCGGGGGTGCCGATGCCGTGAGTGTGGCGTTCGGCGTTCTGGACGTATGCGGTGCCGGTGACGGAGGGGTCGAGGACGAGGCGGAACCGTTCGTCGACGCGGGGGCGTTCGCGGTTGTCGCGGCGCAGGTAGGGGTCGAGGCCGGCGAGGATGCGGTCGAGGGGGCGTTCGCGGTGGCCGGTGGCGAGGACGACGGCGTCGGTGGTGAGGCGTGAGCGGGTGTTCTGCTGGATGTGTTCGAGGTGGAGTTCGATTTTGGTGGTGGCGATGCGGCCGGCGGTGCGGACGCGGACGCCGG
The DNA here is from genome assembly GCF_056820935.1 of Streptomyces sp. Q2. Classification (NCBI taxonomy): domain Bacteria; kingdom Bacillati; phylum Actinomycetota; class Actinomycetes; order Kitasatosporales; family Streptomycetaceae; genus Streptomyces; species Streptomyces sp. Q2. Next base: position 2,444 of record NZ_JBXEJE010000089.1, on the reverse strand, counting down.
GGGTGAGGACGGCGTCGGGCCAGCCGCCGTGCAGGGTGCGGCGGTAGAGCTCGTCGTGGATGGCGGCGATGGTGTCGGCGTCGATGCCCTTGTGGAGCTGCCATTGGGTGGTGGTGAGGTGGTCGCGGACGTTTTCGGTGAGGGCGTGGAAGTAGCGGGTGTAGTCGGGGGTGAAGTGTTCCAGGCCGAGTTTGGAGTACTCCATGGGTGCGAAGGCTTCGCTGCGGCCGAGCCAGTGGAGGTTTTCGCGGCCGGCGGGGCGGTGGCGGAGCAGGTCGAGGAAGATCTCGGCGCCGGACTGTCCTGAGCCGACGACGGTGACGTGGCCGGCGGTGAGGATCGTGTCGCGGTGGTCGAGGTAGTCGGCGGAGTGGACGACGGGCACGGTGGGGGCTTCGACGAGGGGCTTGAGGGGCTCTGGCACGTAGGGCTCGGTGCCGATGCCGAGGACGATGTTCCTGGTGTAGGTCCGTCCGAGGGCTTCGGCTTCTCCGTCCGCGTCGAGCTGGGTGAAGTCGACTTCGAAGAGGTCGCGGTCGGGGTTCCAGCGGACGGCGTCGGCCTGGTGGCCGAAGCGGAGGGCGGGGAGGTTCTCCGAGACCCAGCGGCAGTAGGCGTCGTACTCGGCGCGTTGGATGTGGAAGCGCTCGGCGAAGTAGAAGGGGAAGAGTCTTTCGCGGGCCTTGAGGTAGTTGAGGAAGGTCCAGGGGCTGGTGGGGTCGGCGAGGGTCACCAGGTCGGCGAGGAAGGGGACTTGGATGGTGGCGCCGTCGATGAGGAGGCCGCGGTGCCAGTCGAAGGCGGGGCGTTGTTCGTAGAAGACGGTGTCGAGTTCGGTGAGGGGGTGGGCGAGGGCGGCGAGGGAGAGGTTGAAGGGGCCGATGCCGATGCCGACGAGGTCGCGGGGTGGGTCGGGTGCGTGGTGTGGGGGGTGGGGTGTCGGGCTCATCGGGGTGTGGTTCCTTCCACGAGTTGCAGCAGGCCGGCGAGGTCGTCGGGCCGGATGTGGGGGTTGAGGAGGGTGGCCTTGAGCCAGAGCCGGCCGTCGAGGCGGGCGCGGCCGAGGACGGCTCGGCCCTGGGTGAGGAGTTGTCGGCGTACGGCGGCGACGGCGTCGTCGGTGGCGCCGGTGGGCCGGAAGAGGACCGTGCTGATGGTGGGCCGGTCGTGGAGTTCGAAGCCGGGGTGGTCGTGGACCAGGGCGGCGAAGGTGTGGGCGTGGTCGCAGACCTGGTCGACGAGGGCGCCGAGGCCGGTGCGGCCGAGGGTTTTGAGGGTGACGGCGATCTTGAGGGCGTCGGGGCGGCGGCTGGTGCGCAGGGAGCGGCCCAGGAGGTCGGGCAGGCCGGCCTGGGTGTCGTCGTCGGCGTTGAGGTAGTCGGCGCGCTGGTCGAGGGCGGCGAGGTCGTGGGGGTTCTTGACGGTGAGGAGGCCGGCGGCGATGGGCTGCCAGCCGAGTTTGTGCAGGTCGAGGGTGATGGTGTCGGCGGCGTCGAGGCCGGTGAGTTTGGCGCGGTGCCGGTCGCTGAAGAGGAGGCCTGCGCCGTAGGCGGCGTCGATGTGCAGGCGGGCGTGGTGGGCGCGGCACAGGGCGGCGATGTCGGGGAGGGGGTCGATGAGGCCGGCGTCGGTGGTGCCGGCGGTGGCGGCTACGAGGAGGGATCCGCGGGGGCCGGGGTGGTGGGTGAGGGCTTCGTCGAGGGCGGCGGGGTCGAGGGTGCCGGTGGGTGCGGGGATGACGACGGGGTCGGGCAGGCCGAGGAGCCAGGCGGCGCGGGGCAGGGAGTGGTGGGCGTTGGCGCCGTGGAGGAGGCGCAGGCCGGGGCCGTGGGTTTCGCGGGCGAGGAGGAGGGCGAGTTGGTTGGATTCGGTGCCGCCGGTGGTGACGAGTGCGTCGGCGGCGCCGGCTTGCCGGGCGAGGGCCTGGGTCACCAGTGCTTCGAGTTCCGTTGCGGCGGGGGCCTGGTCCCAGGAGTCCAGGGAGGGGTTGAGGGCACAGGCGGCGAGGTCGGCGGCGGTGGCGACGGCGAGGGGCGGGCAGTGCAGGTGGGCGGCGCATCGGGGGTCGGCGGGGTCGGCGGAGCCTTCGGCGAGTGCGTGGACGAGGAGTCGTAGCGCGTCGGGGTCGCCCTCGTCGTGCAGGACGTCGCCCACGGTGTCGCGTAGGCGGGCGGCGACCGCTTGGGGGCCGCCGGCGGGCAGGGGGCCGCCGCGTGCTCGGGTGCCGTCGTGCAGTGCGTGAAGCACGGTGTCGAGCAGGGGCCGCAGGGCGTGGGGGCCTTCGGGGCCCGAGGCGAGGCTCGGTGTGCTCATGGGTGGTCCTCCGGGCGCTGGGCAGAGGGAGTTCCGGCTTGTACGCGAATGCGTGGTCACGCCCGAAAAGCCCAACGATCGGAACCCGGAAGGGGGTACGTCCGTGCGGGGAAAACGTGTCGGGGCACGGG
>NZ_JBXEJE010000088.1:0-17129 GCF_056820935.1 Streptomyces sp. Q2 | reverse complement strand
CCCGCGAAGGTCCTCTCCACCTGGAACACCAGCGCCAGCTACCCCAGCGCCCAGGTACTGACCGCCAAACCCAACGGCAGCGGCAACACCTTCGGCGTCACCATCCAGCCCAACGGCAACTGGACCTGGCCGACGGTCTCCTGCGGTACGACCTGATCACCGGACACCCGAAGCACGGGTGGCGCGGTGGCCCACGGCCACCGCGCCACACATGTGAGGACCACGAGGGTCAGGCCGGCGCCTCACTCGCCGAAGGGGTCACCTCCTTGGTCACCTGCGGTGTCCCGGGCTCGGCCGTGGGAGCTGTGGCGGCCGGGGCGAACATCAGCCGTAGGCCGGGGGTGGCCAAGGTCGTCGACCGCATGGTGTCCCTCAACCTCGTCCTGCGCCGGGTGGACGACGCGGACCGGCGGCGCGTTCTGGTGTTCGCGTCCGAGCGGGGCAGCGAGGCGCTGACCCGCTGGACGGCGGCGGTCGAACGCGAACAGGACCACATCGTGACCGCCCTGGGCGCCGAGGAGACGGCCCTGCTGCGGACACTCCTGCAGCGGGCCTCACGGCAGTTGGGCTGACGCTCGGCCGGCCGCGGCTGCCCGAGAGGCACGACGGGGCCGGCCGACGCCGCGGCGCGGGTGGGATGTTCGGCGACGGCCACTGCGGAGGCGTGCACGCCCGAGCCCCGCCGGTCGTCGTGGAAGGGCTGGAGGTGGGTGCGCGGGGCGGGCCTGCCGACCGAGCCGTGGTGGGTTCGGGAAAAGGCTGGAGGGCGGAACCGCCGCCGGTGAACAGCGTCGCCTTCCCCCGGCCTCACTGCCCCAGCGGCGTCGGTGGCTTCCTCGTGTCGGGGACCGGGGCCGGTGTCGGCGGACGGGCCGTCGTCGCTCGTTCCCTGGTCAGGGCGCTGGTGACCTGGTGGGCGAGGAGGGGATCCGCCGGGAGGACATGGGAGGCGAACCAGCGGGCGGGGGCCGGGTCGGGGGACGGGTCCACGAACTCCGCGCCCGCGTAGTCGTCGAGCGGGGGGTCGTAGATGTAGCCGCAGACGATGCCGTGGTTCACGAGGCGTTCCACGAGGGCGTCGCGGTTGTCGACCAGGAGGGGCGCGCGGAAGAGGGGGAACGGGCCCTCGTGTGCGGCCCGGTCGCGCAGCGCCGGGGAGGCCCAGGCCGTGCCGGACAGGAGGGAGACGCCGGCCCTGCGCTGGGCGAGGTTGGTGTCGAGGCGGGCCATCCGCAGGCTCAACTGGCCGCGCACCAGGGCCCCGTGGCGGGTGCGGAAGTCGTGCAGGTCGACGCGGACCCAGGGTTCGTACGCGGTCAGGCTCGGCGCCTGGAGGGCGGAGGCGGCCAGGCGCGGGGCGTGCAGGGCCATGCGGAAGGCGTCGCGTTCCAGGAGGCCCAGGCGCTGCATCGTGCGCCATGCCGGGCGGACCAGGTGGAGGGTGCGGACGGCCGAGCGGGCCAGGGGGCGGAAGGCCGCGGCCAGGTCGGCGCGCAGACGGGTCGGTTCGAGGAGGTCGTCGCGCAGGAGCTCCATCTCGCGCCGGGTGCGCGCGTCCTCCACGGCGAGGAAGCCGCCGGCCATCGCCGCCACGTGCTTGGACAGGCTGAAGGCCGCCGCCTTGCCGAAGGTTCCGATCGGCTGTCCGTCGACGTGCGTGCCGATCGCGTGGGCCGCGTCCTCGATCAGGGGGATGCCCAACGCCTCGCAACGCCGCCGTAGTTCGCCCACCCGGTCCGGAATCCCGTACAGGTTCGTGGTCAGGACCGCGTCCAGGTTCTGCCAGGTGGACTCCGGTACGGCGGCCGGGTCGATGTTGCCGTCCCAGGCCGACACCGGGGCCTGTACCGGGCGCAGCCCGGCCGCCAGGACGACGAAGAGGATCACGTCGTCGTTGACCGGCGACATCAGCACGCGCCCGCCCGGCCGGCACCAGCGCCGCAGCGCCAGGTACAGGGCCAGCCGTGCCGAGGGCGTGTAGACGCATTCCCGTCCCAGTCGCCGGGTCATCGTCGCGGCGAGCCGGGATCCGTACGGCATCGGCATCGTCACCTCTTCCGTCGAAGGGGCCCCTGCGAGGGGCCGTTGAAGAAGTCGTGGTCGGGCCGGCCGCCCGTGGGGCGGGGCCCTGAAGGCGCCTGACAGTCGCGTGAGGGGCGCGCGAGAGAGAGCCGCCTGAGCGGCGGCACCCCGAGCTCACGTGCGCGTGGGCGGAGCCACCCTCGTCGGCACCGTCGCCGTCGCCTGACGACGCGGTGGGGCGGGGCGGAAGAGAAGCGGGCGGACCGGTCGTCCGCTCAGTGCGGGCGCGGTGCCGCCCTGCCCGGGGCCGGGCGGCCCGACGTACGCAGCGTGCCGACCGTCTTCAGCAGGCGGTCGGCCGGTTCGCGCAGGGTGGGATGGGCCAGGACCGTGTTGCGCAGGCCGCGTACCGGTCGGCGCCACAGCCGGTGTGCCGTCGCGACCGGGTGCGGCCGGGTCACGAACCCTTCGCCCACCCGCAGTTCGCGGGTCTTGAGCCAGTCCTTGTACTCCTTGTCGCCGCGCCCCATGTCCATCAGCCGCACACCGTCCCGCCCGGCCGCCTCGGCCATCCGCAGGTGCATGATCAGGCCGGGCGAGTAGTAGTGGAAGTCGGGGTCGTACGCGGTGAACCAGGCCGCGAACACGGTGCGCGATCTCGGACCGAAGTGTGCGGCGACAGGCCGGTCCCCCGCGTAGACCACGGACAGGATGCCGGTGAAGTGCTCCTGGCGGACGTGGAACAGGTGCTCCACCAGGGCCACGATCCACGGGCGCGCGAACCGGTCCATCCGGCCCGTCCTGCGGTACTGGGCGGACTTCCACTCCATGAGCCGGCGCAGCATCCGCGGGTCGCGCTCGTCGTAGACGAACCGCATCTCGCCCACGTTGCGGCCCAGGCGGCGTTCCTTCTTCAGCGTCGTCTTGGCGAGCCCCGGGTACGTGGCGCGCAGCCACTCCGGGTAGCTGCTGTCGCCGCCGTCCTTGAGGTCGAGGACCGGTGAGGCGAACATCCCCGTGACGAAGCCGCCGAAGGGCTGCTGCTCCTCGACGAGGTGGTCGAACTCGAGGACGGACAGTCCGCAGGCTCGCAGCAGTTGCCGGGCGTCCCAGGTGACGCCGGGGCGGTGCACGAGGGCCTGGCAGTCGGACAGGCCGAGACCGATGGCCCGGCCGACGCCGAAGGCGCCCCGCTCGTACGGCAGGAAGCCGACCGGCTCCCCCTGTTGGTGCAGGACGGCCACCCGGGCCGCCCCGCCGCGGTGGATGCCGACACCGGCCGCGAACTCCGGTGCCAGGAAAGGGTTCGCGTAGTCGGGCGACTCGTCCATCGCCCGGTGCCAGGCCCCGCGGAGCTCGGCGCTCAGTTCCTCGGGTCTGTGGATCGTTATGTCCGCCTCGGCCTTGCTCACGGCTCGCACGGGCGACCGCCCCCCTGTATTCCCCCATGACGCGTCGACCGCGTCCTGCCCCAAGGATCAAAAGTCGCGAAACAGTACGCACGCTGTCAAGGGTGCCGGTCGTAACGGATGGGTGCGGATCGGGTGGGCACGGCCCGAGCCGTTCTCTCCGCACTGGTCGCCGGGGCGTCACCCGGCGGAGCTAGCATCCGGTCATGACGACTGTAGACAGCAATGGTGTTTCCCCCCTCGACGTCGAGATCGATGCCCTTCAGGGCGACTCCGCGAACCTCGCCCAGTACGCCGGCCGGGTCGTGCTCGTGGTGAACGTGGCCTCCAAGTGCGGACTGACCCCGCAGTACAGCGGCCTGGAGCGACTGCACGCGCAGTACGCGGAGCGCGGCCTCACCGTGCTCGGCGTGCCCTGCAACCAGTTCCTCGGCCAGGAGCCGGGCAGCGCCGAGGAGATCGCCGAGTTCTGTTCGGCGACGTACGGCGTGAGCTTCCCGATGACCGAGAAGGTCGAGGTGAACGGGGCGGACCGGCACCCGCTGTACGAGCGCCTGGTCGGCTTCGCCGACGCCGAGGGGCACAGCGGGGACATCCGCTGGAACTTCGAGAAGTTCCTCATCGGCCGGGACGGCAAGGTCGTCGCCCGCTTCTCGCCGCAGACCGAGCCGGAGGCCGCCGAGGTCGTGGCGGCCATCGAGGCGCAGCTGGCCGGCTGACCCTCGTCCCCCGGTCCTGGTTGACCTTGCCCTTGGGGCAGGGTGGAGCGTCCTCGTCACCGGGCGGAAGAGCCGCCCGGTGACGGAGGACGAGGGAGCCGAAGGTGAACCGAGCCTGGACGGGGGCCGACCGAGTGGACGAGGACCTGCTCACCATCGGCGCGTTCGCCGCGCGGGCCCGGCTCTCGGCCAAGGCCCTGCGGCTCTACGACCGGCTCGGACTGCTGGCACCGGCGCACGTCGACGAGGTCAGCGGCTACCGCTACTACCGCGCGGGCCAGGTGGAACGCGCCCGGCTCGTGGCGATGCTGCGGCAACTCGACATGCCGCTGGCGCGGATCGCCGAGGTGGTCGAGGCGGCGGGCGCCGAGAGCGCCGACCGGCTCGCCGCGTACTGGGCGGACGTCGAGGCGCGGGTGGCCGGGCAGCGGACGCTCGTCGAGTACCTCCGTGGACGACTGTCGGGGAGGAGCTCAGAGATGTACGGGAAGTTCGTGGTCGAGACGGTGGAGGTACCGGCGCAGGTGGTGATCACCGAGACCCGGCACACGCTGGCGGACGAGCTGCCGGCCTGGATCGACGCGTCGCTGCGGCGGCTGGACGCGGCGGCCCGGGAGTGCGGGGGCGTGACCGCGGCGCCGTTCGTCGTCTACCACTCCGAGGTGTCGATGGAGAGCGACGGCCCGACCGAGTCGTGCGTGCCCGTCGCCGACGAGACGGCGGCGCGGGCGTGGGTGGCCGGGCAGGGCCGGGGGCGGGAGCTCGGGGTCCGGGTGGAACCGGCCCGGCGGCTCGCCTACACGCGGATCTCCAAGGCGCAGGTGGCGCATCCCCAGATCCTGGCCGCGTTCGAGGCGGTGGAGGCGTGGATGAAGCGGGAGGGTCTGGAATACGACGGGCCGTGCCGGGAGGTCTACTTCGCCGACTGGGACGCGGCGGGCGCCGGGGACCCGGTGTGCGACGTGGCGTTCCCGGTGCGCTGACGGCTGCGTCCGGGCACAAGCCGAGCCCCCTCGGCAAGGACGGCGGGCTGGTCGAGAGGGCTCTTACAGTGGTGCTTGTGCAGTTGTCGGTCGTGCGCTCGGCTGGGGATGAGGATCAGGAAGACCCGCTCCCTACGCCTTGACCGAGGCCACGAACGCGTTCCATGCCTCGGTGGGGAAGGCCAGGGTCGGCCCGTCGGTGACCTTGGAGTCACGGACGTCAAGCTCCGCGACGGTGGGCGACTTGACCTCGACACAGGCGCCGTTGTTGTTGGAGTACGAGGACTTCGTCCACGAGTCCGTGGCGCCCTGAAGAATTGCCATGTTTGCTCCGTAAGCCAGTTGCGCAGTTCGGTTTCCGCCAACCTTTGCTGATCGTTGGCGTGATCGACGCTACTCGCTCACATCCTCTTCTGGAGCAGTCGTTCACTCTTCCGGATGGCATATTCCAGAGGATTCTTCCAGTGAGACCCGGCCGGGGTATAGCATGCGGCCTTTCGCTCGCGAGGGGCCTTCACAGGGCGCCTCGAAGGCTCAGCGGGCGTACTCCTTGGCCACGTCCTCGATGAGCCGGGTCGACTGGTCGACGTTCAGCGCCTGCGCCCTCAAGTGCTCGTACATCACCGTGTACTTCTGCACGTCGTGGGCCTTCTCCAGGTACAGGTCACTGGTCACGCCCTCGATGTACACCACGCTCGAGTCGGCCGCGTCCGCGAACTCCAGGATCGAGTACTGGCCGTTGATGCCCGGGTGGGCGCCGACCTCGAACGGCAGGACCTGCACGGTGATGTGCGGGCGCTGGGACATCTCGGCGAGGTGCTCCAGCTGTTCGCGCATCACCGGACGGCTCCCGACGACCCGGCGCAGCGACGCCTCGTCCAGGACGACCCACAGCCGCAGCGGTTCCCCCGCGGAGGCGATACGATCCTGCCGCCGCATCCGGACCTGCACCCGCTTGTCGATCTCGGTGTCCGAAGTCTCCGGCGAGCCGCCCCTGATGATGGCCTCGGCATAGGCGCGGGTCTGCAACAGCCCGGTGACGATCTGGGGTTCGTAGACGCGGAGCGACTCGGCGTCGGTCTCCAGGCCGATGTACACGCTGTACGGGATGTCCCCGAAGGCATGCCACCAGCCCTGCTGCCGCGAGTCCTTCGCCATCTGCATCAGCGACTCGACGAGCCGCTGGTCCTCGACCTCGTACACCCCGCACAGATCGCGCACGTCGCGCTGGCTGATGCTGCGCCGGCCGTTCTCCAGCCGGCTGATCTTCGACTGCGACACGAGCAGTCGCTCGGCGACTTCCTCGGCCGTCATGCCCTTGAGCTCGCGGAGCCGGCGCAGCTCCTGGCCCAGTCGGCGCCGCCTGACGGTGGGATTGACATTGGACGCCACGGGACGTGCACCTCCGGCTGCGTGCCTCATACTTGCCACTTTGCGTATCTGCTGTTGAGCAGACTGCCACCAAGGTGCTTACTACCGCTGGGAAACGGTGGATATGCGCAGTCCGCGCACACACGGCCGCGCGGGGTGGCGGAACCGCGTCGTCGTCCGGACGTACGGTTCCGTCACCCCGCGCGGAACAGCGGCTCCCGTACCGGTCTTGGGGACTGCGGTGCGGCGCTCTGCGGTGCGTGGTGGTGCCCTGTGGTGCGTAGTGCCCTAATGCCTGGTGCCCTGTACTGCGGATCGTGCTGCTGCGGTGCCCGTCGGGGAACCGCGGCTCAGTGGGCCACGACGCGCGCCATCGATCCGCGGCGCGGTTGCATCGGAACGCCGCGCGCGGGTTCCGGTGCGGACCTGGCTCCGGGCGCGGCCTGCCGGCCGGCCGGTGCCGGAGGGTTGCGGCGCGGCTGAGCGGCCGCGCCGTTCTGGACGTCCATCACGGCGTGCGCCACGAGGCCGCCCATGGGGTCGTGCCTGATCAGGTCCCGCAGCCGGGATCGGGACGAGCGTCCCTCGTTCCCCGGGTACAGGTGCTTGCCGAGGCCGACCGCGTGCGCCAGCGCGGCGAGCGCCGCGGTCCGCGGGTCCGGCGGTACGCCGGTGCGGATCGCGGAGTCCAGTCGGGCTCTGATCTCCCGGCTGATCTCGGTCTGACTCGCCTGGTACCGAGTCGTCGGCAGGACTCCGCACATCTGACCCGCCACGGCATGCACCATGCCGCACCGCTCCAGATGCGAGAGGTAGGTCTGGCGCAGCCCGAGACGCGGCCCGCCAATCCAGTGGATCGCGCGTACCGGAGCGCCACGCCTTCGCAGCAACTCCAACGCGCAGTCCAAAGTCGGATCTCCGGTCGGCCGTGGGGATACCACGGCGATACGATCCCCGTCTGGGGCTATCCGTCCGGCCAGCGCCAGCTCCACTAGCTGCGCTCCGGCCAGACCAAGGTCGAGCGACTGCGGCTGTGCGGTGGTACCCGTGGTCGGGTCCAGCGCCAGTAGCAGAAGCTCCTCCGGAAGTGTTCTGCGGCTCATGCCCATCCATGCCTCCCCGCGTGGATGAATGACAGGGTGACCCCTCTCACATTGGTCTGTCGAGGGTGCGTGACCTGTTTGTGAGGGAACCGATAGGTATGTCGTTCTCGTCTACCGCCTCGGGCAAGCCCACACACAGGACACTGGTACATGGTTCGGACAGCGCGGGGGAGCGGTGTTCCGAGCGGCGGTTCACGGTTCGATAGGCGCACGGACACGGTCGCGTGCGGCGCATGGAGGAGGCATCGGTGGCGGGCGAGTCCCCCGACAGGTCGAAGAAGCGCGAGTCGTCGGGAGAACCGACGTCGGGGAGCGCGGGCCCGGTTCCCGAGGCCAGGACCGAGGCCTCCAAGCATCCCGAACCCCCCGAGAAGCGCGATCCGCGCCTCGCGGTCGCCCGGGACTCCGGCACCGCCTCCACGACCCGTGGCGGCGTCGACACGGCCACGAAGGTGTTCTCGGTACGAGAGCTCACCGCGGAGGCGCAGACGGCCGGGGAGACCCCGGAGGCCGCCGAGGAGGCGGAGAGGGCCGAGGAGCCCGCTCAGGAGGCCGCTCAGCCGCGGACCGGGGACACGGCCGCCGAGGGGGCCGCGGAGGCCGCACAGGCCGCCACGGAGACCGAGGCGGACCCCGCGGACGCCACCGCCGAGCCGGAGGCCGACCCCGCCGATCCGACGACCGGCGCTTCGACGGCGGATCCCGCAGAGGCCACGAAGGGCTCCGAGGAGCCCCGTGGCGAAGACGCCGGGGCACGGAAGGCCGACGCCGGCGAGGGCGCCCAGGACGCCGAGGAGCCTCGTGGCGAGAACGCCGGGGCACCGAAGGCCGACGCCGCCGACGGCGCGCAGGACGCCGAGGCGTCCCCGGCCGGGGATGCCTCGCGGGAGGCCACCGGGGCGAAGGCGGCCGGGCAGGTCTCAGACCCCAGGGTCGAAGACGCCGGGGCGCCGAAGACCGACGCCGCGGGCGCGCGGGGCGAGGACACCGACACCGACACCGAGGGTTCCTCCGCAGACGCCGGTTCCGGTGCCGGCGACGACCGTGACGATGCTCCTGCGGCGGGTGACGTCCGGCTGCGTGACGCCGTGGCCGCGTGGGTGGCATCGGCGGACGAGAAGGCGGGCGCCGAGGACACCGCGGAGGCCGTGAGCCACGAGCCCGCTCGGGACGATGCCGAAGCCGGGACCGACACGGATGCCGGCCAAGCCCCGGACGCGGGTACGGACTCGCCGGAGGCGGAGGTCGGCACGGACGCCGAGGCCGGCTCGAAGGCGGAGGCAGAACCGGTCCGGAAGGCCGACGACACGCCGAAGGCCGACGCCGATTCCAAGGCCGACGGCGCGGCACAGGCCGAATCCGTCGACGAGTCGTCCTCCGACGCCGAGGCGAAGACCGGCACGAAGACCGAGGGCGACGCGAAGGCGGACACAAAGCCGACCCCGAAGGCCGAGGCCGGATCGAAGGCTGACGGCACGGCACGGACCGAATCCGACGACGAGCCCTCCCCCAGCAGCCAGGCGAAGACCGGCACGCGGACCGAGGAGACCGAGGCCGAGGCCGGCTCCACGGTTGACGGCACGGCACAGGCCGAGCCCGATGACGAGCCTTCCCCCGGCACCGAGGCGAAGACCGGCACAAAGGCCAAGGCCGGCGCGGAGGCCGACGACGACTCCGTACCGGAAGCCACCGCCGTCACGGCCACTGGCGAGGGCTCGCAAGCCGACGTCGACCCCGACGCCGACCAGGCCCCGGAATCCGGCGCGTCCAGGTCGGCCGCCTCGCAGGACCCGAAGGACACCGACCCGGACGAGCCCGCCGCGTCCGACAAGGCCGACAAGGCCCCCGGTGACGCCAAGCCCCGCGTGGACCAGCCCACCGCCGTCTTCAAGGCCGTACGGCCCCCCGCGCCCGCCGTGGATCAGCCGACGACCATGCTGAAGCTCGGCGATGCCGCGAGGACGCCCAAGGCAACCGAGGCACCTGAGGCAACGCAGGCTCCTGAGGCGCCCGCCGAGCGGACCAGTAAGTTCGTCGCGCTCAAGCCGTTGGACGACTCGGCGACGCGTAAGGCGGCGCCGGCCGATGCCACCTCCGCGCTGCCGCAGGTCGGCCCGGAGCGGACGACCCAGCAGCCGTTGCCGCCCCGGCCGCCGTTGGATCTGCTGGCGGAGCTGACGAACACGCCGCCGCCTCCGGAGACGCCGGTCCGTACGATCGTGCGGCGGGTCAAGATCTGGACCCCGCTGGCGCTGCTGCTCGCGGTCGTGTTTGCGATCGTGCAGGCCGTACGCCCGCTGCCGGCCCCCGCGCTGACGCTGACCGCCGACGAGTCGTACACCTTCAAGGGCAGCGAGGCCGCCCTGCCCTGGCCGAGCCAGGGCCAGGGCTGGATGGATGTCAACGACATCGGCACGATGGGCGACTTCGGCAAGCAGACGCCGGTCGCCATCGGGTCGGTCGCCAAGGCCATGACCGCGTACATCGTGCTGAAGGACCACCCGCTGAAGTCGGGCGCGGAGGGGCCGAACATCCCCGTCGACGCCACCGCCGAGAAGGAGGGCGGCTACGACAAGGACGGCGAGTCCACCCTCAACACCATCAAGCAGGGTGACAACCTCACCCTGCGCCAGGCCATCACGGCCATCATGATTCCGTCCGCGAACAACGTCGCGCGTCTGCTGGCCCGTTGGGACGCGGACACCGAGGCGGCCTTCATCAAGAAGATGAACGACGCCGCCAAGGACCTCGGGATGAAGAACACCACGTACACCGACGCCTCGGGCCTGAAGGAGACCACCGTCTCCACCGCCGAGGACCAGGTGAAGCTCGGAAACGAGCTGGTGAAGATGCCCGCCCTGATGGAGATCACCTCCATGGGCCAGTGGATCGATCCGTCCGGGCAGAAGTGGTACAACTACAACTATCTCGTCCCCTACAACGGTGCCATCGGCATCAAGACGGGCACGACGACCGCCGCCGGCGGCAATCTCCTCTTCGCGGCGCGCAAGGAGGTCGGCGGTGAGACCGTCACCCTCGTGGGCGCGATCCTCGGCCAGCACAAGGCGCCGATCATCAAGACCGTCAACGACGTCAGCAGGGTCGCGATGCTCGCGGCGCAGGACGCGATGACCTCGGCGAAGATCCTGAAGAAGGGTGATGTCGTCGGGTACGTGGACGACGGGCTCGGCGGACAGACCCCGGTCGCGGTCACCAAGGACGTCACCGCGGTCGGCTGGGCCGGCTTCAAGGTGAAACTGTCCTTCGCCTCCGACGACGTACCGCACTCCGCGAAGGCCGGCACCAAGGTCGGCACGCTCACCGTCGGTGACGGCACGGGCGGCGCGGTCAAGGTGCCGGTGGCCCTGCAGCGGGACCTCGTCGAACCGGGGTACACGGACAAGCTGACGCGTCTCGGCTGATCCGGGCCCATATGCGCGCCGCACTCCTCCCCGACCGGAGCCCGCCCGGGTTCCGGTCGGCGGACTGCGTGCTAGCGTCACGAATCGGGCAGGTCGCTCACGGGACGCGGCCGAGAACAGAAGACGGGACACCACGGGGAGTGCCTTCAGGTGGCCACAGCGGAGCCGACACGCGCCGACGACACCGATCCGGGACCGGGAACCGGCCCGCGAATACGCCTGCCCGCACCGGACCCGGAGGATCACGAGCACGGCCGTAGACCCTCGCCGACCGGATCCGGTTTCCGGACCAGGTTCCGGAGCGCCTTCCTGGCCCTACGCGAGCGGCTCCTGCGCCACCCCGCCCTCTCCGTCACCGCCCTCGCCGGCGTGCTGCACATCGTCTGGTTCTTCACGTTCGCCAACAGTGGCGGCGACCTCGCGGCACAGGACGCGTGGGCCGAGTTCGTCGGTCGGCACCCCGACTCGGCGTACAACCTGGCCTGGTACGGCGGCATGCACCCGGTGTCGTACAGCGTGGTGTCGCCGTATCTGATGTCGGTCCTCGGCGTCCGTACCACGATGATGATCGCGGGCACGATCTCGGCCGGGCTGCTGACGATGGTGCTCATCCGCAGCCGCTCGGTGAAGAACCCGCTGTGGGCGTCGCTCGCGGGCGTCTTCGCGTTCCTGTGCAACGCGGCGTCGGGCCGGGTCACGTTCGGTCTGGGCACCATGTTCGCGCTGGGCGCGGTCGCCGTCGTGTTCTGCTGGCCGCACCGCTGGCGCTACAAACGGTGGGCGAAGGCCCTGTGCGCGGCCCCGCTGGCCGCGCTCGCGACCATGTCGTCGCCGGTGGCGGGCCTGTTCGTGGGGCTCGTGGCGGCGGCGCTGTTCCTGCAGAGGCGCCGGCCGGGCGCCTGGGCGCTGGGCCTCGCGCCCTCGGCGGTCGTCGCGGTGTCCGCCTGGCTGTTCCCGTTCTCCGGCACCCAGCCGATGAAGATCGGCTCGGTGATACTGCCGCTGCTGTACGCGCTCCTCGTGCTCTTCCTCGTCCCGCGCGAGTGGAAGACGGTCCGGCTCACGTCCGGGGTCTACGCCCTCTCGATCGTCCTGGTGTGGCTGGTCAGCTCGCAGATCGGCTCCAACATCTCGCGTCTGGCGATGCTGTTCGCGGGGGTGGCGCTGGCCGCGGCGCTGCCGTTCGCGGTGCCACGCACCCGCAAGTGGTACGTGCTCGTGCTGGCCTTCGTCGGCTTCACCGGCTGGATCGGCTTCAAGTCGGTCGACGACATCGTCCACACGACCCCCACCGCGTCCTGGGCGCGTGAGCTGGCGCCGCTCGTCAACGAACTCCAGGAGGTCGGCGCCGAGAAGGGCCGCGTGGAGGTCGTACCGGCCCGCTCGCACCGCGAGGCCTCCGCGCTCGCGCCGTACGTCAACCTGGCCCGCGGCTGGAACCGTCAGGCCGACATGGAGCGCAACCCCCTCTTCTACGACGACACGCTCAACTCGGCGAACTACCACGAGTGGCTGGGGCGCTGGGCCGTGCACTACGTGGTGTTGCCGAAGGACGAGCCGGACGGCGACGGCGGCGAGCGGGAGCGCGAGCTGGTCCAGCGGGGCATGCCGTATCTGAAGCAGATCTGGGGCGACGCCAACTGGCAGCTGTTCCGGGTGACCGACCCGGCCCCGCTCGCCGAGCCGAACACGGTCGTCGACCGGGCCGCGCAGGGCGAGATGACCATGCAGGTGAAGAAGGCGGGCCGGATCCTCATCCGCATCCCGTACTCGCCGTGGCTGAGCATCGTCGACGCCGAGGGCAACAAGCTTAAGCCGCCGCAGGAGACGGACGCCTCGAAGGACCGGGCCGACGGCACGCCGAAGACGTACGAGAACGTCAACGGCTGCCTGATGGAGACGGAGGAGGACGCGGACGGCGACAGGTGGACGATGCTGATCGCTCCGCGGGCGGGGGAGTATCGGCTGGCCGCGCCCTACACGCTGCCGCGCGGGACCCCTTGTCCCGATGAGTTGAATTGAATCCTCCCCTCCCTGAAGGGAGGGGATTCCTGGCTCAGGCCGCCTTCTGGAGCAGCGCTCCGGAAGGCCTTCCGCCATCGGCACCAGCCGGGTTGAGACCAGCCTGGACGACCATCACGCGTGCGGAGTTCTCGTCCCGTGGGGACACGGTTCCACTCGCGGTGCAGGTGTAGGTGCGCTCAAGCAGCACGAACACACCCAGATCCCACAGCGACCACCCCGACCAGCGATCACAGGCATACGCGTTCGCATCATTTCGGCGATAGGTGACCGTGGGTCGGAGTGGGGCTTGAGGTCAGCGCAGCTGGTCCACGTACTTGTCCGTGCCCGGGACTGTCGGGACGAACGGTGCCAGCAGTTCCAGCCTTCCCAGGCCCGACTCCCCCAGCGCCTTCTCCAAGCCGTCGAAGTACGGCTCCCAGCACTCCCTCGGGTCCGTCTCCAGGAACCACAGCAGGGTCAGGCGGGTGTCGANCCCCCAGCGCCTTCTCCAAGCCGTCGAAGTACGGCTCCCAGCACTCCCTCGGGTCCGTCTCCAGGAACCACAGCAGGGTCAGGCGGGTGTCGACGCCCTCGACCTGTTTGACGTACGTCATGCGGTCGCCGGGCAGCGGGGTCGGGCGGAAGACGGTCACCAGGGCCGTCGGCGAGCCCGCCACGCGTTTGGGGAGGTGCCGGGAGACCAGCCACTCCAGCAGTTCGGCCCGCTGCGCGGCGGACTCGGCGTCGACGACCTGGAGGACCAGGCCGGCGTAGGGGTGGTCGAGGGCATGGAAGTCCCTCGGGCCCGCCGCTCCGTCCCGGTAGACGGTCGCCTCGTGGTCCTGGAACGCGGTGAAGACGTGGGTGCGGTCCCGGTACACGCGGCCGTCGCGGTTGAGGCGCTTGTTGATGGCGACGGTCCAGCGCATGTGGTCGTCGTAGCGGCCGTCGGTGATCCAGTACGTCGAGAGGTAGCAGCCGGCGGTGACCGGCTCGGCGATCGCCGACTTCGCGGGGCGGCGCAGGAGTTGCAGATCCCGGGTCGCCACCCAGCGGCGGCCCGCGTACATCCAGGGCATGGCCATCGCGCCGGCGTAGTAGTGGTCGTCCTCGTACCAGCGGTTGTAGGCGTACTCGTGGCCCGGGTGCGGTTCGACCATGGTGATCAGCGCGTGGCCGGGGCGGACGCCGTACGGGCCTACGGCGGCCAGCTCGGCGTACGTCTCGCTGCGGGTGTCCTCGGACATGGGCACTCCCCTTCCGTCTTCCCTTCCGTCCTCCTGCGGTCGCCCATACTCTGACGCCCCGTCAGGTAATCCGCCAGGGTCCGGGTGAAGCGCCCGGAAAACAGGGGAGGCCATCGATGTCACTGCTCTCGGGCAAGACCGTCGTCGTGTCGGGTGTCGGGCCCGGGCTCGGCCGTCAGGTCGCGGCGGCCGTCGTACGGGACGGCGGGAACGCGGTGCTGGGCGCTCGCACGGAGGCGAACCTCGCCAAGAGCGCGGCCGAGATCGATCCGGACGGGGCGCACACGGCGTACCGGGCGACCGACGTCACCGACGAGGGGCAGTGCGGGGCGCTGGCCGCCCTGGCGCGGGAGCGGTTCGGGCGGATCGACGCGGTGGTGCACGTGGCGGCCTGGGACAGCTACTTCGGTGGCCTGGAGGACGCCGACTTCACCACCTGGCAGTCGGTGATCGACGTGAACCTGCTGGGCTCGCTGCGGATGACGCGGGCATGCCTTCCGGCGCTGAAGGCGTGCGGGGGTTCGGTGGTGTTCATCGGTACGCAGTCCGCGGTGGCGGCTCCGTCGCAGGTACGGCAGGCGGCGTACGCGGCGTCGAAGGGGGCGCTGACGAGCGCGATGTACTCGCTGGCGCGGGAGCTCGGGCCGTACCGCATCCGCGTCAACACGGTGCTGCCGGGCTGGATGTGGGGGCCGCCGGTGCGGGCGTACGTGCAGTTCACGGCGCAGAGCGAGGGCGTGCCCGAGGCCGAGGTGCTGGAGCGGCTGAGCGGCCGGATGGCGCTGCCCGACCTCGCCTCGGACGCGGACGTGGCGGACGCGGCGGTGTTCCTGGCCTCGGACCGGGCGCGGGCGATCACGGGGCAGTCGCTGCTGGTCAACGCGGGTGAGCTGATGCGCTGAGGTCCTCTTTCGGCCACCTTGATGGCGTTCATGAACATGAACGGAGGTCAGCTCACCGAACTTTTTTACCCCCTCTTGACCATACGCTTGCTTGTCGTGCCCGCGTCGACCCACCCACGATGAGCGGGCACTTCGCGGCCTGTCTCGCCCCTACCCCGTCCGGGCGAAGTGCCAACCAGCTGGGCGGAGTTCACAAGGCGGACCCTGGAAGGGGGCACATGAACAGTCTCGACTGGGCCGTGCTCATCGGCTACTTCGGCGTGATGGTCGCGATCGGCGTCTGGTCGCACAAGCGGGTGGACAACGTCAGCGACTTCTTCACGGCCGGCGGCAAGATGCCGTGGTGGCTGTCCGGCATCTCCCATCACATGTCGGGCTACAGCGCGGTGATGTTCACCGGCTACGCGGGCATCGCCTACACCTACGGCGTGACGTCCTTCGTGACCTGGTCGTTCCCGATCGCGCTCGGCATCGCCATCGGCTCGAAGCTGTTCGCCCCACGCATCAACCGGCTGCGTTCACGACTCCATGTGGCCTCCCCGCTGGAGTACCTGAAGAACCGCTACGACCTGAAGACGCAGCAGGCCCTGGCCTGGTCCGGCATGCTGCTGAAGATCGTGGACGTCGGCGCGAAGTGGGCCGCGATCGCGACCCTGCTGTCCGTGTTCACCGGCATCTCCCTGAACCAGGGCATCCTCATCACCGGCACCATCACGGCCGTCTACTGCACGATCGGCGGTCTGTGGGCGGACGCGCTGACCGAGCTGGGCCAGTTCGTCATCCAGCTCCTGGCCGGCGTCGCGATGTTCGTCGCCGTGGTGATGGAACTCGGCGACAAGGGCATCGGGTTCCTCGACGCGTGGGACCAGCCGGCGCTGCAGGGCCACCGCGATCCGCTGGTCGCCGACTACGGCGCGGTGTTCCTGCTGGCCTTCCTCTTCATCAAGCTCTTCGAGTACAACGGCGGCATGCTCAACCAGGCCCAGCGCTACATGGCCACGTCCAGTCCCCGCGAGGCCGAGCGCTCGGCCCGGCTGTCGGCGGTGCTGTGGCTCGTGTGGCCCCTGGTCCTCTTCTACCCGATGTGGATGTCCCCGCTGCTCGTGGAGTCCCAGAAGCCCGACGGCTCCGACTCCTACGGCCTGATGACCGAACAGCTCCTGCCGCACGGCCTGTTGGGCCTGGTCATCGTCGGCTTCTTCTCGCACACCATGGCCATGTGCTCCTCCGACGCCAACGCCATCGCCGCCGTCTTCACCCGGGACTGCGCGCCGGTGATCTCGGCGCGGGCCCGCGGCTGGAGCCAGCGGTCGGGGCTGATCGCGGCCCGTATCGCGACCGTCGTCTTCCTCGGCCTGTCCATGGCGGCGGCCACGCAGGTCAACTCCCCCGCCTTCAAGGACATCATCACCGTCGTCATCAAGTGGGTCGCCGGTCTGATGGGCCCGATGGCCATCCCGATGATGCTCGGCCTGCTCCGCCCGTTCCGCCGCTCCGGCCCCACCGCGGCGCTCACCAGCTGGTCCATGGGCCTGTTCGCCTTCTGGCTGGTCAACTACCCGATCGACTGGAACGTCGACGGCGGCGTCCCGCTCCAGTACCAGGTCTCGATCCCGCTCGCCGTCTCCCTGGTGCTCTACATCCTCATCGGCTTCCTCAAGCCGGAGGACACCCCGGAACGCCTCGCGATCATCGAGACGATCAACACGGACGGGGACGGGGCCGCGGCGGCCGCGATCCCGACGCCTGCGGGCGGGGTGGAGGACGTGGTCCGGGCACCGGTGAAGGACTGACGACGCGGCGGTGACCGGGCGGCCGTGTCGACCGGGCGGCGGGGCGGCCGTGTCGCTGGGCGGCACGGCGGCCGGGCGGTTTGGCACCGGCCGGGCGGCACGGCAGCACGGCGGCCGGGCGGCTCGGCAGCTCGGCGCTCCGGCAACCGGGCGG
>NZ_JBXEJE010000087.1:0-17615 GCF_056820935.1 Streptomyces sp. Q2 | reverse complement strand
CACTCAGATCACCCCGCCCCATGTCCACATCAACGACCCAGAGACGGAGTGGTCACATGATCGACCGGACAAGTCCTAGAAGCGACGATGTCGCCGTGGTCGGCGCTGTCCTGCCGCCTGACGGTCACGATGTCACTGTCGCAGATCGCCGCGTCGACCATGCTGTCGCCGGAGACGGTCAGGGCGAACAGGTCGCCCTCGCCCACGACTTGAGGGGGCAGGGAGAATACCGTCTCAGCGCAGCACGACACTGACCCCAACAACCCTGCGTACACCGCTCGTTGATTGGACAGTCCCTCGTCTGGGCCGTCGGCGACAGCCACGGCACCACTGCCGCTGGAACCGTAGGCGTCCTGGATCCCGAGCGGCCCAGCGAACTCATGCAGCACGACACCGTCTTCGACGTCGCCAGCCGGTGTCGGGTGGGCAGTCCGGTCCGTACCGTGGCCATGGCCGGCTCGTCGGTGGTGGTGTCCACATAGACCGCCTCCAGGACACCGATCTTGTGCGACTCGGTGTCGACGACATCGCGGTTGCGCGATTCCCGGACGTCGGCTGCGTGAATCATGGCCTCTCCCTACCTGGACCGCTCATCGGCCGGCGGGCGAGTCGCACCGTCGGTCTTCCGCGTAAAGCCGCCGCAGGGCACGCTGCAGCGCCCGCTGTAGCCGCTCCGGGAGCGGCTTGCCCTCCCAGGCGGCGACCATGGCCGCGGACACCTCCGGAAGTTTGGTGTTGCACTGCCGAGAGATGTCGACCAGGAGGTCCCTGGCCGTCCCGCGGCTGCAGGGGGTCAGGACCATCATCATGCCGCGGGCCTGGTCGATGACCGCGCGGCCGGCCAGCGCCCGCCGCAGCTGATCGTTCTCGGTGCGCAGTGCGACGAGATCCTCTCCCGCGGCTGCGTTCCCCCACGTGGCCTCGGCCCGCAGTTTCCAATAGTCCTCATGTAGCAGGGTTGTGCGATGCATGGCATGTACCTCTCAATGGGTTCGACGTGTCCGGCCCGGCTGAAGCCGTCCGGGAACCGTGGCCGCCGGCCACTCCACGGGGTCACCTGTGGTGTTCGTGGTTCTGACGGTCCTCGCGCCTCCAGCGCGCCCGGTGCTGGCGGCTGTAGCGGCGGTCCCAGCGGTCCTGACGATCCCGATAGTCCCGGTAGTCCCGGTAGTCCCCGAGATCGGAACCGCCGCCGCGGCTCCAGCCTCCGCCACGATCGCGGGCGTGCCGGGTCGCGCCGTAGACCAGCACCGCTGCGGCCACCCACCAGATCGGGTGAAGGAAGCCGAGGCCAAACAGGGCGGCGATGAGGATGAGGAGCAGGACGAACACGGTGGGCCTCCCCGGGAGTTGGACACTGCATCGATACCGGGGACTGGGGCCTCACACCAGAGCGTAGTCCTGCCCAACGGTTGTGGATACCGTGCGAGGTCAGCGCATCTGCCCGGCATGGATAGCTGCTTGACACCTGTCGGGGAACCGCGGCGAGGGCTAGCGTGCGAACATGCCGCCCCTGCCCCCGGCAGCGTCGATCACCTCTCGCGCTCCTTCCGGGGGCGCACCCTGCGCATCGATGCCGGGACCCGCCGCGTCACGAGCGAGGCCGTTCCCGCACACACTCAGCGTCACGCGATCCCGGCGCGCCCGATGTGCCTCAAGCAGGCAACGATCTGCTGCCCGCCGCGTCGCACGCATCCCAAACCAGGCGGCACGCATGTACGCGCTGATCGTTCCTGCTTCAACCCCCTTTGTCCTGCTCGCCGTCGTGATGGCCCTGTCCTGGTGGGAGGACCACATCCTGCCGACGTCGCCGACCGAGCCGGCCGGACCACCCGCCGAGGCTCCGTTCACCCCGGCGGCCCCTGCCCAGCTCCCACAACTCCTCAGTGTCGACACCGCGTTGACAAGGGAGGATGCCGGGCGTTGACTGGCAACACGGCGTAGGGCCATGCCACTCCGGATCATTTCGGGCGCAGCATTCCACCTTCCCGCTTCGCCCGGACCCCGCGGAAATCAGGAAATCCCCACGATCCGGAGGCCCGGCAATGATCTGGATTCTTCTCCTTCTGCTGATCCTGGTGGTCTTCGGGTTCGGCTTCACCCTGCAGATCCTGTGGTGGGTCGCCGCCGTCCTCCTGGTCCTCTGGATCGTCGGCTTCGCCATGCGCGGGCTCGGCGGTGGCCGCCCCCGGTACAGCCGCAGGTAGTCCGTTCCGGAGCTCGATCCTGCCCGCAGGAACAACGACCTGTACGGCGATCACGCGCGGGCGCCCACTCACCAGACAAGCAGGAGGCTGCCATGAGCGTCGGACGGACAATCAGGCACAAGGCACAGGCATTGAAGGGCCGGGTCACCGAACGCATCGGCCGGGCCAACCGCAACAGGCGACTGCAGCGGCACGGCAGGACCGACCAGGTCTCCGGAAACCTCAAGCAGTCCGGCGACAAGGCCAGTGGCGGTGGGCGCGTATCGCGCGCCCACACCATGGGGAGGCCATCGTGACGTCGTCCAACACACAAGGGCGTGGCCAGGGCGCGAAGTCCCCGGCCCGTTCCACGGAGCGCGAGACGCTGACCGCCGCAGGGCGAGCGGGCTTTGTCGCGCGCGGCATCGTGTACGTACTGATCGGACTGCTGTCCATCCGGATCGCCGTCGGGAGCGGCGGCGGCCAGGCGGACCGGCAGGGCGCGCTGCACGAGATCGCGACTCAGCCCTTCGGGAAAGCGATGCTCTGGGCGCTGGTGGCCGGTTTCGCGGCCATCTCGCTCTGGCGGGGAGCCCGCGCCCTGCTCACCACCGGGCCCGGCGGAAGGCGGGTTCGCGACTCCTCGACGGCGGGCGGGCGGTCTTCTACAACGCCGTCTGCTGGGCCACGGCGGTGTACGCGGCCGGTGGCGGCCAGAGCTCCAGCGGCAACGAGCAGTCACAGGACTGGACGGCAGCAGCGCTCGAACTGTCGTACGGCCAGGTATTGGTGGGAGCCGCGGACTGCCTCTTGAGGGGTATCGGCGCGGTACTCGCCGTCCGGGCGGCCATGCGGCGCTTCCTGCGGCAGTTGGACACCGCCGCCATGAGCCGCCGTACGAAGCAGGTCGTCACCGCTCTGGGCGCGGGTGGAGGCGTGGCGCGTGGCGTGGTGTTCGCCGCGGCCGGGGTCTTCGTCCTGGTGGCAGCCGTCCGCTTCGATCCGGACGAGGCCAAGGGCGTGGACGCGACGCTCCGGAGCTTCGCGCAGACACCGGCGGGACCGTGGCTCCTGGTCGCCGTCGCGATCGGACTGATCATCTTCGGCGTCTTCTCCTTCGCCTCGGCTCGCTGGCGCCGGCTGTGAACGCTGCCCCGAGCCACTGCCAGAGCCGCTTCGGCAGCGTCTGCGAAGGCGACAGCCCGCGCCAGGATGGTCAGGCCACCAGCCCGGGGAGGGGTTCGGAGTCGTCGATGAAGGCGCGGGCCACATCGGACAGTCGCCGGTTGTGGGCGCGGGCGTAGCCGCGCAGCGCGGTGAACGCCTGTTCCATGTCGATGCTCTGCCGTTCGGCGAGTTTGCCCTTGGCCTGCTCGATCAGTACGCGGCTGTTGAGTGCTGTCTGCAGTTGTTCGTTGAGGACGGTGCTGCGGTGGGTGGAGCGTTGCTGTAGGAGGCTGATGGTGGCGACGTCGGCCAGGGCCTGGGCGATGAGTGTGGCGGGCGGGTCGAAGGAGCCGGGGGCGGCGCGGAAGAGGTTCAGCGCACCGACGGTCTCGTCCCGCAGACGCATGGGCAGGGCCTGGACGGCGCCGAAGCCGCTGCGGTGGGCCGCTGTTGCGAAATGCGGCCAGCGGTCGACCTCCCGGGTCAGATCGGGGACGATCACCGGTGCGCCGGTACTGAAGCACTCCAGGCAGGGGCCCTCGTCGTTCTGGAGCTGGAAGAGCTCCAGCAGGCGCACCTGTTCGTCGGAGGCGGCCATGACGCGGAGTTTGCCGTCCCGGTCGGCGAGCAGCACCCCGGCGGCGCTCGCATCGAGCATGCTCACGCAGCGGTCGGTCAGCAGGCGCAGGAAATCGATGAGGTCGAAGTCGGCGACCAGGTTGTCCGCCAGCTCGACGAAGGTCTTGGCCAGGAGCTGCTGATTCATCGTGTCACCCTCGATTGAGACTAGTACCGCCGGGAGGGGGCGGGAAGCGCAGCACGCTTATCGTCCGGAGCCCGTGCGTCAGGCGTCATCGTCCGTCCGTTTCGGTTCCGTGTCCGGGGAGAATCGGAGCCGGTGGGCCACCACGTCGGCGGCCACGTCGGCGAGCCGGCACCCTTGCGTATAGGCGTAGGCGCGCAGCCGGACGAAGGCTTCGTCGATGCCGACTTCGAGCTGGACGGTGAGGATGCCGGTGGCCTGGTCGATCTCCGCCCGGTATCCGCCCAGGTCCTCGAAGCCGTGGTCCGGTGACGGTGCGCCGGCCTGCGCGCCCGTCTCGTCGATCCGCGCGTCGAGCAGGAGCAGCGTCGCGAGATCAGCGAACGCCAGCGCGTCGGCCAGCTCCTCCGCGTCCAGCACGGTCGGCACGTCGGCGTACAGGTCGAGAACTCCCGGGCTGATCGCCCCGATCTGCAGGGGGAGTGCGAAGACGGCGCGTGCCCCGGCTTCCAATGCCGCGTCGGCGAACACGGGCCAGCGGTCCTGCAGCCCGCCGGTCAGCAGATCGGGGGACAGGACGGCCGAGCCGTGGGTGAAGGCGTCCACACAGGGGCCCTCGCCCAGGGTGAGCTGGAGTTCCTCCAACTGCTCGCTGATGGTGTCGGTGCTGCACAGCGGATGGCTTGCGGTGGTCTTGGACATCGCCGATACCCCGGCTCCGCCGACCGGCAATGCGGCCACGGCCGCGGTGCACACGTCCACCACACCGACCGGGGCGCCGCGTCGGGCCGCCTGCTCGGCGACCAGCACCTGGATGCGGGCCGACCGGCTGTCGGCCCTCATCCGGGCCACCGCGTCCAGGCATCGTGGGCCAGGCCCTCCAGCCGCGCCGTGGTTCGTTCTCCGAGGGGGAATACCAGCGCACGGAACATGGTCGGGCCCGCCGGCCGCCACACCTCTCCCATGTCCAGCCATCCCCAGGAGCGGAGCGACGCGAGGGTCGGGTGATCGCCCGGATCCACCAAGGTGGCGCCGAGGGATGCCTGGTCGCCGCTCAGCAGCCGCTCCTGCAAACGGCGGGCCACGTCCTGGTGCTGTGGGTGTGGCTGGACCAGGATGCTGGTGATCGCGAAGACGCCGCCGGACACGGTGAGCTGCTCGATGCTCTGCGGCAGTGCTCCGTCGAACCCGAGCCACCAGATGCCGTCACTGGCCACCGGGAACCCGAAGGCGTATCCCACCAGATGGTCCGTCTCCGCGATCACCATGGCGAACCCCGGCCGCCGGATGTCGCCGGTGAGACGGTTCAGGAAGTCCAGGCGGCTACGGCTGCGGTACGCCTCAGCAGCGGACGTCTCGCGGGAGTCGACGTACAGGTCCGCCAGCTCCCCGCCCAAGTCCTGCGCCAGCCAGCGGTTCACACGGCGCAACCGCACCGCGTCCATGGTGGACGACTCGCCTGCATGCGGCTCGTGCGGCTGCCCACGCCTGGGCTGGGCCTTCACCGCACATCGCCCGTGAGGACAGCCACCAGCGGAACACTCCGGTCCGGCAGGGCTGGAGCGACCGGGTCAGGGACGTCCCCGAGAGACGGTGGCAGATGCCCGAGCGGAAGGCCGACAACCAGGAACCCGCAGCCGGTGAGCTCGAGGATCCGCGCCAGTGACGGTGGCGGGTTGTGCAGTCGTAGGATCCCGCCGGCCTCCCTGGTCCGCTGCGCGGCGTAGAGGAAGGCATTCAGGCCGCTGCAGTCGCAGAAGGTCACAGGGGTGAGGTCGACATCGACGATGCGGATGCCGTCGCTCAGGCATCGCGCCAGTGCTGCGCACACCAGCGGTGCCGATTCCAGGTCGATCTCACCAGCCAGGGTGATCAGTGCCCGTTTCCGTCGGTCATGACGATAGATGGTGAGCCGTGGGAGGGGCATGACGCCTCGGTTCCAAAGACCATCCGGCAGCGAGATGGGGACGCCGGGAGTCCCGGCTCCTCTTGGCGCGCTGCTGGCAGGGGCGTACGTGCGGCGGAGGCGGAACGACGGCCGGTCCGAGGGCCTGCGCAACAGAATATAGGGCCCGCCCGGTTCTCTCCAGGGATGCGTCGGGTGACGGACGAGAGGTCCGCTCCACGCAGCCATCTGTGTCGCGAAACGACAAGCCGCCGGGGTCTGGGACGCTTGTACAGCATGATAGTCCTGCCCCAGTGCGACAGACGGCCCGAAGCCGCCCCATCTCAGGATGTGGACAATGTCGAAGTGTAACAGCGCGCTCATACCCGGTGCCCTGCACTGTACTTGGACCCATGACGGGAAGGCCGCTGCTCGCGTCGGACTGAGGTCCGGATCTTTTGCAAGGGCTGCGGCAGGAGGACGTTGCGGCGGCCTCGGCCGTCGGCGTTGCCGGTGCACTGCAGTCGGTCTTCGCAGACCCGGCAGGCAGGTTGGAGAAGGAGAACAGGACGCCCAGTCGCTCGTGCCTCCCTCCCGGCCGAGGCGAGTTTCTGGCTGCAGCGGGCCTCCGGGCCACAGGGCGAGACGATCTCTGTGCTCGGCCACGGGACCCAGGCGGTCTCCAGGGCCTGCCTACCGTTACTCCAGCGCGTGGACCGCTGCTGAGAACACCGGGGGCATCGGGATGCTGCGGGGACGATGAGGCGGGCGGTGCCGGGACGGCGGCTCGCGGCCAGCAGGGCTCCGGTCAGCAGCCGGTGGCGGCGGGTCAGCCGGGTCCAGGTGTGCTCGTATGCGTCCGCTCGTCCGGCGGCAAGGCAGCGGACGGCGGCCCCGGCCGTCGCCAGTGCGAGGGCGATGCCCTCGCCGGTGAGGGCGTCCAGGTAGCCGGCGGCGTCGTCGACGAGCAGGACACGGCCGGCGACTCTGTGCCGCACCCGCTGGCGCAGTGGTCCGGCGCCGCGTATCTCCGTCGTGGCCGGGCCGCGCAGCGAGGCGGTGAGGGCAGGGAAGTCGGCCAGGTGCTCGTCGTACCCGCGACGGTTGCGGCTGAGGACCGCGACGCCCACCAGGTCGTCGCCGACCGGTGTCACATAGGCTTCGCCGTGCCGGGACCAGTGGACCTCCACGAAGTCCGTCCACGGTTCGACGCGGTAGTGCCAGCGCAGCCCATAGCGGCCGTGGGGCGGCCCGGCAGTTCCGGCCCCAGGCCGCGGCGCACCGGGGATTGCAAGCCGTCGGCGGCGATCAGCCAACGGGCTGTGGTTCCGGCGGCGGTGACCGTGTCCGCGTTCTGGCGCACCTCGCCGACCTTGCCCGGCAGCATCCGCACGCCGAGGCCGAGAGCGCCCTGGTGCAGAGCGGCGTGCAGCGTCGCACGACGGATCCCCAGCCCGCTGTGACCGCGGAAGGACGCATCGGCGCGGACGGCACCGTCCACGTAGCGGATGCCGCGCAGTTCGCGGCCACTGGCCTCGACGCCCAGTGCTCTCAGCGCGGCGACTCCGCCAGGCATGACGCATTCTCCGCAGGCTTTGTCCACGGGCGTGGTCCGGGGCTCGACGACGACGGCCTCCAGGCCGGCGAGCGCGGCGTGGATCGCGGCGGCCAGACCGGCCGGTCCACCGCCAGCCACCAGTACGTCGATCACGCCGGCACGGTCGTGGTCGGCGGGGATCGCGGCGGCCAGCGCCCGGTTCTCGCAGCGGATGCGCACGGTGAGCAGCACGGCGTTGAGTACCGTGAACACGGCCGCGGTGACCCAGGCGGTGTGCACCAGGGGCAGGGCCAGGCCCTCAGCGACGACGGCCACGTAGTTCGGGTGCCGCAGCCACCGCCACCGGCAGGGGCCGCCGGTCACGAGCGGCAGGCCAGGTACGACGATCACCCGGGTGTTCCAACGGGGTCCCAGGGCGTGGATGCACCACCACCGCAGCACCTGGGCGCCCACCAGTCCGGCCAGCATCGGCCAGGCCAGGGCGGGTACGAAGGACCGGTCGGCCAGCCACACCTCGGCCGGGCAGGCAATCAGCAGGCCGGTGTGGAGGGCGACCATCGCCGGGTAGTGGCCCTGCCCGGCGATGATCGCGCCGCGGGCGGTGCTCCACCGTTCGTTACGGCGAGCCACGACGAGTTCGGCGGCGCGCTCGGCGACGACTGCGGCCACCAGCAGTCCTTACCAGATCATGTGTCCCTATGTCCTTCGTGTCCTTCGACGGCCGAACTACCAGCGCAGCAGGACGAGTTCGCAGGCGAAGCCGGGCCCCATCGCCAGCAGCAGACCCGGCGTGCCCGGCGGCGGTGGGCGGCGTTGGGCCAGGGTGTCGCGCAGTACGTGGAGCACCGATGACGAGGACAGGTTGCCGACATCGGCCAGGTGACGCCAGGTCACATCGAGTGCATCGTCGGGCAGGTCGAGGGCGTCGGTGACGGCCTGAAGGACCTTGGGGCCGCCGGGGTGGCACACCCAGGCGGTCACGTCCTTCGGCTTGATCCCGTGGTCGCCGAGGAACCTCTCGACGTCTTCGGCGAGGTAACGGCGTACGACGTCGGGGACCTGCGGGTCGAGGACGACCTGGAAGCCGGTGTCCTTGATGTCCCAGCCCATGACGCGCTCGGTGTCCGGGTACAGGTGGCTGCGGGTGTCCACGATCGTCGGGCCGGCGGTCTCGTCCGGGCGGCCCGGGCGGTTCGCGCCGCAGGCGACGACCGCGGCGGCGCCGTCGCCGAACAGTCCGGTGGCGACCATGTTGGCCATGGAGGCGTCGTTGCGCTGGAAGGTGAGCGAGCACAGTTCGACGGACAGCAGTACCGCCACGTGGTCGGGCCGGCCCAGCAGGTAGTCGTGCATACGGGCCAGGCCGGCTGCGCCGCCGGCACAGCCCAGGCCGAACAGGGGCAGCCGTTTGACATCCGGCCGCAGCCCGAGGCGGCCGACCAGCCGTGCGTCGATCGAGGGGGTGGCGATGCCGGTGACGGAGGTGAAGATCAGCAGGTCCACGTCGGCTGCGGTCAGACCCGCCATGTCCAGTGCGTCTTGGACGGCCCTGGCACCCAGGTCGGTGGCAGCGGCGATGAAGACGTCGTTGGCGGCGCCGAATCCGTCCAGTTCCCCATACCGTTCGAGCGGCAGCGTCATGTGACGCGTGCCGACCTTCGCGCTGAGGTGCAGCCGGTCCAGAACCCTGCGGTCGGTTCCCTCCGGCAGGCAGGTGCGGGCGACCATGTCGGTGATCTCGGACTGGGTGCGACGGTGCGGTGCGAGGGCACCGTGAACGGCGGCGATCCGCGTCATATGCTTCCCGTCCGGTTACCAACTCGGGTGAGTTGCTCCCCACATGTTCCCCGGACCGGGACTTCGACACCATGAAACGCCCGTCCAGCCGTTCGCCCCGGGGGCGCGTGTTCCGGCCGGGTGGGGCCCAGGCGCCTACGATCGATCGGCCAGGTGGGCACTCCCGAGCAGTCGACGGCCGGCGGCCCGGTCGCGGGTTGGGCCGGCCGGGTGGGTGGCCTGGCCAGGTCGTGCCACCCCGGGCCTGTCGTGGCGGTCACCGCCTTGATGGCCGCGCTCGCCGTCACCGCCGGCCAGAGCGCCGCGAGCTGTGTGCTGACCGCCGCCGCCGTGCTGACCGAGCAGCTGTCCGTCGGCTGGTGCAACGGCGCGTTCGACGCGCGCCGGGACATCGCGGCTGGCCGCCGCGGCAAACCCGTCGTCGACGGCACGGTCGGCGTGACGGACGTGTGGGTGGCCGCGTATGCCGCGCTGGTGCTGTGCGTGCCGCTCTCGCTCGCCTGCGGCCTGCGGGCGGGCGCCGTTCACCCACCGTGGCGACGGGCGGCCGTGCTGTCCGGCCCGCGCCGATCCGAGACGAACGGCCCGGAAAGGCACGGCGATCCAGGACTGAGCTTGTTCCGCTTTGACGGACACCATCGGTGTGGTGTTCACGCCGCGAGAGCGGCCTCGTAGTCAGTGGGACTGAGGCAGCCGAGGCTGCAGCCACCGCAGCACAGCTCAGCAACCAGCTCCGCGAAGCCAACGGCGCGGCCGACTACATCCGCTGATACCAGGACGTCCGCGTCCGCCGCAGCATCGTCGCTGCGACCGTCAAACGGAATGCTCTGTCCGGCCGGGCGACCGTTGCGTGGCCTTCGAGTAGGTTGCCGGGACATGGCTGAGGAGAATTCCCGTACGCCGCGCGAGGAGACGACGCTGGAGCGGGCCGACCGCAACTACGGTGAGCTGCTCCAGGAGTTGAGGATCATCCAGACCGGGGTCCAGATCCTGTTCGCGTTCCTGCTGACGCTGGCCTTCACCGCCCGCTTCTCCGCGCTCGACACGGCGCAGCGCACCATGTACATCACGACGCTGCTGCTCGCGGTGCTCGCAGCGGCCCTGTTCACCACTCCGGCCGCGCTGCACCGCACGCTGTTCCAGCGCGGGGCCAAGCCTGAGATCGTCATGATCTCCTCACGGCTGGCGGGGGCGGGTATGAGCGTCCTGATGCTGACCCTCACCGGTTCCGTGCTGCTCGTCGTCGACGTGGTGTTCGGCCGGGTCGAGGGTGTGATCGCGGGGAGTGCGACGCTGCTGGTGTGCGGCGGTCTGTGGGTGGTGTTGCCGCAGTTCGTCAGGCGGCACGCCGCACGGTTGGAGGACCGGGCCGTCTCGGAGCCGCCGGATGGATCAGGCTGAGTGCTTCAGCAGCACACGGCCGCCGCGGTTGGCCGGTGTGGTTCATCTACCGGTTTCCTGCGGCGGCTGTGCTTCCTGCGGGGAGGACGGTGTCACCGGCCGGCGGGTGCCGACATGTGCAGCAGCCTTTCGGTGATCTCCCGGTACTGCCGCAGCGCGACCCGTAGTTCCTCGGTCTGCGCTTCGGTGTCCTGGCCCTGCCAGCCCGATCGCAGGACGCGCCGCTGCTCTGTGAGGGTGTTCGTGAAGTGGGTGGTGACTTCGTCGAAGACGCTGTCGGCTTCCTCCACGGCCTGGCGTGGGCTGTCGACGAAGGTGTTGAGGGCCTGTTGGAGGCGCAGGGTGAGCTTGTCCCGTTCGCCCTGCGGGAGCATCTCCGGCGTCGGCTCGCGATCGGGGCTGGGGCGGCCGGCGTTGGCGGCGTTGGTGGCGGGTTCACGCGGTTCGTGAGCAGGTTTGGTGACAGGTGCCTGCGGGGCCCGCTGGCTCTGCGGCGCCTGCGGGTTGCGCGGCGCCGAGGGGTCCGGGCTTCCGGGCTGGGGTTGCCGTGCGTGTTCGGCGTTTTGCGACATCAGGTGTTGTTTCCCTTCGCGTGGGGTCGGTTCAGTGCCCATGGCGCGTGGCCGTTGCCGTCGCGGGACTGAGGAGTCTGCGAGCTGCCCTGGTCCGGGTCGGCCGGTTGTTCGGCGACCAGTGCCTCGAAGAGGCTTCGGGCTTCGACCATGGCCTCCCGCATTTCCTCGGTACCGCTCTGTCCGCGGGCGGCCGTGTGCATGCTGCGGTAGCCGTGGACATGGGCGGGGTGGTGGACGGAGAGGGCGGCGAACTGCTCCTCGAACTGCTCGCCGTCGGGGAAGCCGCGGTCCCTCGCCAGGCCGGCAAGGAGTGCGTCCGCCTCGGTGACGGCCTTCTGCGGTGATTCGACGAACCGCTCCTGGACGTCGGCCCACTGAGCCCTGTACTGCGCACGGGCCTCGGGCGACAGCGGCTGCTCATCGAGGGAGCCGTGCTGCTTGACGCGCTCGCCGAGTTCCTGCTCGGCCGCCTTGGTGTCGCCGTCGTGGTCGGCGACGGCACGGTCGTACTCGGGTCCGAAGCGGTGTTTGAGCCCGTGTCCTCCGCCGGCCCGGATGCGTCCACGTCCGACGAGGAAGAGGACGACGGCCGCGATGACGATCACGGCAATGATCACGATGGTGAGCATGGCTGCCTTCTCTGGCTCTCGGCTCGCAGATTGTTTGGCTTCATTGCCGTTCCCGTCATTTCCTGTGAGTGATTCCGCTTTGGCCTGCCGGGTGGCGGCCACGCGACGTGGGCACCACCCGGGGCGTTTGTGGTCAGTGCTTGAAGGCGTCCTTGGCCTTGTCGCCGGACTGCTTGAGGTTTCCGGAGACCCGGTCGGTCCTGCCTTCGCGCTGCAGTCGCCGGTTGCGGGTGGTCCGGCCGACGCGTTCGGTGAACCGGCCCTTGAACGCCTGGGTCTTGTGCCTGATCGTCTGTCCGAGGCTCATGGCTGTCCTCTGCTCGTTCGCTGGATGGGCTCCCGCGCGTGATCGCCGTACAGGCCACCGTCGCGGAGGGCGGGAGAGCGCCTGGTGTGGGCTATCCGCGACTGCGGCTGTACCGGCGGCCGCCGCCACGGCGTCCACCGCCGCGTCCGCCACTGCCGCGCCCTCGCATGGCGAAGCCGACGATCCAGACGACCAGGAGTACGGCGGCGACCCACCAGAGGGTCTGCATGGTGAAGCCGAAGCCGAACACCACCAGGATCAGCAGAAGGAGAAGAATCCAAAGCATTGCCGGGCCTCCAGATCGCGGGAAGTTCCTGAGTTCCGCGGGGTCCGGGCGAAGCGGGAAGGTGGAATGCGCCGACCGAGTGATCCGGAGTGGCATAGCCCTACGCCGTGCTGTCAGTCAACGCCCGGCGACCTCCCTTGTCAACGTGGTGTCGACACGGGAGAGTTCTGCGAGCGGGGCAGGGGCCGCTGGGACAAACGGAGCCTTTGCGGGATGGCCGACCGGCTCGGCCGGCGCCGCCGGCAGGATGCGGTCTTCCCACCAGGACAGGCCCATGACGGTGGCGAGCAGGACGAAGGGGACAGAAGCCGGAACGATCAGTATGTACATGCGTACCGCCTGCGGTGGCTGCGTGCGACGCGGCGGGCAGCGGAGGGGGATGCCCGCATGGGGCGCATCGGTGCGGCGCCGGGATCGAGTGGCGACGGCGGGGGCGGCCCGTTGGGGGGCGGGGCGGTTCCGGCACTGATGCGCGAGGTGCGCCCTCGAAGGAGCGCGAGAGGTGTTCGACGCTGCCGGGGGCTCGGGCCGTACCGCACACGCTAGCCCTGACCGCACTCCCCGGACAGACGGCAAGTGGCCATCTGTCCAGGGCGGAAGACCGTTACATGGGGCGCTATCCGCAGTCTCTCGGCAGAGCTACGCTGTTCGAACAGGCCCCGGCCCCCGGCAGTGACGCTTTGTTCCGTTCCGGGAGGCCCGCCGTGTTCGTTCTGCTTCTCATCCTGATCTTGATTCTGTTCGGCAGCGGCTTCCTCAATCCCCTCTGGTGGTGGGTCGCGGCGGTGCTGGTCTTCGGTGCCACACGGCACGGCCGGGACCGTGGTGGAGGCTGGATCCGTGGTGACGGTTCCGATGTCGGGCCGTACCGGGACTACGAGCACCGCCGAGACCGTCAGGAGCGCTGGGACCGTCGCTACAGCCGTCGGCACCGGGCGCGCTGTAGGCGCGAGGACCGTCGGGACTACGAACGCCGCGGGTGACCGATGAAGTTGCACCCGAGCATCCAGAGGTTCCGGGACGGCTTCCGCCCAGCCGGACGCGCCGAAATCGTCGAGAGGTACGTGCCATGCAGCGCACAACCATGCTTCCGGAGAACTGGTGGGATCTGAGGGCCGAGGCCGTGACGGGGAATGCGGCGGCTCAGGATGTCGTGGCGCTGCGCGCCGAGATCGAACAGCTGCAGCGGGCGCTGGCCGGGCGCGCGGTCATCGATCAGGCCTGCGGCATGGTGATGGTCCTGGCCCCCTGCCGCCGCGGGTCGGCCAGGAACCTGCTGATGGACATGGCACGGCCATGCAACACCAAGCTTCCGGACGTGGCTGCAGCCGTGGTCGCCGACTGGGAGGGGGAGCCGCTCTCGCCGTTGATGCAGCGGGCACTGCGGGATGCACTGCGGCGGCTCTACGCGGAAGACCGGGGGTGCGACTCACGACTGACAGATGAGCCGTCCGGAAGGGGAGGGCTGTGATCCACGCAGCCGATGTCCGTGAGTGGCGCAACTGCGACGTAGTCGACAGCGAAGGCCACAAGGTCGGTGTGCTCGAAGCAGCCCATGTCCGGACCGCTCATGGACACGATTGACTGCTTTTTGAGGACTGCGTTGTGAGGTACGCACCATGCACCAGCTGACCACGCCCCGTGAAGAACAGCCCCTGTTGACGGCTGTGGCTTCGGGGGGGGATGCGGCTTTGCTGGCCGAGGTCGTCGAGCTGCGCGGCAAGAACAAGCAGTTGGAGCAGGTGCTGGTAAGTCGTGCGGTGATCGACCAGGCCCGCGGCATGGTGATGGTCCTGGCGGCGTGTTCCAGTGAGCGAGCCTGGGACCTGCTCGTGGAGGTGTCGCAGCACTGCAACGTCAAACTCCGCGACGTGGCTGCGGCCCTGGTCGCCACCACGAAGGGCCAGGAACTCCCCGAGGCGATACGGCGCGAGTGGCGTCGCGCGCTGCGGCGCCTTCACGCGCTGGAGCGGCGGTGACCGGATCATGCGTTCACGGCTGTCGGTGATGGCGCCCCATGTGATGGGCGACTTGGATACCGAAGGAGTCTTCCGGTGCCGGGTGTTCCGTGATTCGCCGGCCGGGCGGGGATGGCGGCGGAGCCGAGAGATCGAACTGGGGCCGAGGTCGCTGGGTTTTGCGGCGCTCGGGTTCCTCACGCTGGTGCCCTTGCTGATCGTCGTCTCCGCAGCCGTTCCGGAGCAAGGGCGGGGGTTCGCGCAGTGGCTGGGGGACGGGCTCGGTGTGTCGAGTGCCGCCAGGGAGGAGGTGGGGAAGTTGTTCGCGCGGCCCGGCCAGGTGCTGCAGACCACGACTGCTTTCGGCCTTGCCGCTCTCGCTGTCTTCGGTCTGAGTTTCGGGGCGGCGGTGCAGACCGGCTACGAGAAGATCTGGGAGTTGCCTCCGGCCCGCTGGTACGCGAGATGGCGGCACGTGCTGTGGCTCGCCGTGCTCGTCGGGTCCCTCTACCTGACCGCCACCACCACCCTGTGGCGCCATTCACCGGCCGGCACGCTGGCCGCGACACTGAGCGCCGTCCTGTTCTTCTGGTGGTCGCAGCAGATGCTGCTCGGCGGGCGAATCGCCTGGAACGCCCTCCTTCCCGGCGCGGTGGTATCGGCGCTCGGGCTGCTCGGTCTTCGGGTCTTCTCCCGGCTCGTCTTCTCACCCCTGATCGCATCCAGTGCCGTCACCTACGGCCCCTTCGGAACCGTCCTGGTCGTCCAGTCCTGGCTGGTCGGTGTGGGTGTCGTCGTCTTCGGCGGTGCCCTGACGGGCCGCCTGCTGCACGAGGAACTCCCGCGCGTGGCACAGGCACTGAAACAGCGGGCTCGTCGGCAACGACCCTGAAGGCCAGGACAACTCCCCTTCCTTCTTCACGCTCGACATGTCGGGCGGTACGTCGCAGAGTCGGAGGCCGGTGCGGCACAGGGCTCGGCCCTCCAGGCCCACGCCGGAAGTGACCCGTGCTACGCCGGTGACGTCCAAGACGATGACCGATGAATCATCCTGTCCCGTCCAGGCCGCGCTCGTCCGCTGCGCACATCAAATGCCTGGCCCGGGGCACTTGGGGGGTAGTGGACGCGTATCGCGCGCCCGCACCATGGGGAGGACATCGTGACCTCGTCCAACACGCAAGGGCGCGGCCAGGCCGTGAAGTCCGCGGCCCGTAACACCCAGAACGAGACGCTGACCGCCGCGGGGCGAGCGGGCTTTGTCGCACGGGGTGTGGTGTACGTCCTGATCGGCGCCCTTGCCCTTCAGATCGCCCTCAGAAGCGGCGACGGCGAGTCGGCCGACCGGCAGGGCGCGCTGGCCCAGGTCGCGGAGCAGCCGTTCGGGAAGGTGATGCTGTGGGCGATGGTGGTCGGCTTCGCCTCCATGGCGCTGTGGCGGGGTACCCGCGCAGTCCTCACCAGGGGGCCTCAGCGGAAGGCGGGTTCGCGCGTGCTGGACGGCGGGCGGGCGGTCTTCTACGCCTTCGTCTGCTGGACCACGGCGGTGTACGCCGCTGGTGGCGGCCAGGGCTCCAGCGGCAACGCGCAGTCGCAGGACTGGACAGCATCGGCGCTCAAACTGGCGTACGGGCAGGTGCTGGTGGGAGCCGGGGGCTGCCTCCTGATCGGCATCGGCGGGGTACTCGCCGTCCGGGCGGCCATGCGGAGCTTCCTGAAGCAGTTGGACACCGGCAGCATGAGCCACCGTACGAAGCAGGTCGTCACCGCTCTGGGCGTGGGTGGAGGCGTGGCACGGGGCGTGGTGTTCGCCGCGGCTGGGATCTTCATCCTGGTGGCTGCCGTCCGCTTCGATTCGGACGAGGCCAAGGGCGTGGACGCGACGCTCCGCAGCTTCACGCAGACACCGGTGGGGCCATGGCTCCTGGTCGCGGTCGCGGTCGGGCTGATCCTCTTCGGCGTCTTCTCCTTCGCCTCCGCTCGGTGGCGCCGCCTGTAACAGTGATCCAAGCCTGATCTGCCGGCTCCTCGCCAGGCTCGCCTATGGGCCGGGCCGTCGCCACGCACTGGTCAACACAACAGCAGCGAACCGTCCAGCCCCCGTCTCCGAGCGCATGTGGAGCGGCGGTCCGCCATCCACCAAGGCGCGTCAGTGGGCCGGGCGCCGGCGCGAGCGCGATACCGAGCGCACAAGCAGGTACAGACAGCACGGCGGCGATGAGGAGCAGCACGCCGGTGGAGAGCAGATACAGCATGCCGTCGACGGCAGCGCCGATGACGATCAGCGCGATGGCGCAGATGAGCAGAACCAGGAAGAAGACCAAAACGCTACGCCTCCTGGGGTGGTGCCCCTGCCGGGCAGAACGGTTCTACCGTGAGGAGAGGAAGCAGATCCCAGGAGCGCGCCATGATCATCCTCGTCGCCGCGGTGGTCATCGCTGTCGCCGGCGTTCTTTCCAACAGTGGCAGCGCCCACGAGTTCACCGGCGGATTCTCTGTCTTCGGTGTCGACGTCACCGGCTCCACCGGCACCCTCTTCCTCTACGGCATCGTCGTCGGGGCGGCGGCGTTGCTCGGGTTGAGCCTGATCCTGGCCGGTACACGCCGCACCACCCGCCGCCGCACGGCACATCGTGGGCCCAAACCGTCCCGGCGCGGCTCTGTTGCAGCCGAACGGGAACCCGGTGGCCTGACCAGCGAACGTGACACCTCCCGCGGGCAGACGGTGCAGGCGGAGAGGAAGGACGAAGACCGGGCCGACCTGGTCGAACACCCCCGTCACAAGCAGCACTGGTTCCACCGCCGGGCCGCTCCCCCGCATCACGTGTTCATCCCAGTCGGTGCCTGCTGGCTCAACCTCCAAGAGGGCTGGTGGCGCATCTTCCGCAAGACCGCCCTGGCCGGACGCTCCTTCGGCGACCGCAACCACATCACCCACGCCACCGAAGTGGCCACAGCCCAGCTCAACGCCCGCGCCCGACCTTGGATCTGGGGCAGAACCGCACCGCCCCCACGGCGCTTACGCCGCCGATATATGTACGTCCTTTGAGGAATGAAGCACTAGTAGGACTCCGTTACGTCTGTCCCGCGGTGCTGTTTGGGGGCA
>NZ_JBXEJE010000086.1:0-17825 GCF_056820935.1 Streptomyces sp. Q2 | reverse complement strand
CCGGGCATGCCACGGCCGCGCTGGCGATCGCCCGTCGGCACGGTCTGGCCCAGGCGGCCACGCTCGCGCAGTGGGCGGCGGCCCGGGCCGATCTGGGGCGCGGCCGCCCGCTCGACGCCGCCGACCGGCTCGGCCCGCTGGTGCGCCCCGGCCCTCGGCGCGGGCACTTCGCGGTGTGGATGCTCGCGGTGCCCTGCTACGTGGAGGCCGCCGTGCTCGCCGGGAGCCCCGACGACACCCGGACGGTCCTGGAGGAGTTCGCCCGGTGGGCGGCCCTGGGAGCCGATCCTCAGGCCCCCGCCCAGCTGGCCCGCTGCCGCGCCCTGCTCGCCGGCCCGGACGAGGCCGACGCGCTCTACCGCCGGGCCCTGACCCTGCACGACGAGGCGGGCGGCGACTTCGAACGGGCCCGTACCGAACTCCTCTACGGGAAATGGCTGCGCCGTCGGCGCAGGCTGCGGGAGGCGCGCGACCGCCTCGGGGCCGCCCTCGTCGGCTTCGACCGCTGCGGCGCGCAGGTATGGGCACAGCAGGCCGGCGCCGAGCTGCGGGCGCACGGGACCGCTCCCTGCCCGACCGGGTCGGACGCGCTGTCCCGCCTGACGCCGCAGCAACTGCGCATCGCGCGGTACGTGGCCGAGGGTGCCACGAACCGGGAGGTGGCGCTGCGGCTGGCCGTGAGCACCCGCACGGTCGACTACCACCTGCGAAACGTCTTCGCCGCCCTCGGCCTGCGCTCCCGGGTCGAACTGGCGCGCATGGTCGATCAGGCGGAACAGACCGGTGCACGACCCTAGGGACCGACCGGACGGTATGCCATCCTTCGGGGCAGGACGCCTCGAGTGGCAGGCGCCGCGGAAAGAACCTCGGACCAGCCGGGAGTCCGCCGCGGACGCCGTGCCGCGCCGCCGAACGTGGGGGAGGACCGTGATGCACCACGCCGTACGACCACGAACAGCGCTGCGCCCAGGACCGGCGGCCGGTCCACAGCCGCGGACCCGGCGCGTGCGGTCGCTGATCGACGCCGACGCCCTGCACGTCCTGCACCGCGCCGCCCGCGTGCTGCTGGACGACCTGCCCGACCTGACCGACCGCCTGCTGGCCGTCCTCCAGGAACAGGAGCCGGCCTACCGGGCCGCACGGGAGAGCGACCCCGTCGGGACCTGGCAGGAAGTGCACCGGTCACTGCGGCACAGCGTGACCTCACTGATCGATCCCCGCAGCGCCCGGGACGCGGCCCGCCGCTGCTCGTGGAAGATCGGAGCCACCCGTGCCGAACAGGGGCTGCCGCTGGACGCCCTGCTGCACGCCTTCCGCCTCGGCGGGTCGCTGGTGTGGCAGGGACTGGTGGAGGAGACCTCCCGAACCGCCCCCGAGGACGTACGCCTCCTGGTCCATGTGGCGTCGGACGTCTGGAACTTCGTCGACGAGCACTGCTCGCTCGTCGCGGACGCCTACCGGCAGGTCGAGCGGCAGTTGAGCTGGCGGCGCGAGAACCGGGTGCGACTGCTGGCCGCCGCCCTGCTCGAGGGCACCAGCCGCATCGCCGACCTGCCCGAGACTGCCCAGGCGCTGGACCTGCCCGAACACGGGCGGTACGCCGTCGTCGCGGTCGCCGGCCCGGACCCCGCCGGCTGCGCCGGCGCCCGAGCCGCCGCCGTACCCGACGGCCTGCGCGTCCACTGGCACACCGGCGTCGAGGTGGACTACGGGATCGTCCTGGTCGGCAGCGGCGACCCGCCGGAACCCGCGCCCCGGCCGGACGGACCCGCGGCGGGCGCGAGGATCGGCGTCGGCGGCGTCGTCGAGGGGCTGGCCGGCATCGGCGACGCCCGCAGACAGGCCGACACCGCGCTCGGCATCTGCCCCGCCGACGGCGGAGCGGTCCGGCTCACCGAGCACCTCCCCGCCGCCCTCGTCGTCACCAGCCCGGAACTGGGCAGGGCCCTCGCCGACCGGGTGCTCGGCCCGCTGCTGTGCCTGGAGCAGGGGGACCGGGACGTACTGCTGGAGACCCTGGCCACCTGGCTCGCCTGCGACGGCTCCGCGCAGCGGGCCGGCGAGCGGCTCTACTGCCACCGCAACACCGTGCTGAACCGGCTGCGGCGCTGCGAACACCTGACGGGCAGGTCGCTGGCCCGCCCCACGGACGTGGTGGAGATCAGCCTGGCCCTCACCGCCCGCCGGCTGCTGCGCGACTGACGACGACCGCCGTGCCGGGACCCGCTGGGCGGCCGCCGCACGGGGCCATGGGCCGGTCGTCGGCCTGCCCCTCGGGCGTGGTGGAGATCAGCTTGGCCCTCACGGCCCGTCGGCGGCTGAGTGGCTGACGACGCCCGGCGGGCCGGGACCCGCTGGGCGGCCGCCGCACGGGGCCATGGGCCGGTCGGCGGCCTGCCCCTCGGGCGTGGTGGAGATCAGCTTGGCCCTCACGGCCCGTCGGCGGCTGAGTGGCTGACGACGCCCGGCGGGCCGGGACCCGCTGGGCGGCCGCCGCACGGGGCCATGGGCCGGTCGTCGGCCTGCCCCTCGGGCGTGGTGGAGATCAGCTTGGCCCTCACCGTCCGCCGGCGGCTGTGTGGCTGACGACGACCGCCGTGCCGGGACCCGCTGGGCGGCCGCCGCACGGGGCCATGGGCCGGTCGTCGGCCAGCCCCTCGGGCGTGGTGGAGATCAGCTTGGCCCTCACGGCCCGGCGGCGGCTGAGTGGCTGACGACGCCCGGCGGGCCGGGACCCGCTGGGCGGCCGCCGCTCGGGGCCATGGGCCGGTCGTCGGCCAGCCCCTCGGGCGTGGTGGAGATCAGCTTGGCCCTCACGGCCCGTCGGCGGCTGTGTGGCTGACGACGACCGCCGTGCCGGAACCCCTGGCGGCCGCCGCACAGGGCGTCGGCCCGCCCCTCGGGCGTGGTGGAGATCAGCCTGGCCCTCACCGCCCCCCGGCTGCTGCGCGACTGACGACGCCGCCCGTCCCGTACCCCCTGGGCAGCCGCACAAGGCCACCGGGCGGGCGCTGGGACGGTGCAGCGACCACGCCCCAAGTCCTGTACCGGCGGTCGGCGCCCGTGCTGTCGTGAGCTCCCCTTCACCCGCAGCCCGTGCCGCCCGGCACGGAATCCAGGAGCCGCGATGCCCGCACGTCCACCGGACGAGGAAGCCGCCCTGCACGTCGAGAACCTCGACGTCACCTACGGCCGTGCCCTGTCCGCCCTCCGCTCGGTGTCACTGACCGTCCCGCACGGCGGCGTCGTCACCCTGCTCGGCGCCAACGGCGCCGGCAAGACGACCCTGCTGCGAGCGGTGTCGGGCACGCTCCGGCTGCATCGCGGGACGATCACAGGTGGCCGCATCCGCTACGGAGACACGGAGCTCGACGGACGGGACCCGGTCACCGCGGTACGCGCCGGAGTCGTCCAGGTTCCCGAGGGCAGGCGCGTGTTCGCCGGGCTCACCGTCGACGAGAACCTGCGCAGCGGCGGCCTCGGCCTCGGCCGGCGCAGCCCGGCGCCCGTCCGCGACGGCCGGGACCGGGTGTTCGCCCTCTTCCCCCGCCTCGCCGAACGCACCCAGCAGGCCGCCGGCCTGCTGTCCGGGGGCGAACAGCAGATGCTGGCCATCGGCCGCGCCCTGATGGCGGCCCCCCGCCTGCTCCTGCTCGACGAACCCTCGCTCGGCCTGGCTCCGCAGATGGTGTACCGGATCGCCGAAGTCGTCCGCGAGATCAACGCCCAGGGCACGGCCGTCCTGCTGGTCGAGCAGAACGCGGGCATGGCGCTCTCGCTCGCGGACCACGCCCATGTCCTGGAGGTGGGCGAGGTCCGGCTGTCCGGCCCCGCTGACGAGCTGGCCCGCACCGACGCGGTGCGCCGCCTGTACCTCGGCGAGCAGACCGGCACCGACCACCCCTCCGATGCCGGTCAGGGGGCCGCGTGAGCACGTCCGCACCGCGACCGCGAGCCACCGAGCCCCCCGAGCTGCGGGTCCGGGACGTCACCGTGCGCTTCGCCGGGCTCACCGCGCTCGACGACGTGTCCTTCACCGTCGCCCCGGGATCGGTGCACGCCCTCATCGGACCCAACGGGGCCGGCAAGTCCACCTGCTTCAACGTCCTGTCCGGCCTGTGCCGGCCCGCCTCCGGCACCGTCGTGCTCGGGGACGCGGAACTGACCCGGCTCCCGCCGCACCGCATCGCCGCCCTGGGCGTGGCACGAACCTTCCAGAACATCGTCACCACCGAGGGAACCGTCGCGGACAA
This sequence comes from Streptomyces sp. Q2, assembly GCF_056820935.1. NCBI lineage: Bacteria > Bacillati > Actinomycetota > Actinomycetes > Kitasatosporales > Streptomycetaceae > Streptomyces > Streptomyces sp. Q2. Next base: position 13,572 of record NZ_JBXEJE010000086.1, on the reverse strand, counting down.
TCTCATGCTCGGCCGACACGTGCTGTCCCGCGCCGGTTTCACGGCCAGCGCCCTACGCCTGCCGTGGGCCGCCCGGGAACAGCGCGAACACCTCGCCAGGACTCGCGAGATCGCCGAACTCACCGGCCTGGGAAAGCACTTCGACACACCGGTCGCGCTGCTGCCGTACGGCGACCGCAAGCGCGTGGAGTTCGCGCGCGCCCTGTGCCTGGAACCGAGCGTGCTGCTCCTCGACGAGCCCGTGGCCGGCATGAACGCCGCCGAACGCGCCCGCACCGCCGAGGCGGTCCGCAACGTCCGTACCGAACTCGGCCTGTCCGTCGTCCTCGTGGAGCACGACATGGGCCTGGTCATGCGTCTCGCGGACGAGGTCACCGTCCTCGACTTCGGCCGCCGCATCGCCGGCGGAACCCCCGACGAGGTCCGGCGCGACCCCGAGGTGCTGCGCGCCTACCTCGGCACCGAAAACCCGCAGGAGGACGTGGCATGACCGGACTTCTCGACAACCTCCTCAACGGCCTCGCCCTCGGCTCGGTCTACGCCCTCGTCGCCCTCGGCTTCGTCGTCATCTTCAAGGCGTCGGGCGTACTGAACTTCGCCCACGGCTCCCTGCTCCTGCTCGGCGGCTACCTCACCGCGGTCCTGCACGAGCACCTCGGCTTCGCCGGTGCGCTGGCCCTCGCCGTGGTGGTGACGGCGACCGTGGCCGGAGCGCTCGACCGCCTCCTGCTGCAGCGCGGCGAGCCGGATCCGCACGCCGCCCATGTGCAGACCATCGTGACCATCGGCATCGACATCGTCCTGGTCACCGACCTGTCCCGGCGCATCGGGGGCGACCTGCTGTCCCTGGGAGACCCCTGGGGCGACTCGGTGCGCGACCTCGGACCGGTGACCGTCGCCGACAGCAGGCTCGCCGCGATCGTCGTGTCGGCCGTGGTCATCGGAGCGGTCTTCGCCCTCTTCCGGTTCACCGCCTGGGGCCTGTCCCTGCGGGCCGCGGCCGAGGACAGGGAGGCCGCCGCCCTGATGGGCGTGAGGCTGGCACGGGTGCGCACCCTCGCCTGGTGCCTGGCGGGCGCCCTCGCCGCACTGGCCGCGGTCTTCCTCGTGGCCTTCCCGGCGCCCGGACTGGAGCGCACCACCGGCCAGATCGCCCTCAAGGCCTTCCCGGCCGCGATCCTCGGCGGCATGACGTCACCGGCCGGTGCCCTCGCCGGCAGCATGCTGATCGGCCTGACCGAGGCCCTGGTGGCCGGCTACCAGTCGGAACTGCACGTCCTGGGCGAGGGATTCGGCGACGTCGCCCCGTATGCCGTGATGGTGCTGGTGCTTCTCGTGCGGCCCACCGGGCTGTTCGGCGCGAGGGGAGCGGCACGTGTCTGACTCCACCTCCACGACCCGGGCCCTGCACTGGGGGAGAAGAGGCCTTCCCCTCGTCCTCCTGTGCGTACTGCCCTTCTACCTGGACGCCTTCTGGCTGCGCATCGGCCTGTTCTCGCTGGCGGCGGCCATCGGTGCCGTCGGCCTCGGTCTGCTGACCGGGACCGCGGGACAACTCTCCCTCGGCCACGCCTTCTTCCTCGCCGTGGGAGCGTACGGCTACGTGTGGCTCGCGGGAGAGCCCGGACCGGGGCTCCCGCCCGTGCTCGCCCTCGTCCTGGCGGTGCTCCTCGCCGGAGCGGCGGGCGGCCTGTTCAGTCCCGTCGCCGGCCGGGTGCGCGGCATCTACCTGGGCGTCGCCACGCTCGCGCTGGTGTTCCTCGGCCACCACGTCCTGCTGACCGCGGACTCCGTCACCGGTGGCTTCAACGGCCGCTCGGTCCCGCCACTGCCGGGCTTCACCGACAGTGATCCCCAACTGGTGCTGCTCGGCGTGCCCTTCGGGGCCGCGGAACGGCTGTGGTACCTCGGCCTGGCACTGTTCGCCCTCACCTGGTTCACGGCGCGCGGCCTGCTGCGCGGGCGTCCCGGCCGGGCCCTGACGGCGCTGCGCGACAGCGAGACGGCGGCTGCCGTGATGGGCGTCCACGTGGCCCGCTACCGCTCGGCGGCCTTCGTCGTGTCCTCGATGTACGCGGGACTGGCCGGGGTACTGCTGGCACTCGCCTTCCGCCGGGTCGTGCCGGACTACTTCGCCCTGGCGCTCTCCGTCGACTACCTCGCCATGATCGTCATCGGCGGCCTGGGCTCCGTGGCCGGAGCCACCGCGGGAGCCGTCTTCGTCACCGCGCTTCCGCTGCTGATGACGCGCTACGCCGACCAGTTGCCGCTGGTGACGGCGCCGGGAGCGTCCGACGGCGTCGTCGGCCCGACCGAGGCGGCCCGCTACCTCTACGGCGCGGCGATCGTCCTGGTGCTGCTGTACACGCCCGGCGGACTGCACGGACTGATCCGACGGCTGCGTACCAGACGCTCCCGCGGCCACCTACCGACGCCCGCGCCCCCCTCCCAGGGATCCACCCCAGCCGTACGAACCAAGGAGCACACCCCGTGAACGTCACGCACCACAGAAACCGCCTCACCGCCGTCGCCACCGCCGCGGCCGTCGCCCTGCTGATGGCGGGCTGCAGCTCCAAAGCCGGCGGCCAGAGCACCGGCGACGGCGCCGACGGCGTGAAGGCGGGCCCCGGCGTCACCGACAAGACCGTCAGGCTCGGCGCGCTGACCGACCTGACCGGCCCCTACGCCACCCTCGGCAAGAGCATCGTGCAGGCGCAGAAGATGTGGGCCGACGAGACCAACGCCAAGGGCGGCGTGTGCGGCCGCAAGGTCGAGATCGTCGTCAAGGACCACGGCTACGACGTGCAGAAGGCCGTCGCCGCGTACGCCGACATCTCGGCGGACGTGGTGGCCCTGCCCCAGGTCATCGGATCGCCCGTCGTCGCCGCGCTCCTGGACGACATCGAGCGCGACAAACTGCTGACCTTCCCGCAGGCCTGGGCGGCCTCCCTCCTCGGCAAGGACTCCGTCCAGGTCCTCGGCACCACCTACGACGTCGACATGATCGCCGCCGTCGACTTCCTCACCCGGACGAAGGGACTGGGCAAGGGCGACACGATCGGCCACGTGTACTTCGAGGGCGACTACGGGGCCAACGCGCTGGAAGGCTCCCGCTGGGCGGCGGAGCAGGCGGGGCTGAAGGTCGTCGGCCAGAAGATCAAGGCCACCGACACCGACCTGTCCGCGCAGGTGTCCGCGCTGCGCAAGGCGGGCGTGAAGGCCGTGCTCATCAGCGCGGGACCGGCCCAGACGGCCTCCCTGACCGGGGTCGCCGCCTCCCGAGGGCTGCGCGTGCCGATCGTCAGCAGCGCCCCGGGCTTCGCGCCCCAGCTGATGAAGACGCCCGCGGCGGCCGCGATGAAGGCCATGCTGCACGTGGTGAGCGCCGCACCGGCCGTGAGCTCCGACCTGCCGGCGGTGCGCCGCATGGTCGCCGCGTACGGGAAGAAGTACCCCGGCTCCCCGGTCGACTCCGGCGTGCTGTCCGGCTACAACGCCGCCCAACTCCTGGGCGCCGACCTGGAGAAGGCCTGCAAGGCGGGCAGCCTGGCCAGGGAGGACGTGGTCAAGGCACACCGCGCGCAGAAGAACGCCGACACCGGCCTCGGTTCACCGCAGGACTTCTCCGACGTGGCCCGGCCCGCGAGCCTGTCCACCTACGTGTTGCGGCCCGACCCGAAGGCGGTCGGCGGGCTGGTCGGCGTGGAGGACGCGCACCGCGCCCCCGGAGTCGAGAAGTACCTCACCTCGCGCAGTTCGTGACGTCGCGCGGTTCCTGAGGTGCGCGGTTCCTGAGGTGCGCGGTTCATGAGGTCGCGCGATTCCTGAGGGCGCGCGGGTTCTGACATCGCGCGGTTCCTGACGCCGCGCAGCCTGACCGAGAACGGATTCAGCGCCCCGGCTGCTGAATCCGTTCTCGTTCTTCTATTGGACCGTTGGGGTCCGCTCCGGCGACGCTGGACTGTGTACGGCGCCGCCGCCACCCCGAGTCCGGCCGCGTCGGACGCCAACGGGACCGCGCGACAGCCGAAAGAGGTCACGAACCCATGCACACTCGCCGTATCGGTGACGTCGAGGTCAGCGCGATCGGCCTGGGCGCCATGCCCATGTCGATCGAGGGACGGCCGGACGAGACCCGCTCCCTCGCCACGATCCACGCGGCCCTGGACGCCGGCGTGACGCTGGTCGACACCGCGGACGCCTACCACCAGGGCGCCGACGAGGTCGGACACAACGAGACCCTGATCGCCAAGGCCCTCGCCTCGCACGACCTCGGCGGGGACGTCCTGGTCGCCACCAAGGGCGGGCACCTGCGCCCCGGCGACGGGAGCTGGACCCTGGACGGCAGCCCTCGGCACCTCAAGGACGCCTGCGAGGCCTCGCTGCGCCGGCTGGGCGTGGAGGCCATCGGGCTCTACCAGTTCCACCGCCCCGACCCGCGGGTGCCCTACGCGGAGTCCGTCGGCGCGATCCGGGACCTCCTCGACGAGGGGAAGATCCGCATGGCGGGGATCTCCAACGCGAACCCGGACCAGATCCGCCAGGCCAACGACATCCTCGGCGGCCGGCTGGTCGCCGTGCAGAACCAGTTCTCCCCGGCTTTCCGCTCCAGCGAGCCGGAACTGCGCCTGTGCGACGAACTCGGCATCGCCTTCCTGCCCTGGAGCCCGCTCGGCGGCATCTCCCGCGCCGGTGAACTGGGCTCCGCGCACGCCCCCTTCGCGCGGATCGCCGAGGCCCGCCAAGTGAGCCCCCAGCGCGTGTGCCTGGCCTGGATGCTCGCCAAGTCGCCGGTGGTCGTGCCGATCCCGGGCGCGAGCCGCCCCGGGACCGTCCGCGACTCGTCCGCCGCCGCGGACCTCGTCCTGACCGCGGCCGAACGGGCGGAACTGGACGCCGTCTGAGACCGGGAACGGGCGCGGACTGGCATCGGCAAACCCCAGGTCTCTAGGATGGACTCCCTGTCCTNGCCCCGGGACCGTCCGCGACTCGTCCGCCGCCGCGGACCTCGTCCTGACCGCGGCCGAACGGGCGGAACTGGACGCCGTCTGAGACCGGGAACGGGCGCGGACTGGCATCGGCAAACCCCAGGTCTCTAGGATGGACTCCCTGTCCTGCCAGGCCAGTTGGCACGGCATGAAGCTGGGGGAAAGATGGAGACCGGTAACAAGCTGTCCACCTCGATCGACGCCACGGTGCCCACGGCCGCGCGCATGTACGACCACTACCTGGGCGGCAAGGACAACTACGCGGCCGACCGGGCGGCGTGCGAGGAACTCGACAAGGTCGTACCCAGCACGCGCCGACTGGCCGTCAACAACAGGCGCTTCCTCCAGCGGGTGGTCAAGATGCTGGCGGCGGAACACGGCATCCGCCAGTTCCTGGACCACGGTTCAGGCCTGCCCACCCAGGACAACGTCCACCAGGTCGCCCAGCGCATCGCCCCGGACACGCACGTGGTCTACGTCGACAACGACCCGATGGTGCTGGTCCACGGCCGCGCCCTGCTGGAGCAGGACGAGCGCACCGCCGTGATCCACGCGGACATGCGGGAGACGGACGCGATCTTCTCGCACCCCGAGACGCAGCGCCTGATCGACTTCGACCAGCCGGTCGCCGTGCTCTTCAACTCGGTGATGCACTGCATTCCCGACAGCGAGACGGACGGTCCCCTGGCGGTGGCCCGGCGCGTGGCGAAGCGGCTGGTGCCCGGCAGCTTCCTGGTGATGTGCCAGCTGGTCAGCGAGGACCCCGAGGTCCGTGAGTTCGTCACCAACTTCATGGACCAGGCGACCCAGGGCCACTGGGGCCGGGTGCGTCAGGAGAAGGACGTCGCCGAGTGGTTCGAGGGCCTCGACATCCTCGACCCGGGTCTGGTCGAGGTCTCCACGTGGCGTCCTGACACCGAGGTCGCGCCCCGTCAGCTCACCCACGAGTGGATCGAGTTCGGCGGCGTGGGCCGCCTCCCCTAGCCGGGTAGTAAAGGAGCGCCCCTCACGAAGTCTCTTCGTGAGGGGCGTCGTCATGCCGTGCCGGGCGTCATCCGCCGTAGCGCTGCTTCATCGTCGCCTTCAGCAGCTCCGGCGAAGCCCGGGGTTCGAGCGCCTCGTCGGCCAGCCGGTCCAGCGCCAGCCGGTACTCCTCCGTCTCGTCACGGTCCTCGAGGAAGTTCGCGCTCTTGATGTGCTCGAGGTAGACCACGTCGGGCAGGTCCAGGCCCCCGAAGCGGAGATAGGTGATCGGGATCGCCGGCGCCGAGGCGTTCGTGACGTCCAGCGGGACGATCTGCACGGTCACGTTGGGCCGCTGGGCCATCTCGACGAGGTGCTCGAGCTGCGCCCGCATCACGTCCTTGCTGCCCAGCACGCGCAGCAGGACCGACTCGTCGATGATCGCCCACAGCTGCGGAGCGTCCGCCCGCAGCAGCAACTCGGCCCGCCGGGTGCGCAGTTCCACCCGGCGCCGGACCTCGGCCGCGGCCGCCGCGGGCAGACCGCGCTCGACCACCGCCCGCGTGTAGTCCGCCGTCTGCAGCAGGCCGGGAACGTACTGGATCTCGAACGTACGGATCGCCGCGGCAGCCTCCTGCAGACCGACCAGCCGGTCGAACCACTCGGGCATCAACCGCTTGTCGTAACGCTGCCACCAGCCCGGCTCACCGGCACGCTGCAGCAGCTTCAGCAACACGGAGGCCTCGTAGTCCTCGGTGCCGTACAACTCCAGCAGCGCGCGGACGTCGCTGTCCGCCGGAGGCCGGCGGCCCTTGCCGGACTCGATGCGGGACAGCTTGGCCGCGCTGAACCCGAGTGCCCGCGCCGCCTGCTCCTGAGCGAACCCGGCGTCCTCGCGGAAACCCGCCAGCTGCACGCCGACCAGCATCTTCAGAAGTGTCGGGGCCGGCTCGGGCCGGTCCAGGTACGGCTGCAGTCGGGAGATGCGCTGCGACTCGGCGGACATCCAAACTCCCAGGGAACCGGCATAGAGACGGCCCACATTATCGCACTCCGCGGTGTCACAGCGCATCCGTCCGTACACAGAAGGGAGTTGACCCCTGGCCGGGCGAAGCCCTCACAGCAGGTGGTCGAACTCGCCCTCCTTCGCGCCCGCGACGAACGCCGCCACCTCGGCCGGGGTGTAGACGAGAGCCGGCCCGTCGGGGTGACGGGAGTTGCGCACGGCGATGTCACCGTCGACCAGAGTGGCCACTTCGACACAGTTGCCCTCGGCGTTGCTGTGCCGGCTCTTGATCCAACGGGCTTCCAACGAGCTCGCCCGCACGCCGTTCTGCACTGGTGGCACCACACTCTCCTTGCTGTTCACGTTCCTCGCCGGGCGTCGTGCCCGGCTGCCCGGGAGGCCCGGGAGGGCCGGATCAGGTGTCATCGGCCCCTTCCGCCCCACACATTCTTTGCGTGCAATTTCTCGTGCAATTGCACGCGGGCGCTTTCAGCGTGGATAATAGCCGTGGCGTCAACCCCCAAGAAGGCGCCCCGTCTTGACGTCGCATCAGGGAGATGCCGTGTCGTCACCTGCGAACCACATGATCCGGGAGCTGGGTCGGGCTGTGCCGGAAGCGGGTGGAGCGGCCGTCACCGGCGGGCCTCCGCCCCGGCCCGGACCGGCGTACCCGAGCGAGCCACCCACGCCCGCTGCCCTGTCCCCGGGTGAGGCCACGGACTCCGCCGCACTGCGCATCAGATGCAGCGGGGAAGGCTTCGCCCTGGCCCGCGCCTTCACCCGTGACACGCTGCACTGCTGGTCGCTCGGTCACCGCAGTGACGACGCCGTCCTGGTGATCACCGAACTGGCCGCCAACGCCGTGGCACACGCGGTGCCGCGTGCCGCGGCGGGCGAGTCGGAGGTGTGGCTGGGGCTCCTGCTCGACCCCGGCCATGTGCTGCTCACCGTCTCCGACTCGGGAGCCAACACACCTGAGTTCACCGGCGGCGACCCCACCGACCTGCGGGAGCACGGCCGTGGACTGTGCATCGTCGACGCCCTGGCCGAGGAGTGGGGCTGGACCCTCAAGCCCCCGGCCGGCAAGACCGTCTGGGCCAGGCTGTCGGCCTGCCCTCCCCCCTGAGACGACCATCCCATGACCGCCGCGGAAAGGCCCCACGCCATGCGCACCGCTCCGACGCACCCATCGAGCACTGAGCGCACCGACCACCACGTGCCGCCGACCGGGGTGGCCAGGACCACGCCCCTCACGGGACTCGAACGGGTGCCGTGGCGGGACATCCAGGACTCCACCGGCTGCGCGGCGGCCATCCCCCTGCTTCTGAGCAGCGTCGCCTGGGGCGACCCCGAAACCGCCCGGGCCGCTCTCGCCGACCTGCGGGCACGCGTCTGCCAGTACGGCTTCGTGGTGGAGCAGGCCACCGCCGCCACGGTCCCCTTCCTGTGGGAACTCGCCCAGCTCCCCCACGTGACCTGCCGGGCCGAGATCATCCAGCTGCTCAAGAGCATCGCCGACGCCCGGCAGTGGGAGAGCACGGCCGCCGTCTACCCCAAGCTGCTCAACCACCGTGAGAACCCGGTGGTGTGGGAGCGCGAGGCCCGCCAGGCCGTCCGCGAGCGCCGCGGTGCCCTGCGCCGGCTGATGGCCGAGGAGGACACCGAGATCGCCCGGGCGACCACCGAACTCGCCCGCGCCCTCGGCGAGTGACAGCGGGCCCGCCAAACCCGCTCGGCCGGTGACGCGGGGCGTGCGCGAGGTGTACGAGCGGCGGACCGCGGCGTACGCGGGCCGCAGGCCGGAACGTAACGAAAACGCGCCAAATGAGACCTCAACGGTGATGGATGTGAATGGTCCGCCGGGGTTCGGGCATACGCAGCGAAAAATCGAGAGAGGGGCGCTACGTGCTCGTTCCGGACCCGAAGGTCGTCAGGAAGCTGCTGACTCGCTACGCATCACTGCGGATCGCTCAGGCGGAAAGGGAAAGGGAAGCCACGGCACGTGAACTGGAGGACGTCAGCTACACGCTGTGCGTGATGATGGGGACCGTCGACATCCACGACGCGGTCGCCAAGGCTGACGCCCTGCTGGCCGACGCCGGGCGCACGCCGGTCACCACCGCCGACCCGGACGGGGAGAACGGCCTGCGGCTGGCGGTGTGACACCTTGCCGTCCCGGCAGCCGGTGGGCTAGGAGTGTGCTGCCGGGGCGGCATCCGTCTTTCCGTGGACCGTCTTTTCGTGGACCGTCTTCCCGTGGAACGCGGAGCGGTAGGTCTGCGGGGTGGTGCCGACCACTCGGCGGAACCGTTCGCGGAACGCCGTGGGTGAGCCGAACCCCGCCTGCCGTGCGATCCGTTCCACCGGGTGGTCGCTGTTCTCCAGCAGGTACTGGGCCCGCCGGACCCGTGCCCGCAGCAGCCACTGCAACGGCGTGGTGCCCGTCTGCTCGCGGAAACGACGGCTGAAGGTGCGCTCGCTCATTCCCGAGCGGGCTGCCATCGCCGTCAGGGTGATCTCGTCGGCGAGGTGGTCCTCGATCCACTCCAGAAGCGGTTCCAGGGTCGAGCCCTTTGGCACGGGCGGGTACTCGTGCACGATGAACTGCGCCTGCCCGCCCTCCCGTTCCAGCGGCATGACGGACATCCGGGCGGAGTGCGCGGCGACGGCCGATCCCAGATCCCGCCGGATCATGTGCAGACACATGTCCATGGCCGCGGCCGCCCCGGCCGACGTCAGAATCTGCCCGTTGTCGACGTACAGCACGTCCGGCCGCACGTCGACGCGCGGAAAACGCCGGGCCAGCACATCGGCGGCCACCCAGTGCGTGGTGGCGCCCAGCCCGTCCAGCAGTCCGGCCTCCGCCAGTACGAAGGCGCCCACGCACACGGACGCGATCCGCGTCCCCGCCTCGGCGGCCCGCCGCAGCGCCGCCAGCACGGCCGGAGACGTCGGCCCGGCCGCCTCGGAGCAGCCCGGCACGATGACGGTGTCGGCGTCCGCCAGCGCCTCCAGTCCCCACTCGACGCGCAGGCCGAAACCACCGTCCGCACGCACCTCCGGCGACGGTGCGCACAGCCGCACCCGGTACGGACGGCGCCCGTCGGGCAGCCGCGTCCAGTCGAACACCGTCATGGGCGCCGCCATGTCGAACGGCACCACGTGATCGAGAGCCAGGATCGCCACGGTGTGCATGAGCGCCACGATAGGCGGATTCCCGCCAGGGCCGTGAACTCCTGCTGGGCAGGAAATTCGCCATCTCGCTGCCTGAACGGGGCGTTGGCGAGAACCCGTTGGAACCTGTCATTTCTGCCTCTGTGTGATCACCCGCGTGATTCCTAGGGTGGGCGGGCACCGTCGACCGCGGCACCGAAGGACACACCACCCGATGACCAAGTTCCTGCTGACCCTGCACGTCCTGGCCGCCATCGTGGCCGTCGGCCCCGTCACCGTCGCGGCCAGCATGTTCCCGCCCGCCGCGAGACGCGTCCAGGTGACCGCGGACGGATCCGACATCGCGGGGATCGGCACCGTACGCCTGCTGCACCGCATCTGCCGTGTCTACTCCGGCATCGGCCTGGCGGTCCCCGTCCTCGGATTCGCCACCGCGGCCGCGATGGGCGTCCTGGGCGACGGCTGGCTGACCACGTCCATGGCCCTGACCGCGGCGGCGGCCGGTGTCCTGGTCGCCTTCGTGCTGCCCCGCCAGGAGGAACTCCTCGGTGAGCTCGGCGAACACCGGCCCGTGGAGCGCGCCGACACGGTGCGACTGGCCATGTTCACCGGCGTCTTCAACCTGCTGTGGGCGACCGTCACCGTCCTCATGATCGTCCGGCCCGGCTCCACGACCGGGGCCTGACCCGTGAACGGCAATCGGTGTTGACGTCAAGCCCTGCGCCGGAATGTGCGTGTCGGTGTGCGAGGGCGCCTACACTCGACATTCGTGCCCAACTGCATGGGCAGTGACACGAAAGGCGCGTTGACGGGTGTTCCAGGATTCCCCCATCTACGACCGGCTCGTCGCGGAGCGCGGCGACATCCCCCTTCAGACACGCAGGGAGGCCGAGCGGGTGACCAGGGAGCTGGAGTACGTCATGCGACCGCTGCAGTCCTCCCTCGGCTCCTCCCTCCCCACCGACCGTCAGGCCGCCCCGGGCGCGGGCTGGCAGCGGGCTGCCCTGCCCGGTCCGCGGCCCTACTGACCCGGACTCAGCGCAGCGCGGAGTCGGGGCCGTTGACGTGGGCCCGCGGCCGCGGGCCCGGCTGGGCCAGCCACTCGGCGACGCTGTGCGCGATGGGCTGGCCCGTCTCCACCTCGACGAAGCCGAACTGCCCCGACTGATTGCACTCCAAAAACCACCACGTCCGGTCCGCGTCCTCGGCGAAGTCGAAGGCGCCGTAGGCCAGTTCGGCGTCCCGGACGTAGGCCCGCACCGCCGCGGCGACGCGCGGCGGCACCTCGACGGGACGCCAGGGCTCGGTGCTCGGCGCGAAGCGGACGTCCACCTCGTCGGGCTCAGCGTCGTCGGCGACGGCCTTGCGGGCGGCCAGTAGCCGCTCGCCCACGACGGTCAGGCGGATGTCGGCCCGCTTGGCGACCCGACGCTGCAGCAACGTCGGCCCGAACGCGACGGCGGAGAAGTCGGTGTCGGGGGCGACCCGGCTGGTCGGCACGGCCCGGGGCGGATCCTGTGGGTGGGCGCCGGAGACCGGCTTGACCACCAGGTCCGGATAACGTTCCGAGAACTCGCGGGCCGCCTGCGGAAACGTCGTGATGAGGGTGGCCGGCACCGGCAGACCGCAGTGCTGGGCGAGCCGGAGCTGCCAGGGCTTGTGGCGGGCCCGGCGGGCCGCGTCGGGATGGTTCATCCAGCGGGCGTCGCAGCCGCGGAGCATCCCGTAGAGCGCCTGTGAGGCCTCCTCGGTCAGCCAGGCGGAGGGCACGGCGGCCCGTGCGGCCGGGATCCCCGGCCTGCGCACCCAGATGGAGCGCAGCCCGTCGAGGCTCACCAGGCGTCCCCCCGACGAGAGATGACCCCGGAACGCGCCGTGGACGAACTCGCCGGACAGTGCCACCCCGCCGGTCAGGTCGGCGGGGTCGAGCCGGACCACCGGAACCCCCGTCGCGTTGAGGTGCACGACCACCATGTCGGCGGTCACGTCCTCTTCGCAGGTAAGAATCAACACGGTCATTTCGGCCGCGCCGTGTTCAGTCGTCGAAGTGCGTCTTGGAGCCCGCGGTGGAGGTCGTGGTCCCCAGTTCCCTCATCAGGCCGTGGTCGCGGGCGGCGATCCGCCCGTCGAAGAGCACGTTCAACTGCAGTCCGGAGTCATAGACGTACGGAGTGGTGGCCTCCAACTCCGCTGCCGGACGTGCGTAGTTGAGCGCGAACGGTTGCATCGTCTCTCCCTCGCCGGTGCTGCTCGATCAAACGACGGTCACCCTGCGGCCTCGCTCGGTCCGCCGACTTCCTCGGGCTTCCAGAGACTTATACGAATCGAACGGGTGATTGGTTTCCTTACGGTGCGTAGTCATGTCCCGTTCGGTGCACCGCGCTCGGGCGTCCCGGCGGAGGGACGCAGGGTGCGCAGCGCCAGGAGCAGTACGCCGATGTCGTCCAGGTAGACCGGATCGGGCAGCAGATCGGTCGGCAGCACGAAGTACAGCAGGGCACCCCAGAACACCCAGCGCGGCCCGGTCGGCAGTCCCGCCCGCCGCAGACTGCGCCGGGCCCGCACCAGCCGCACCACCAGCAGCACGGCCACGGCCAGTACCAGTGCCGCGAGTACCGCGGCGACGACGATCAGCGTGGTGGTCGAGTCCACGGCCCGCCCCCTCCCGTCCGGCGGGCGGCACCACGCGCCCGTCAGTTGTCGGATTCCCGGTTACGGCCCCGCTATGACCCGCCGGACGCGGCGCTCATACCAGTGGGTCACCCGAGTGGCACGCCGCGGCGGAGGCGCCTAGTCATGGTCACCGTAACGTCGCATGTCTCACATCGGTGGCGCAGGAGCGACCGCATCCTTCCCCCGGAGCCGAGGATGACGCCCCGTCCATCGGAAGCCCAATCGAACGAAGCGGGCATACCCCCCGCCGAACCGGCCGACCCCGCCGTCGCGTCGTCGTACGGCGATCCGGTCGGCGAACTCGTACGTGCCGCCGTGGCCGACCGGTCCCTGGAGGACATCGTCCACCTCGTCACACTGCTCGAACGATCGCCGCGGTACGCACAGGCCAACGTCGCCGCGCTGCGCGCTGTCGGAGTGGACCGGTCCGTGGAGGACGTCACCCGGCTGGCCGCTTTGCTGACCCTGCCGCCGCGCGACGCCGACAGCGCGGACGAGGCGATCCGCGCCGCGGCCGAGTGCCGTCCGCTGGAGGACGTGAGCCGGCTCGTGGCCCTGCTGCACCGGACCCCGCTGGAACCGCCCTGCGGCCACGAGGCGGTACGGGCGGCGGCCACCGGCCGGCCCGTCGAGGAACTCGTGGACCTCATCGGCCAGATCGCCGCGGAGCTGCCCGTGGACACCCCCTCGCCGCCGCCGCCGGCGGCGGCGAGGGCGGACGCGTGGCCGGCCGACGAGGACGGCGGACCCGCCGCCGCCGGTCCCCGG
>NZ_JBXEJE010000085.1:0-18431 GCF_056820935.1 Streptomyces sp. Q2 | reverse complement strand
TCTGGACGGAGGAGTCCACCCCAGCAGCCAGCCGGGCACTACCTCCAAGCCCGGCCCTTCAGGGCCGGGTCAAGTTGACATACAGATCGGCCTGTTCAGATGCAGATCACGATCTTTCCTCGGGTGCGTCCGCGCTCGGCGTGCGCGTGGGCGTCGGCGATCCGCTCCAGGGGGTAGGCCTGTTCGATACGGGGTGTGTAGCGGCCTTGCCCGCCCAGTTCCGCCGCCGCGGACAGGAGAGTGGAGTCGTTCACCGCGTGGGCCACATGCGTGCCCAGGCGGTGCCCGCCCGCGTGGTCGGCGACCGTCGCGACGCGCTTCGGGTCGCCCGCGATCGCGACGAGGTCGTCCAGGGAGCCGGAGGCCGCGGTGTCGAGCACGATGTCGACGCCGTGCGGAGCGAGGGTGGCGAGGCGCTGTGCGAGGCCGGGGCCGTAGGTGGTGGGAACGGCGCCGAGAGAGGTGAGGAACTCGTGGTTGCGTTCGCTGGCTGTCCCGATCACGGTGCCGACACCTTGCGCCACGGCGATCTCGACCGCCGCGCTGCCCACGCCTCCGGCGGCGCCCTCGACGAGGAGGGTGCGCCCCGCGAGGGGGCCGAGCGCGTCGAGCCCACGCATCGCGGTCACGGACGCGAGACCGGCGCCCGCGGCCTGCTCGTCGTTCCACGTGGCGGGGGTGTGCGCCCAGGCCGAAAGGATGAGTAGCTCCGCGGTCGCGCCGGTGACGCCGCCCAGCCCGAAGACCCGATCGCCGATGCTCACCCCCTGCACCCCGTCGCCGATCTCGTCGACCACACCGGCGCCGTCGCGCCCGGGAATGTCGGGCAGATCCAGAGGGAAGATCTGGTGCAGGGCGCCGGAGCGCAGCTTCCAGTCGATGGGATTAACGCTGGCCGCCGCGACGCGGACACGAATCTCACCGGGTCCGGGGTGGGGATCGGGGGCCTGCTCGATCACCAGGCTCTCCGCTCCGCCGTATTCGTGGAACCGGGCTGCGCGCATAATGGTCTGCCTTACTTTGACGGGCCGGAATGACGTGTTCATCCGACGCTCGTCACTCTAGAACCTGACGTTGACGTGAGGTGCAAGCCGCAACTGCCGCCCGGCCGGGGGAGGGCAGGCGCGGATGGGTGAGGTTGCCGAGCGGGCGGGGGTGATCGTCGGGGCCTGCGCCACTACGAGGGATCACGCCGCCCGTCACGGTCGACACCCATGTGCCCTCGGGCGGGCTCGGCGATCCCGGCACGACGCGAGGACTGCCGTGCGTACGCGAACGGCGTGAACGCCCTCGGGTCCGCCACCGGGTCATGATCAATCTCGGCGCCGGCAACGGTTCGATCAGCCCCCAGGGCTGCCCCCGGAGCCGGTATTGCTAGCCTAAACCTGACGTCAACGTGAGGTACGAGCGGAAAGGGAGTGACCTGCGTCATGCGCATCGGACAGCTCGCCAGGCGGTCAGGGGTCAGCGTGCGGGCCCTGCGCTACTACGAGGAACAGCGGCTCCTGGAATCGACGCGGACGCCCGGTGGGCAGCGTGACTATCCCGACGAAGCCCTGGAGCGGGTCCAACTCATCCAGGACCTCTTCGCGGCCGGCCTCTCCAGCCGTACCGTCGTCGAACTCCTGCCGTGCGTGAGCACCGGCGTCGCGACCCCCGCCATGCTCGACCAGCTCATCATCGAACGCGACCGCATCGCCGCACGCATCCAGGACCTGACCCGGGCCAAGACCAAACTCGGCCGCGTGATCGAGAATGTGTCCGCGGCGAACGTGGCGCAGGACTGATCAACCCGTCGCGAGGGGTGGGGCCCCGACCTATCCGGCATCTACCGGGCGCCATCGCGCGTGAACAGGTCTCCCCACCCGGTCGGGTCCGTGAGCGCCACCGCCACCCCTCCCCTGTACCCGCCATAACGATCAACGCCTCCACGGTATCGGCCGAGCGAAGCCCACTCGTACTGGCGCAGCGGGGCGGCGTCGAGCAGCGGGCTCTTGTCGAGGTCGATAGCGCCGGTGAATTGGCAGTCATGCTTTTCTCTGCTCACTGGACACAGCAGGTATTACCTGATGGCCCATCAATTGCTATTGAGGTAAGTGCACTTACATCATGGACTTGACCCAACATTGACATTAGGTAAGCCTTGCCATTATTGCTGTGGTTGTCCAAGGAGTCGTCTGTGTGCGCCATGCCCACAAGTCGTCTACGTCCCTCCAGCCGGTCCCCACGCGCCCGCTCGGTCTCTACGACGCATGGTGGACAATCGGCACCGCCGCAGTCGCCGCCGGCCTGGCCCTGTCGGCCTGCGCCTGGATATCCCTGCACCTGCGCGTGGACGCGGCATTGCACACCGCGGCGCTCTTCGTCCACCTGGCCTCATTGGTCCTCGGCTTCGGGGCCGTCCTTGTCGCGACTACTACGCGCTCTCGTGCGTGAGCGCCGTGCACGTGGCGTGAGGCCTTGAACAGCACAGCCCGCCTCCACATCCCGATCTGGACCGGCCTCGCCGGTCTGGTCGACAGCGGCGTGATGCTTCACCCGGACCTCGGATCCACGCTGACCCGCGTCAAGCTGGGACTCGTACCGGCCCTGGCCGTCAACGGCCTCCAGGCCGGACTCATCAACCGCGGCATGGCGCGCCAGGACGCATCAGTGCGATCGACGACACGGTCCAGTACGAGACGGCCCGTTTCAGTCATCGTGGCGCGGTCGGGTTCCAGGGGGAAGGTGTGCATGAGGCAGTCCGATGGCGGTGAGAGGGAGTACGGAGGCGGCCGCGGCGCGTGACCAGAATGCACCGTCGAGCGCGGCACGCGATGGCGTAGTGAGTGCCCGTATGGCGCCACAGCGCAGGATTATTCGCCGATACAGCCGATACGCTGCATTTCATGCCACACCCCATGTACGACCGCATCGACCGGGGAATCCTGGACCACCTCCAGCGCCACGGACGCACCCCCAACGTCGACCTCGCCGAGGCCGTACGCCTGTCACCCTCGTCCTGCCTACGCCGCACCAGAGCACTAGAGGAGGACGGAGCCCTGGCCGGCTACCGGGCCGATCTGGACCGCGAGCGCCTCGGCCTCGGCCTGACGGTGTTCCTCTCCCTCAAGGTCGAGCACTCCCGCACCACCTCCCAGGTGGTCGAAGAGCACTGAAGGCGATCGAGCACGTGGTCGCCTGCCATGTGGTCTCCGGCGACGCCGACTTCTTCGTCGAACTCGCCGTGCCGGACCTGCGCACCTTCGAAATGGTGCTCACAGACCAGATCCTGGCCATCGGTCCCGTTCGCGACGCCCGCAGCACCTTCTGCATCCGCACCGTCATCGACCGCGGCCCTCTACCCCTCAACTCCTGGGCCGCTCCGCGTGCATGACCGTAGACACGGCTTCACTTGCTTGGGGAATACACCACGATTCCCCGGCCCGAAGGTGAAGCAGCAAGCTGAGTGCCTCAGTGGCCAACTACGGCACTCAATGGCCAACTGAGGCGCTCAGTCACAACTGGGAGGCGGGGCGGGGAGCAATGCTCATGACCTACTGAGCTCTTCGGATTGGTGTCGGGGTGACGTGTGGTGATCCCTGCGGTAGGCCGGTGGTATGCGCTATGCGCAGGGTGGCGGCCTGACCGCGGAGCGGCGGCGGTCTCGTGAACGGATCCGGTACGAGGCAGGCGAGCGATTCGATTGCGGTGAGAGAACCGCGGTGATCGCAAAGGATCTGCGGGTGAGTGAGCGGTCGGTGGAACGCTGGCGTCGCGCCTGGTGGGAGGGCGGTATGACCGCGCTCGCCTCGACGGGGCCGCCGAAGCTGCCCAAGCTGTCCGACGGGCAGTTTGCCGCCCTGGAGCAGGAGCTCGCGCTGGGGCCTGCCGCGCTGGAAGGACCAGCGGTGGACTCTGGCCCGGATCAGGGAGTTGATCGCCCGGAGGTTCCGGCTGGACTGCTCGGCGGCGGCGGTGTGGCGGCTGATGCACCGTCATGGCTGGTCGTGGCAGTGTCCCGCCCGCCGGGCGCTGGAGCGCGACGAGGGGGCAGTGAGCCTGTGGAAGAAGGACGTGTGGCCGCAGGCGGGATGACTGCGGCGGCGCTGGGGGCGTACATCCTCTTCGAGGACGAGGCCGGGTTCTCAATGACGCCGCCACGTGGCCGAACCTGGGGCGGGCGTGGTGGAACGACCGAGAGCTCCCGGCCAAAGTCGTTCCACCGACCGCGGTCTTCAGGGGGATAGCCCGGGGGATGGAACTGATCCGGGTTGAGTCCGAAATGCGCGGCAACCGCTGGGCCAGTAGCGTCGAGGCGAGGCGGGCCCGTCGGCCGACGGCGCAGGTCCGCAGGGACCGGAGTGCGGAGCGAAAGAAGACGCCACCATGAACAGGGTCACGGCTACGGGCGCCGTCCTGGTCATGGTGCTGGCCGTGGCTGGTTGCTCGAACGGGTTGTGCCGACGGCGCCGACACGGCGGCAGGGCGGTGGGCGGCGCCGCCACGGCGACCGCGAAACGTTGGCAGCGATCATCTTCGTGGCCACGACCGGCTGCACTTGGCGGCAACTACCGTCGGTCTTCGGCCCGTCGGGACCAACGGCACACCGCCGTTTCATATCGCGGCCACCACCGACAATGCGCTGGCGGCATAGACCTCATGACCAGCCACTGGCTCCTCCTGCCGGACACCCACATGGACCGTGCCGAGTTCATGTGCCCCGGTATCCCATCGTCAACGTCACCGCTGGGCTAAGAAACCCTCACAGGCCATCGCCAGGTGGTGGACGGTCGGCGGCCGGCGGCACGCTCGCCGGACTCGCGGGGAGAGCGGAGCATGCCGGCGAGCCGAGGCAGAGAGCGACCATACGGTGTGCCGCCAAGGCCCTAAAGTGGATGAAAGGGTCAGGGGCGGGCAGGAGAAGCGGATGGCTGATCTTTCGCAGTTGCTGCAGCAGGGCATGCGCCGCCGTCACCTGAACGCGCAGGCACTCGCCGCGCGGACCGGTATCCGCACCCCCCGCATCCGCGTCTTCGCCCAGGACGGCGCCCACGGCCCCGTCCATCCCACGCAGGCGGAGCTGGCCGAACTCGCCGCCGCCCTGGCCCTCCCTCTGTCTGAGGTCCTTGATGCCGCCCGTCCTCCCCAGGCGGCGCCGGCACCTTGAACCTGCCCCGGCACGCGGGCGCGTCAGGCGGCGGCGCGGGCCTTGGGTCAGGGCTCCAGTGGATTGTGGCCTTTCGTCTGATGGTCACGGTGGTGAGGGATCGCTCGCCGATGGAGCGGCCGAACCGAATACTCAGTTGGCGGGCCGCTGGGGATGCGGCGCGCCGCGGGATGTGAGTCCGCGTCTGTCAGTGCGTCGGTGGCGTCCCCCTGCTCAGGGTGCTGTCGCCGCGGTGGCCTGGTGCATCGGTTGTCGCTGGGCACCTGGGGTGTATGGAGTGGACTGGGAGGGCGACAGGGGCGGTTCGGCGTCACAGTGGGGCTGCCGTGCAGGCCGTGCGGCGGGCGTGGGCGGGGCCGGGCCGTGAGCGGGATCTGGTGGTGCAGGCCGGCAAGGCGGCGCTGGCGGCCTGCGTGGCTTGGGGGGTGGCGGGCTGGTGGCTGAAGGCTCCGATGGCGTTCGTCGCCCCGTGGATGGCGGTCGTGCTGGTGGAGTCGACGGTGTACCGGTCGATGGCGCACGGTCTGCAGCAGCTAGCCGCTATCGCGGTGGGAACGGTGGTGGCGACTGCCGTCGCGCTGGTATTGGGCAGCACGATGGCCACGATGGCCTTGGTTCTGCCGGCGGTACTGCTGCTGGCGCAGTGGCAGCGGCTGGGAAGTCAGGGCATCTATGCCGCGACCGGGGCACTGTTCGTGCTGACCGGCGGTCAGGTCTCTGTCGTTTCCTCGGGTGCCCGGATCGCGGAGGCGGTTTTCGGGGCGCTGGTGGGCGTCGCGGTCAACGTCCTGATCCGGCCTCCGGTGTACTTGCGTGATACCCGTGCCGCTCTGGAGGACGCGGCTTGTGAGGCGCAGGAGATCCTGGACGCGGTGGCCGACGGGGTGGCGGACGGCGAGTGGGATGGTCACGAGGCTGGGGAGTGGCACGAGCGTGCTCTGCGTCTGGGGCGCCTGGTCGACCAGGCGCGCTCGGCGGTCGGCTGGAGTAGGGAAAGTATGCGCATCAATCCGCGTGGGCGTGGCGGGCGTGCCGTGTCTGCGCCCGGCAAGGTGTACGACGACGCGCTGGCCGTGCTGGAGTACGTGGCCGTGCACACCGCGGGCGTGACCCGCACCGTGCTGGAGACCGCGGACCAGCACGGGGAGCTGGCCCGGCCCGGCGCGCAGATCACCGGCCCCTATGCGGACTTCTTGCGGCACACCGCGCGCGCCGTCGGCCTCTACGGCCAGTCCCGGTTTGCCGAAAGCGGTACCGGCGACTGCGCAGCGGAGGCGCTGCGTGAGGCCGTTGCGGGGCTTCGCGGCACGCTCGACGAACTCCAGCGACGGCTGCCCGCCGCCGTACAGGATGATCCCGGTGCGCTGGCGACGCATGGCACGCTGCTGGCCCAGGCCCGCCGCCTGGCCGATCAGCTCGTCCAGGACTGAGGGCGCCGCCGCCTCGTGTGCCGCAGCGGCTGTCTCACAGACAGCCGTTGCGGCGAAAGGACCGGTGCAGCAGGCCAGCGGCCGTCATCACGGTGATGGCGAGCGGGTATCCGTACGTCCAGCTCAGCTCCGGCATGTGGGCGAAGTTCATGCCGTAGATCCCCGCAACGAGGGTCGGAGCGGCCAGGATGGCGGCCCAGGAGGAGATGCGGCGCATGTCGTCGTTCTGCCAGGTCCCGACCCGTGCGAGGTGGGCGTCCAGGGCGGAGTTCAGCAGCTCGTCCAGTGAGCGCACCTCGGTGTCGGTGCGGTGCAGGTGATCGGCGACGTCGCGGAAGTACGGAAGAGCGTCCTCGGGCCATTCGGCGCGGGGGCCGGCGAAGTCCTGCACCACGGGAACCAGGGGCTGTACGGCGTCGCGGAACTCGACGACCTCGCGCTTGAGGGAGTAGATCCCTTCGGTCAGATCGTCACGGACCGGGGAGAACACGCGCCGCTCCAGCGCGGTCAGATCGGCGCGGACCTGGACGGCGGCCTCGGTGTAGGAGTCAACTGCCGTGTCCAGGACGGCGTGCAGCACGGCCACAGGACCAAAGCGCAGCATCTGCGGATCCTCGTGCACCGCCGGGCCGCCTCGACGGTGGGGTGGCTCGCCGCCACCGTCCGCGCCCGGCTTGGGACCGCCCGCCATGAGCAGGCCGTCCCGGCCTGAATCTCCGGCCGACAGCCAGCCCGCGCAGCGCACACCGGCTCCCAGGCGGCCGCTGACATGGGCGGCTTCACGAGGTGTCAGCTCGGACGCGAAACATCAGCCCGTCCGGGCCGCTCAGATGCCCTACGCCGCGACGGCCGCATCTGGCTGACTCCCAGGAGGATGGGAACGGAGAACATGAGGGCGCTGGTGCCGAAGAAGCGGAACTCCCGGGACTGGCTTGGCACGACGTGGAAGTAGAACAACCCCTGGATCACGCAGAGCGCGCCCACCAGCAGACCGGCGAGCCCGTAGACCCGAGGGCGGGTGACACGACGGCGAACCCAGGGCAGTGTCCAACCGGTGCGC
The DNA here is from genome assembly GCF_056820935.1 of Streptomyces sp. Q2. Taxonomy (NCBI): domain Bacteria; kingdom Bacillati; phylum Actinomycetota; class Actinomycetes; order Kitasatosporales; family Streptomycetaceae; genus Streptomyces; species Streptomyces sp. Q2. The sequence goes on along the minus strand of NZ_JBXEJE010000085.1, from coordinate 10,792 downwards.
ATCGACGCCACGCCCAGGGCGACCGCCAGCAAGCCCAGGACCATGCCACTTCCAACGACCCATTCCATGAGCCCCTCCCCCGTCGCCTGAGCTCGCCCGCACCTCGCGAACTCGCCCGCTGATCATCCACGCTGATCAAGATCAGCACCAGGCTGCACATCAGTTGGTGTCGAAGCCCCTCGTTGAAACGGTCTTGGAGGCGTTGCCCCTGTGGTCGTTTTCGACGGCCTTGGTGGGCAGTACGGTGGGGTTGGAGCCGCGGATGTCGGCCTGCCAGGCGAGAGCGCGGCCGGGACTGAAACCGGCGGAGGACTTCCAACGGCGGTTGCCCGTGGACCGGTACCACACATGCAGCCCGCCCGTACAGGGCACTAGGGTGCGCACGAGGCGGCCGGGTGTCGGCGGATTCGGGAGGCTGTGTGATGGGACGGCTGAGGGCCCACGAGGAACTGATCCTGGTCGAGCGGCGGGTGTTCGGGCTGATGGACGAGGACGCGGCGGCCTGCCCCCATCCGTGGCCGGCGGGACCGCGCCCCGCTGACGTTTCCGTCCACGCCCAGTACGGCCGGATCGACTTCACCACCGGTGCCCCCGACCACCGGGCCGCCGTAGGCCTGGAGGCATGGGACAGCGTCCCCGGCGTGCCGGAGGGCTCCTGGGAGGACGACGAACGAGTGGCCCTGGTCCTGCCGTCGGGGCGGGTGCAACTCTGGACGCTGACGATGGGGCCGGGCCGGGTGGTGTTCGAGGTCGGCGGCCCGGGAGCGTATGAGGTGCAGACCTGGGCCCGTGGACGCGACACCGCCCTGGAACTGAACTGGCGGGCGCAGCCCGTCCCGGACGGCACGGAGCGGTATGTGGTGCAGTTCTGGCCGTCGTCCGACGAAGGGGCCGCGGCCGGCGTGTGACCGCCGAAGCCGTGGGAGCCCAGCGGGCTTCCACGGCTTCGGACCGGTACTTGCGGCCTGCCGACCGGCTCAGTCGACGATCTTCACGTAGAACGCGTCGCCGTCGAGGATGCGGTCACGTCCGTACCAGGTTCCAAGGCGGTTGCCCGCCTCCTGGTTGTCGCTGAACAGGACGGGTCGTACGGAGAACTGACCGTAGGGCACATCCTGGTACAGATGGCGTGCCGCCCCTTCGTACGTCGCGGAGAAGGGGTACTCGTCGCAGTCCTGGCTCAGTTCCGGATAGCCGGGCCACTGTGCTTGGCACACGGGCACGGCGAACCGCTCGCGGTTCCAGGTGCGGCGCTGGGTGTCGTGGTAAAGCCGCCTGAGCGGATCCGAGGCCGAGGCTCCGGGGATGTGCTTGCCGTCGATGCGGGGATACGTGGACTCCGGGTGGTCCTGCGCGTCGCGGATGTGCCAGGCGCTCTCGTTCACCTCGGGGTCCTTGGTGCTGTAGCTCAGCCACGGCGTGACGCGGTCGAAGATCGAGCCCTGCTTCTGCGGCAGGTACCAAGCGGAGTCGAAACGGACGCTGGTCGACGGGCCGTCCGCCTCCTTGTTGCCCGCGGTTGTCCGGAAGTCGTACTCGAACTGGAACGTGCCCGTCTTGACCTGCTCGCCCCTGGACGCGTCCGGCGGGTCGGCGTACGAGGTGAAGAGCAGGGTCGCCTCCCCGTTCGCCTGCCACTGCGGAACCGTCTTGACGACCCGGTCGAAGCCTCCGGACACACAGGCGTCTGACGTCGATCCGGCGCATTCGGCCTCGACCGTCAGCAGTCCGGCCTCACTGACGCCCCAGACGTCGATCTCGTCGAAGTAGACCTTCCAGTCCACGTCCCTTAGGCCCTGGTAGGCGTAGCCCATGTGTGTCACCCGGGCGCTGAAGGCGCCCACGGGGACGCAGAAAATGCTCCAGCAGCGGTACTGCTCCGCCACAAGGACACCGATCTGGCAGTAGGAGAAGTGGTTCTTGATCCAGCCCTCGGCCCGGCCGGACTTGTCCGTGTTGGACCGGCACTCCTCCAGCGTGATGTCGTCCTCCTGGAGGGTGGACACCTTGCCGGTGGCGAGGTCCTTGCTGGGCGTGCCGTATTCGGCGCCCGCGTCCAGGGCGAGGGACCGGGCCTGCGCCTCGCTCGTGACAACCGGTTCACGATCAGGGGCGGCGTTCCTGATCGATTCCGCGGGCACCTTCTTGTTCTTATCCGCCGCGTCCGCACGGACGGATGCCTTCGGCTTCCCGTCGCCGTCGAGGTATTGACTGCCGGTCAGTGTGCGTACCACGCTGACCAGTTCTCCCTGATCGGCGGAGGGTTCGGCGGCATGGGCCGGGACCCCGTAACCGATCACTACCAGGGCCAGCGCGGCGAGCACCGCCGCATGGCGTCTTGGTCTCATCTGTCCCCCATGGATTGTCATGCTCCTGACATAACTGAGCAGCGAAAGATCCGCAGCTCTTTTCGGTGACTGCGACCCAACTTGTCCGTACCTCAAGGACTGGTCAAGGGACGGCAGTATGCAGCGTGCGATCCCGGCCACCCACCCCGTGCCACTGGCCGCACCGCGCACCCTCAGGCGCATCCGTCCCGACCGGGCCCTTTCCCCACTGAAGCCCGTCCCGGCCCTTCCCCCGCGCCGCCAAGGCCCGTCTCCCGGCATCCGCGGCGAGGTGGCCGTCTGCGCACACGGCGATCGTCGCGGGCACGAAGTCGGGGACGGGAGCGAGTATGGCCAGATGCCGTCACCGCGGATCGTAGCGTGTCGGCCGCTTCGCGCGCCCTGACGTCACCCATATCGGAGGACCTTGGACCCGAGGGGGACTTCTTCAGCGCCGATGGCATAGACGTCCTCGTGGTCGACAGCAACGGTCGGGTCGTGGGAGTGGTGGAGTACGACCTTTACTGCGGCTTCGGGCGGGAACAGGGACGGGCTGGTCATCTCGGAGAGCAGGCGTGGATCTACAACATCGCGATCGCTGGCTCTGAGCGGCGCGGCGGTCTCGGACGGGCGCTGCTGACCGAAGTTGCCCAGCGGGCTCAGGAAGCCGGCCGCACGTTCCTCGCTCTGTTTCCTCAAGACGGCGCCAAGGTGCTCGGCCGACGTGCGCTTTTCCAAGCGTGCGGGTCGACGCTGATCGAACCCGAGACGCCAGGAGCTGCCTGGGGATGTCCAGTCACCCACGTCTTGCGCAGGAACATCCCAGAAACCCGGTCCAGCTGACTAGCCGGCAGCGACCGGACTAGGCGCAGCCCGGCGGTTCCTCGTCGGTCGGTACGAATTGCATTGTGGGCATCCCGACGGCGTCGAAGCTGGCAGTGTCCGGGCCGATCAGAGTCATGTAGCCGGCGAGCCTCTGGCTGTCCTGCGAGGACGGCTCCCCCTTGACCTGCTCGACCCCGGGGAACACGGAGTCCAGAACCCACCAATGGCCGCCAAACTTTACCCACTTGATCCCGCAATGCGTATAGATGTCATAAGGATACGGCTTGTGCTGCTTGGGCTCGGCCGGCCCTTCCTGCCACTTGTCCTTCGCGACGGTGCGGGCGGGCAGGGTGGGGCCGGTGTACCCCTCGTCGTCCGGGTTGTCGGACGAGGACGAGCAGCCGGAGAGCAACAGCCCGGAGCTCAGGAGCAGGACAGCGGCTTGACGCGACATTTTCATGTACCTCAGACGCTGCGGGGACGTGTTCCGTTCTATCCCTGCGGGCCTTAACGGCTGCAGCGGCCCAACGTGAAGAGCCCGCGCCGATGCGCATTCTCGTGGTGCTGACCTGTGGCATCGAGGTAGAAGAAGCAGGAACTCAGGCCGCCTGATCCGTGCGGCAGCAGACCGTGCGTCGTTCCGTCGGCGAATCGCCAGGCGGCATGGGCAACTTGGTCACTCCAGGTGCGCAACCGAAGCGATGTCCACGACGGACAGGTCATCCAGCGTGGTGATCGCGCAGGAGGGGACGCCGTGCTGCATCAACTCGACCGGCACCGCATCGTCACCGATCAAGGTACGAAGTAGGTCCACGGTGACCCCGCCGTGCGTCACCAGGGCGACAGGCCCGGCTCTTTGGTCAGGTCGACCAGGCAGGTGCGAAATCGCTCTGCGGCATCGCGGGAGGAGTCACCGCAAGCAGGAACGAAGTCCCGGTCCTTCACCGAGGCGGCCCGGTCCGCCAGGAAGTCTTCCATGGGTTGGGATTCATCCCAGTTCATCCTCTCGCGCAGGCGGGCGTCCCAAGCCGTGGCCTTCCCGACCACACCCGAACCCCACCTGTCCCTTGCCGCTTGACAGTTCTTCCGCATCGGATGTCTTCTTGCCGCCGTCGTAGCCGCGTGAAGCGTTCTTCACGATGGCGTCCGCCTTCACCGACTGCGAGTCCACGATGGCCGCGGTCGGCTCGACGGCGCGGCCTTCCGCCCGGCGGACCCGGCCGCGGAGCCGGTCGTTCAGCTCACTCACCAGGCCATGGTCGCGCCAGCCGCGGAAGTACGCGTAGACGTGCTCGCAGGGCGGGAAGTCCGCGGGCATGGAGCGCCACTTGATGCCGTTGTCGACGAGTTAGCGGACCGCGTCGGCCATCTGGCGGTGGCAGTAACCCTCCGGCCGCCCCGGCTGTCCATCCACGCCGGCGTCGGAAACTCCTGTCGAACTACCGCCCACTCCGCATCGCTCATGTCCGAGCCGTAGCGGGGCTGGCGGTCCGGATGGTCAGCCGCGTTCCCGAGCCTGTGGGCGAGGCAGTCACACCCAGGGGTGGACGAACTGGACTCCGCGGGCGTGACCACGTACAACGGCGACACAGGGCCTCCTGCTTGCTCTGGCTTCGACAACCGCGAGCTATCAGGAGGCCCTCTCTCCATGCGCGTACGGCCGCCAACTCACCCGGTCCAGGACCTTGTTCGATCAAGACGACCACCTGATCGAAGCACAACGGCTTGTCTGCGAGCCCAGCGCGGTCAGCGTGGCGGCGATCCGGTGCCGGTCGTCCAGCCGCCCGGCGATCTCCTCCGCGTGGTCGGCGATCTCCACGACACCCGCGCCGGCAAAAGGCGTGGTTGTACACCGAGCGAGCGCACTCGTCGTAGAGCTCCGCGAAGGCGTCCGGATCCCTGGCGCGTATCCGGGTTCGCATATCTGTAGTCACGCACGCACTGCCTGTGGGGATCAGCGAGTTCCAGTGACGCGCGTCACATTCTCCCCGCATGTTCCCGCTAATGTTGTGCACTTTCTTGACGGTAGTCACTGGACAGCCTAATTTCACGGTGTCCTTCCCCCGCTCAAGGGAGAGCGCGATGCCCCCGGCCCCCACCGCGTCAGAACGCACCCTCCAACTCCGCCGAGTCGCCCTCTCCGGCATGCTCGGCACCGCCGTCGAGTTCTACGACTTCCTCGTCTACGGCACCGTCGCCGCACTCGTGTTCGGCGAACTGTTCTTCCCCGGCGCCGACCCCGCCGTGGGCACGATCGCCGCGTTCGGCACCTTCGCCGCCGGCTACGTGGCCCGCCCGATCGGCGGCATCGTCTTCGGCCACTTCGGCGACCGCCTCGGCCGCAAGAACATGCTGCTGCTCACGATGGGCCTGATGGGCGGTGCCAGCTTCCTCATCGGCGTGCTGCCCACGTACGACACCGCCGGTGTCTGGGCCCCGGTCCTGCTGATCACCCTGCGCGTGGTGCAGGGCATCGCCATCGGCGGTGAGTGGGGCGGCGCGACCCTGATGGTCGTGGAGCACGCGGGCGATCGCCGCCGCGGCCTGTGGTCGAGCTTCACCCAGATGGGAGCCCCGCTCGGCTCCCTGATCTCCGCCTCCGTGGTCGCCCTGGTCTCCACCCTCCCCAAGGACCAGTTCGCGGCCTGGGGCTGGCGCGTGCCGTTTCTGCTGAGCGTGCTGCTGCTCGGCGTCGGCCTGTTCGTCCGCCTCAAGGTGGTCGAGAGTCCGCTGTTCGCCGAGGTGAAGAAGGACCGCGCCGAGTCGAGGCTCCCCATCCTCGACGTCCTGCGCCGCCCGAAGCCCGTGCTGCTGGCCTGCTGCGTCGGCATCGGCGCCTTCACCGCCCAGTCCCTGCTGACCAGTTATCTGATCGCGTACGCCACCGGCATCGGGTATCCCCGCCCGCAGGTGCTCACCGCGCTCACCGTCTCGGCCGCGGTCGCCCTGGTGGTCCTGCCCTGCGCGTCCGCGCTCTCCGACCGGATCGGCCGCCGCCCGGTCGTCCTCGCCGGCGCGATCCTGTCCGCGGCCACCGCCTTCCCCGTCCTCGCGCTGGTCGACTCCAGGTCGTCGGGAGCCCTGATCCTGGCCGTCGTCATCGGCCACGGCATCTCCCAGTCACTGATGTACGGCCCGCTGGGCGCCCTGTTCAGCGAGATGTTCGGCACCCGGGTCCGCTACACCGGCGCCTCCCTCGGCTACCAGGGCGCGACCCTCGTGGGCGCCGGCTTCTCCCCGTTGATCGCCGGCAGCCTGGTCGCGAGCAGCGGCAACGGCACCCCCGTCGCCCTCCTGCTGTGCGGCGGCTCGCTGATCACCGCGCTGACGGTGTGGTTCGTCCGCGAGACGAGCCGTACCTCACTCGCCGAGGAACCCACCCCCGAACTCCCCACCACCCCCCACACGGAGGAGATCACCGCATGAGGCACGGCACCCGCATCGCCTGCACGGCAGCCCTGCTGCTCACCCTCACCACCGCACCCGCGGCCACGGCGGCCGACGCGGGCCCCACCCACGTGGACGGCCGACTCCCCTCCGGCGCCACGTACATGATGGACGTCCCCGCCACCTGGAACGGCACCGTCCTGCTCTTCAGCCACGGCTACAACGCCGGCCCCGCCAACCCCGCCCAGGACGCCCCCGACGACACCACCAAGGCGCTCCTTCTCCAGGGCGGCTACGCCCTCGTCGGCTCCTCCTACGCCACCACCGGCTGGGCGGTCACCGACGCCGTCCCCGACCAGATGGCCGCCCTGAAGGCCTTCACCACCCGCTTCGGCCAGGCCTCCCGCACCCTCGCCTGGGGACGGTCGTACGGCGGCCTGGTCACGACGGCGATAGCCGAACGCCACCCGGACGAGATCGACGGCTCGCTCTCCATGTGCGGCCTGGTCCACGGCGGCGTCGCCAACTGGAACAACACCCTCGACCCGGTGTTCGCCCTCAAGACGCTCCTGGGCTCCGACGTTCCCCTGGTGGACCTCCCTAGCCAGGAGGCCGCCACCGCCGCGGCGAACACCCTGACCGCCACGGTCGACTCCGCCCAGTCGACGGCCGAGGGCAGGGCCCGTATCGCCCTCGCCGCGGCCCTGCACAACATCCCGGTCTGGAACGCGCCCACCCAGACCCGCCCCGCCGCGAACGACTGGGACGCCCAGCAGGCCAACCAGTACGACGCCGTCAAGGGCCTGCTGAAGATCGCCGCCTTCAACCGGCGTCAGGAGGCCGAGACCCGCGCGGGCGGCAACATGTCCTGGAACACCGGCATCGACTACGCACGGCTGCTCGGGAAGTCCTCCGTCCGCAAGGAGGTCACCGCGCTGTACAAGAAGGCGGGCCTCTCCCTGACCAAGGACCTCGCCGCCCTCAACCGGGCCCCGCGCGTCACCGCGGACCCGGCCGCCGTCGCCTGGATGAGCACCACCAGCAGCTTCACCGGCAAGCTGGCCAAGCCCCAGCTCTCCATCCACACCATCGGCGACCCCCTGGTCCCCGTCCAGACGGAAAGCGCCCTGCGCCGAGCGGTGACGGCCGCCGGCTCCGCCCCCCTCCTCCGCCAGGCCTACGTCGACAACGCCGGCCACTGCACCTTCAGCCCTGCCGAACAACTGGCCGCCCTCCACACCCTGGAGGACCGCCTGACCACCGGCAGCTGGCAGGGCACCGACCCGGCGTCGCTCAACGCCCGCGCCACCGCGGCCGACCCCACCACCCCCACCCGTTACATCACGTACCGTCCCACCCCCTACCTCCGCCCCTACGACCTTGCCCACCCCGCCGACCGCCGGTGACCTCGTACGACCGCCTGCCGCACGGTCGGCGGGCGGTCGTACCCTTGCTCCCGTGGAGGACGACGACATCCTGGACACCGCGGAGGGCCCGCAGCCGCGCCCGCAGTCGCTCATGCTCACCTTCTTCGGGAACCACGTTCTAGAGGAGGGAGACCTGGGCGTCTACTCGGGCAGCATCATCGACGTCCTGGGCCGCGTGGGCGTGGGCGAACAGGCCGTACGCTCCACCCTCACCCGCATGGTCAACCGAGGCCTGCTCCAGCGTCAGCGCGAGGGCCGCAAGATGTTCTTCGGCCTGACCCCGCAGGCCAGCCGCGTCCTGATCGACGGCCGCACCCGCATCTGGAAGCAGGGCGCCGTCTACGACGACTGGGACGGCTCCTGGACCCTGCTCGGCTTCTCCCTGCCCGACTCCTGGAAACGCCAGCGCCACGACCTGCGCTCACGGCTCACCTGGTCCGGATTCGGCGCGCTGTACAGCGGCCTGTGGATCGCCCCCGGTCACGTGGACGTCTCCGCGGTGGTCACCGACCTCGGTCTCACGGCCCACGTCAAGATCTTCCACGCCCAGGCCGCCGAGGTGACCGACATCGAGCAAATGATCCGCGACACCTGGGACCTGGAGTCCATCGCCGCCCGCTATGTCACCTTCGACAAGCGCTGGAGCGCCCACCTGGGAAACGGCACCGACCACGACCCGATCGGCACCCGCCTCCGCCTGGTGAGCGACTGGCTCCGGACCATCCGCACGGACCCGAGACTCCCGGCCCGCCACCTTCCCCCGGCCTGGCCGGCCCGCCCCGCCCAGGAAACCTTCCACCGCGTCGCGCAACAGACCCACCCGGCGCTGAAGGCAGCCCGAGCGACTCTGGAGACGACACATCTCCGCAGCTAGATCGACTCCGTAGGCGGACGGTCCTCCAGCACCTTCACCAAGTACGCGGTCGACGACGCCCAGGCCCCAGTCGATGACCATTTAGACATCCTCGCCGCCGGTACGGGATGCGGCGTTCACGCGGCCGCACCCCCTTGGTCGGCCTTCGGGTACGGGTAGGGAGTGGCGGTGAGCCAACGCCCGGTGCGCGGCCCGATGTAGGCGGCGTAGCGGTGGTTGCCCCCACGGGATACGACCCGCGCGCCGACGGCCTGCAGGGCCTCCTCCAGCCACCCCCGGCCGGGTTCGCCCTCGTCACGGGGGCGAGCGCCGAGGGCGACCGGGCGCCGCTCGACTCCACCGCGGGCACGCTCGCCGTTACGGACCTTGGACATCGCGCGGTCGGAAGCGCGCGAGTTTTAAGTGCCTGGTTCTTGAGACGGTGTCCTATGTGGTGATCGCTCGTTGGTCTGTTCATGGGGCGGGGTACATGGAGTTGGATTGTTCCGGACGGCTTGTGGGAGCTCGCCAGGCCGTTGATTCCGGAGGACCGGGTGCGGCCGCAGGGTGGCGGGACCCAGAACACGCCTGATGAGACGTTGTTCGCGGCGATCATCTACGTGCTGGTCAGCGGCTGCGCCTGGCGGGCTTTGCCGCCGTGCTTCGGCATATCGAAGTCGACGGCCCACCGCCGGTTCATGATCTGGTCCAGGGCCGGCGTCTGGGGCCGGCTCCACGAAGCGGTCCTGCACCAACTCGACGACGCCGGCCTCATCGACGTCTCCCGCGTCGTCCTCGACTCCGCACACGTACGCGCTAAAAAGGGGGCGAACACACAGGTCCGAACCCCGTGGACAGGGACACGCCGGGTTCCAGGATGCACATCCTGCCGGACGCGAACGGACTGCCCCTGGACGTCGGCGTCTCCGCCGCCAACGTCCACGACAGCGAAGGCCTGAAGCCCATGGTCGAGGGTCACCAAACGAGACACGACCCTCACCGCGGACGCTACTTCAAGCCCCAACGCCTGCATGCCGACAAGGCCTACGACATTCCCCACCTGCGAAAATGGTTACGAGGCAAGCGCATCGGAGTGCGCATCGCCCGCAAAGGCGTCGAGTCCAGCGAACGATTGGGCCGCCGTAGGTGGGTGATCGAGCGGACCATCTCCTGGCTGTCCGGATACCGCAGACTCAGCCCTCGCTATGAACGCAATCCCCGCAACTATCTGGCCTTTCTCGGCCTCGCCGCAGCCATCTGCTGCTACAAGCGGTACGTCCGCCTCACCACATAGGACACCGTCTAAGCCCCAGTTCTGAGAGGGCGTTTGATGCAGGCGAAATGTCGTTTATTTCCTAGCAGGTTCCTCGCCAGGTGGGTGCGGTCTCGTCCGTTATGCACTTGGCGAGGTTGTCGATCGAGGGCGATATGGATCATGGCTTCGGAGCTGGCGGGCAGGGTCTCGTAGTCGCGGGCGAGGCGGCGGTGCATCATGATCCATCCGATACTCCGTTCCACTACCCAGCGCCTTTTGACGACATGAGAGCCATGGATTTCCGGGTTTCTGTTGACGACCTCGACGTCGATTCCAAGCTTCGCCCCGTGCTCGACGACGGCGTTCTTGAAGCCGGTGTCGACCCAGCTCTTGGAGATGGTCGGTTAGGTCTTCTTGGCTTGGTCGAGGATTGTATTCCTACGGCGTTTTCCGACAGGCTTGCGGCGGTAACGGTTACGGCGAGGAGCAGGCCGAGCGTGTCGGTGATGATGCCCCGCTTCCGGCCGACGATCTTCTTCGCTGCATCGGTTCCCTGGCTGTTCAGGGGCACATTGGTGGAGGTCTTCACGCTCTGGGTGTCGATCACGGAGGCTGTCGGTTCGGGCTTGCGCCCCTCCTGCTTACGGCGAGGACGACCGACCCGGCCACGGACCGGCGGAATCGCATCGAGAAGTGGCAGAAGCTGGGTGACGTCGTT
>NZ_JBXEJE010000084.1:0-21703 GCF_056820935.1 Streptomyces sp. Q2 | reverse complement strand
GGCGCCCGCCGGTGCCGCGGGCGGCGGGTAGCCGTAGCCGCCGCCGGGGGCCGGCCGACCTGCGGCCGGAGCCGCCGGGGCGCTGCCGGGGGACTGCTGGTTGGTGGAGGAGGCGAGCGTACGGCTGCGCACCCGGTACAGGCCGGTGTCGAGGTCGTCCGCCTTCTCCAGATGGACCTTGATGGGGCCCATGAAGGTGTAGCGCTGCTGCTTCGCGTAGTCGCGCACCATGCCGGCGAGCTCGTCGCCGAGCTGGCCGGAGTAGGGGCTGAGCCGCTCGAAGTCCGGCGTGCTCAGCTCCACGATGAAGTCGTTGGGGACGACCGTCCGGTCGCGGTTCCAGATGGTCGCGTTGTTGTCGCACTCGCGCTGGAGCGCTCCCGCGATCTCCACGGGCTGGACCTCGGACTTGAACACCTTGGCGAAGGTGCCGTTGACCAGACCTTCGAGACGCTGCTCGAACTTCTTCAGGACTCCCATGGGGCACCTCCTCCGTAGCTGCTGCCGTCCTGCGACCCGCTGAGCGGGCACTGCCTTGCCCGGTACTGCTGGTACTGCTTACTGATCGTATCCACGCGCCGGTAAATCGGCTGGTTCCCCCTGTCGGCCCGGTCGACGGTGTCGACGCCTCCGAAGTTCCCTCCGGAGCACCCCTTCGAACTCTTCTCGGACGTCGTCCTGCCAAGGATCGTAGAGGCGGCCGAAGACAAGTGTCCCGCACCTGACTGTGGACCCGGACCGGCTCCTGCGGAGAAGGACGGGACCGGTACGAGGTTGATACGTGAACCGATCCGCGTTGATACGTAGCCGCGGAATCGGAGGTGGGGTGGCGGACGGACGCAGAGTGTGCTGGTCGGCGACTGCCCGCTCTTAAGCGATGTGAACCCACCCCTTCCTGCGTGCTAATGTTCTGCGTGTCGGAAGGCGCCACACCCCAAGGGGGACGGGGCCTGAGGACACACCCAATGCGCGGGTGGCGGAATAGGCAGACGCGCTGGATTCAGGTTCCAGTGCCCGAAAGGGCGTGGGGGTTCAACTCCCCCCTCGCGCACAGCGAAGAACCGATGAACGGGTCTTCACCAGTGACGAAAGTCACGGTGAGGGCCCGTTTCTCGTTGTGGTGGCAAGGGACCTGCGGTGAGGTATCTCACGGTCTCCAAGTGTCTTCTCCAGCGGTCGCTCACGGTCGGGATCAGGATCGTCGACCGGTCGGTGCTGCGCCCGGCTTCAGCCGTTGGTGCGCAGGTGCCGCAGGACGGCTTCCGCCTCGGGCCGCGTCCTTCCGGCGGCCAGCAGGACGGCCGTTGCGGCGGCGGGGGCGGAGATCTCCCCCGTCTCGTCGTTCACCGACTCCAGCATCGAGACCACGACCGATTCCAGTACGTGGCCCAGCACCGGCGCGGGCAGATGGTCGGCGAACACCCCGTCGCGCTGTCCCTGTGCGAGCAGTTCACCGGCCAGGTCCCGTACCGGGGTCAGGGCGCCGCGGATGTCGCCGTCCAGATCCCGGCGGCCGAGCGCGATCAGCATCCGGAAGCGGTCGCCGATGCCCCAGACGGCCATGATGTAGCGGGCCAGGGCCAGATCGGAGGGCTCGGCGTGGTCGCGCTCCTCGACGAACGCCTGCCGGAGCGACTCCACCGCCTCGTCGGCCAGGGCGCTGACGAGTTCCTCCCGGCCCGCGAAATGGCCGTAGAGGGTGCGGCGGGCGACGCCTGCGGCGCGGGCGATGTCGTCGATGGTCCTCTCCGGATCCGCGCTCAGCGTCTCGCGCGCCGCGTCCAGGATGCGTCGCCGGTTCGCCTGCGCGTGCCGCCGGCGCGGCGCAGCCTTCGCGCTCTCGGTCATCGCCTGCTCCTCATGTTGCTCCGGCGAAGACTTGCACACGCCGGAGGGTTGCCGCAGGAAGGGGCTGAAGGTGGTCAAAGTCCCTGGTAGGCGGGATGAGGACGGTTTGTCCGAGCGGCTTGGCCGGCGTGGTCGTCGGTGTCGCGGTTCTTGTCCTTGCCATCCGTGAAGCAGTTCTGGTGGGCGGCTGGGTGGGGGCGGCTGCCGGCCCCACCCAGCCCGCAGGCCTATGCCGCGACGCGCTCGGCCACTTCCTTGGCCTTGGCGGCCGCGTCCTGGAGGGCGCGCTCGCGGGAGGCCTCGAAGAGGGGGACCAGCTCGGTCATCGCGGGGTTGTGCGGGGCCATCGTGAGCTCCGGGACGATGAAGTGCAGGTCCACGGCGAGGGTGTCGGTGAAGATCGCCTTCAGGTAGGTCTGCACGTACTCGTAGCCCTCGCGCGGGGTGCCCGGCGCGTATGAGCCGCCGCGACTGGCGACGACGGTGACCGGGGTGCCCTTGACCTTCGAGTCCTCGGTCATGGCGGTGCGGCCGATGAGGACCACGTTGTCGAGCCATGCCTTGAGGGTCGAGGGGATCGAGAAGTTGTACATCGGGGCGCCGATCAGCACCGCGTCCGCCTGCTCCAGCTCCTCGATCAGCCGCACGCGCGCGGCGAAGGCGTCCGCCTGCTCCGGGCTGTGCGCGGCCGGGTCGGCGAAGCCGGCGGTGTGGGCGTCGGCGGTGATGTGCGGGACGGGGTTCACGGCGAGGTCGCGGTAGATCACCGTGCCTTCGGGGTGCTGCTCCTCCCAGGTCTTGCGGAACGCGTCCGTCACGGCACGGGACGTGGAAGCGCCGGCCGGGAAGGCGGAGGAGTCGATGTGCAGGAGCGTGGCCATGGGGTCTCCGGGGGGGTGGTGGGAAGGCCCACGGGACGCTCGTTCCGCGGGCTAGTATTTGGTACTCGACTATGGATAACACAGTCACTTACTTTTTTTCAGCCCCGTGGGGAAAGGCAGTACCCTGACGGCATGGCGGTGGAGCAGAGTCATGACCTGGCGGCGTGCAAGCGGGTCGACGACGGCATCACGCGTGTCTTCCAGCTGCTCGGAAAGCGCTGGACAGGCCCGATCGTGTCCGTCCTCGTCAACGGAGGGCCCGCGTACTTCGTCGACCTGCGCCGGGCCGTTCCCGGCATCAGCGAACGCATGCTCTCCGACCGGCTCACCGAACTCGGTGCGGCCCGGCTGCTGGTGCGCGAGGTCGACGACGGACCCCCGCTGCGCGTGTCGTACCGGCTGACGGAGGCGGGGGCCGCGCTGGCACCGGCCCTGCGACTGCTCGGGGAGTGGGCGAAGGAGCATCTGCCGGAGGAGGAGCGGCCGGCGGGGTGCTGATGGCGTGCTGTCGGTGGGGGGCCGGCGGCGCGCTGTGGCGCCGGGTCGGTGTCGGGCGGTGCTCGTGTGGTGTCGGGCGGTGTGGTGCAGCCCGGTGTGGTGCCGGTGCGCTTTGGGCTGTCGGCGTTTTCCACAGCTGTGGAGTTGTCCACAGGGTCTGACGAGTTTCGGCCACCGGCTGTACGGTCGGCACGAGTTGATGTTCGTGCGGGTACGGGGGAGGCGGTCGTGGTGACCGAGGTCAAGGCCGAGACGGTTGTCGGGGACGCGGTTCCCGCTCGGAAGGCGGCGAAGAGTGCCGGTGGCGCCCGCCGGGTCCCCCGGGTCCGCGGCTTCGCCGACTGGCCCGCCGAGGGCACGCCCAAGGAGGAGGGCAAGGCGCTGCGGCGAAGCGTCCCGCGCAGTGTGCACGCCGACCTCGAGCTGGACGCTGACCGGCCCGACGCGGTGAGCGCGGTCGAGGAGTCCGGCCGGGGCCGCATCCCCGAGCTCACGCCGATCCGGGTGGGCCGGATGGCGGCCACACCCTTCGCCTTCCTGCGCGGTTCGGCCGGTCTCATGGCCTACGACCTGGCGCGCACTCCCGTCACGGGGATCCGTGCCCAGATCTGCGGCGACGCCCACGCCGCCAACTTCGGCCTGTACGGCGACGCGCGCGGCGGCCTGGTCATCGACCTGAACGACTTCGACGAGACCGTGAGCGGCCCCTGGGAGTGGGACCTCAAGCGGCTCGCCACCTCCCTCGTGCTCGCCGCCCGTGAGGCGGGCGCCGACGAGGACACCTGCCGCAAGGCGGCGCACGACGCGACGGGCGCCTACCGCCGCACCATGCGGCTGCTGGCCAGGCTTCCGGTCCTGGACGCGTGGAACGCCATCGCGGACGAGGAACTGGTCTCCCACACCGACGCCCACGACCTGCTCGGCACCCTGGAGCGGGTCTCCGAGAAGGCGCGGGCCAACACCAGCGGGCGGTTCGCCGCGAAGTCGACGGAGCCGACCGAGGACGGCGGGCGCCGCTTCGTCGACGCCGCGCCGGTGCTGCGGCGCGTCCCGGACGCGGAGGCCGCGGCGGTCGCCGCGTCCTTGGAGGAGTACCTGACCTCGCTCTCCGAGGACCGCCTCCCCCTCCTGGCCCGGCACGCGGTGCATGACGTCGCCTTCCGCGTCGTCGGCACGGGCAGCGTCGGCACCCGGTCGTATGTCGTCCTGCTCCTCGACCACCGCGGTGAACCGCTCGTCCTCCAGGTCAAGGAGGTCCGCCCCTCGGCGCTGGTGCCGCATCTGGTGAGCGCCGGGTTCGAGGCGCCCGAGGTCGGCCACGAGGGCCGGCGGGTGGTCATGGGGCAAAAGCGCATGCAGGTGGTCAGCGACATCCTGCTCGGCTGGACCTCGGTCGACGGACTGCCGTTCCAGGTACGGCAGTTCCGCAACCGCAAGGGCAGCGTCGACCCGGCAGCCCTCGCCGCCGACCAGCTGGACGACTACGGCCGGATGACCGGCGCGCTGCTGGCCCGCGCCCACGCCCACAGCGCCGACCCGCGCCTGATCGCCGCCTACTGCGGCAAGAACGAGGAGCTGGACGAGGCGATCACCGCGTTCGCCGTCGCCTACGCCGACCGCACGGAGGCGGACCACGCGCAGCTGGTGGCAGCGGTGCGGTCGGGGCGGATCGCGGCGGAGGTGGGGGTGTGAGACCTGAGTACGGGGCGCTCGCGGTCCTGAAGACGGTGTGCCCGGGGAGCTTTTTCCGCCGTGGCCTACGCTGGTCGGGTGACGACCCCGGAAGCTGAACAGGGTGGTGTCGCCGGTGAGGACCGGCCGACGCCGGACGCCGGTGTGCCCCGGCCCGAGGAGCGGCTGGAACGGGCCGTACGGGCCGCCGAGCAGGCGTTGATCGAGTACGAGATCGCGGTGGAGACCTTCCGTATCGAGGTCGAGAACTTCTCCCGGCTGCACCACCAGAAGCTCGGCCCGATGTACACCCGCCTCGACGAGCTGGACGCCCAGATCGCCGAGGCCCGGGCCGCCCGCACCGGCGACCCCGAGGACCTGCGCAAGGCGGACGAGGCGCGGGCCCGGGTCATGCCGATGCCGGGCGTCGAGGAGCTCTTCCACGGCTGGATGGACGGCGCGGGGCTGTTCCCGGAGGCCGAGGCGATGCTCACGGACCAGCCGGTACAGCCCCCGCAGCGGGTGCGGCCCAGCGAGGAGGTCCGCAAGCTCTACCGCGAGCTGGCGCGCAAGGCCCACCCCGACCTCGCCCAGGAGGACACGGAGCGGGCGCGGCGTGAGGAGTTCATCACCCGCGTCAACGCCGCCTACGCCCGTGGCGACGAGACGCTTCTGCGGGAGCTGGCCGAGGAGTGGGCCGCCGGGCCGAAACCCCCGGAGCAGGGCCCGACTCCCAGCGAGGACCTCTACGCCCGCCTCGAATGGCTGGCCCAGCGCAAGGAACTGCTCAGCGTGGTCGCCCGGGAGCTGGAGGAGAGCGCGATCGGCTCGATGCTCCGGATGGCCCCGGAAGACCCGGACCGCCTCCTGGACGAGGTCGCCGAGAAGCTCCTGGCCGACGTCGCCGCGCGCGAGGCGGAACTGGCGGGGCTGGTCGGCTAGCGGGCGACCGGACCGATGCGCGCCCGCGTCGGGTAGCGTCGGAGGCATGCAATTCGGAGCTGGAGTGCCCACGGTCGAGGTCACGGACCTCAAGGACAGCGACTTCCTGCTGGACGTCCGTGAGGACGACGAGTGGCAGGCGGGTCATGCCGCAGGGGCGCTGCACATCCCCATCAGCGAGTTCGTCGCCCGGTACGGCGAGCTGACCGAGGCCGCGCCGCAGGACGGCCGGGTCAACGTGATCTGCCGTTCCGGCGGGCGTTCGGCCCAGGTCGCGATGTACCTCGTCCAGCAGGGCATCGACGCCGCGAACGTCGACGGTGGCATGCAGGTCTGGGCAGCGACCGGCCGCCCCGTCGTGACCGACGAGGGGCAGCCGGGCTTCGTGCTCTAGTCACCGGTCGGGGATCACCGGCCACCGGGCGGGCGGCTGACTGTGGTGGTCAGGCCAGTGGGTGGGCCGCCAGCAGGTCGCCCAGGGTCTCCTCGTGTGCCGCCGCGGGGCCGAGCGACAGTTCCAGGTGCTTGGCCCAGGCGTGGTACCGGTGCAGGGGATAGTCGACGTCGGCGCCGAACCCGCCGTGCAGATGCTGCGCGGTCTGCACGACCCTCCGTACGCCCTCCGACGCCCAGATCTTGGCGACGGCCACGTCACCGGAGGCGGGCAGCGCGCCGGGCGCCCCCGAGGCGATCCGCCACGCGGCCTGCCACAGGGTGACCTCCATGGCCCGCAGATCGATGTAGCGGTCGGCGGCCTGCACGGCGACGGCCTGGAACGTGGCCACCGGGAACCCGAACTGCTCACGCTTGCCGGTGTACTCACTGGTCATCCCCAGCACCCGCTCCCCCAGACCGAGCGCCAGCGCACACGTCCCCGTGGCCAGCAGATCCCGTAGCCACTCCCACGCGCCGTCGGCGTCGATGACGTCCCGGTCCGCGATCCGTACGGCGTCCAGGCGCAGTTCGGCGAGCCGCTCACCGGTGGTGGAGATCTGCTCGGCGAGCTCGACGCCCGGATGGAGCCGAGGGACCAGGGCGAGCAGGGTCCGGTCGGCGGCCGTGTGCGCGGGGACGAGGACGAAGTCGGCGCCGTACGCCCACGGCACCGCCGTCTGCACCCCGTCCAGCACCCACACCTCCCCCTCCTGCCGTGCCGTCACCGCGAGTTCGGCCGGGTCGTGGCCGGTGCGACCGCTCGCGGCGACGGTCAGGACGATCTCCCCGCGGCCCGCCCGCGCCGCCGGGCCGGCCTTCAACTCCGCACCGCCGAAGGCCTGTACGGCGGCCAGGGCGGCGCTGTTCTCCAGCAGCGGTACCCGCGCCAGTACCTTCGCCGCCTCGCGCAGCACCAGGCACAGCGCGACGGCGTCCAGACCCGCCCCGCCGTACTCCGGGTCCAGCAGCAGGCTGAGCAGGTCCGCGTCGGCTAGCTTGGCCCACAACGCACGGTCGAAGTCGTCCGCGACGGCGCCCGGGGTGAGGGCCGGACTGGGCACCGCGTCCGGGGCGACGCCGGCCAGCACCCCTCGTGCCGCCTCGGCCGCCGCCTGCTGCTCCTCGGTGAAGGTGAAGTCCACGGTCTGTCCTTCCGCCCGGGCCCGCTGATCTGACGGTCCGTCAAGATAGAACAGGTTCTAGAAGAAGGGAACGCTGTCGACGTTCACCTGCGGAACGGGCGCGAATGGGCGCGGGACGGGGCGGTCGCTCCCCGGCTTTTCACCTGTCGAAGTCCAGCTCCACCCTCTGCGTCACCGGATGGGACTGGCATGCCAGCACATACCCCGCCTCCGTCTCCTCCGGCTCCAGCGCGAAGTTGCGGTCCATGCGCACCTCGCCGGAGACCAGGAAGGCCCGGCAGGTCCCGCACACTCCGCCCTTGCAGGCGTAGGGCGCGTCGGCGCGGTTGCGCAGTACCGCCTCCAGGAGCGACTCGCCCTGCCGCACCGGCCAGCTCCCGCCGCGGCCGTCGAGCCGCGCGGTCACCGTGCTGTGCGCGGGAGCGGGCGTGATGGTCACGGGGGCGGCGGCGTCCACGTGGAAGATCTCCTCGTGGATACGGGTGCGGGACACCCCCAGCTCGCGCAACGCCCGCTCAGCGCCCTGCACCAGTCCGAACGGCCCGCACAGGAACCACCCCGCCACCTGGTCCACAGGGAGCAGCGCCGGAAGCAGCCCGCCGAGCCGCTCCCGGTCGAGCCGCCCGGACGGCAGCCCCGCCTGCTGCTCCTCCCGGGACAGAACCGTCACGAGGTGCAGCCGCTGCGGGTAGCGGTCCTTCAGGTCGGCGACCTCCTCCAGGAACATCGTCGAGGCGGACGTACGGTCGCTGCGGATCAGACAGAACCGGGCCTCAGGCTCGCGCGCCAGCAGGGTCGTCACGATCGACAGCACCGGGGTGATGCCGCTGCCGCCGACGATCGCGGCGTACAGACCGGGAGCCGGGTCGAGGGTGAAGCGGCCCGCCGGCGTCATCACCTCCAGCTCGTCGCCGATGTTGATCTCCTTCAGCGCGTACGTCGAGAACGCGCCGCCTTCGACCAGCCGCACTCCGACGCGCAGGGTGCGGGGTCCCTCGCTGTCCGGCGCCGGTGCCGGGGAGCAGATCGAGTAGGTGCGCCGGATCTCCGTCCCGTCCGCCGTGCGCCGCAGGGCGAGATGCTGGCCCGGGGCGTGCCGGTACTCCTCGCGCAGGTCCTCGGGAACGGTGAGGGTCAGGGCCACGGAGTCGTCGGTGAGCCGGTCGACCGCGGCCACGGGGAGCGCGTGGAAGCGGGCCATCACAACTC
Organism: Streptomyces sp. Q2; assembly: GCF_056820935.1. Taxonomy (NCBI): domain Bacteria; kingdom Bacillati; phylum Actinomycetota; class Actinomycetes; order Kitasatosporales; family Streptomycetaceae; genus Streptomyces; species Streptomyces sp. Q2. The sequence goes on along the minus strand of NZ_JBXEJE010000084.1, from coordinate 13,077 downwards.
CTTGAAGTGGTCGAAGGGTTCACGGCACGCCAGGCACCGGCGCAGCGCCTTGCAGGCCGTGGAGGAGAAACGGCTGAGCAGCTCGGTGTCGGTGGAGTCGCAGTTCGGGCAGCGGACGGGGTCGGCCGCTTCATCGGTTGCCGGGCCGAGGGTGCGGGTCGGCCCCAGTCGCAGGCCGACCGGCCCGGCCGCCCGCCCCGTGCGCGGCGGGGCGATGCCGAACTCCCGGAGTTTGCGCCGCCCTTCGTCCGTGATGTCGTCCGTCGACCAGGCGGGCGCGAGCACGGTGCGCACCGTGACGTCCCGCACGCCGTGTTCGTGCAGCACCCGCTCTATGTCCAGGGACATCGCCTCGACGGCCGGGCAGCCGGTGTACGTCGGGGTCAGCTCGACCTCGACCGAGTCGGGGCCGTGGACGCGCACCGCGCGCAGGACGCCGAGCTCCTGGAGGGTGAGCACGGGCAGTTCGGGGTCAGGCACCGCACCGGCCACCTGCAGAAGCTCCGCCTCCAGCGCAGTGGTCGTCACCATGACGCCCCCGGGTGGCTGCGGTGCAGATGCTGCATCTCGGCGAGCATCGGTCCGAAGGACTCGGTGTGCAGGCCCTGACGACCCGCCCCGGCCGCCCACGCCCCGGACCGCGGGCCCTCGGGGACGGTGAGGGTGGCGCGGCGCAGAACGTCCCCGACGGCCTCGGCCCAGGTCGACTCCATGCCCTGCCGGTCGGTGTCCAGCCCTGCCACGGGCTGGAACATCTCCTCGGTGAACCGCCACAGCGCCTCGCACGCCCGCTGCATCCGCTCATGGCTGACGTCCGTGCCGTCGCCGAGCCGCAGGGTCCACTGTTCGGCGTGGTCGCGGTGGTAGGCGACCTCCTTGACGGCCTTGGCGGCGAGCGGGGCGAACGGGCCGTCTCCGCTGGCCAGTTCGGCGTAGAGCAGGTGCTGGTAGGTGGAGAAGTACAGCTGGCGGGCGATGGTGTGGGCGAAGTCGCCGTTCGGCTGCTCCACCAGCTGGAGGTTGGTGAAGGCGCGCTCCTCGCGCAGATACGCCAGGTCGTCCTCGTCGCCGGCCAGCGACAGCAGTACCCGGGCCTGGCCCAGCAGGTCCAGCGCGATGTTGGCGAGGGCCACCTCCTCTTCGAGGACGGGGGCGTGGCCGGCCCACTCCCCGAGGCGGTGCGAGAGGACGAGCGCGTCGTCGCCGAGGGCGAGGGCGGCCGTCCTGGGAACGGCGGTGGTGGTCGTCTCCGGTGCGGTCACAGGTGCTTCACCCCCTCCGGGATCTCGTAGAACGTCGGGTGCCGGTACGGCTTGTCGCCGGACGGCTCGAAGAACGGGTCCTTCTCGTCGGGCGAGGACGCGGTGACCGCGGAGGACGGGACGACCCAGATCGAGACGCCCTCGCCGCGCCGGGTGTACAGGTCACGGGCGTTGCGCAGCGCGAATTCCGCGTCCGGCGCGTGCAGGCTGCCGGCGTGGGTGTGCGAGAGGCCGCGGCGGGAGCGCACGAAGACCTCCCACAAAGGCCAGTCGGTGTTCGTCATGCCTGCTCCCCTCCCCTTCCGGCACCGGAGGCACTGTGCCTGGCCGCGTACGCCGAGGCCGCATCCCGGACCCAGGCGCCCTCGTCGTGGGCCTGCCTGCGCTGCGATATCCGCTGTTCGTTGCACGGGCCGTTGCCCTTGAGGACCTCCCAGAACTCCGTCCAGTCGATCGGGCCGAAGTCGTGATGTCCCCGCTCCTCGTTCCACCGCAGGTCGGGGTCGGGGAGGGTCAGGCCCAGGAACTCGGCCTGCGGGACGCAGATGTCGACGAAGCGCTGGCGCAGTTCGTCGTTCGAATGGCGCTTGATCTTCCACGCCATCGACTGCGCGGAGTGCGCTGACTCGTCGTCGGGCGGGCCGAACATCATCAGGGACGGCCACCACCAGCGGTCCACCGCGTCCTGCGCCATCGCGTGCTGCGCGGGGGTGCCGCGGCTGAGGGCCAGCAGCAGCTCATACCCCTGGCGCTGGTGGAAGGACTCCTCCTTGCAGATGCGGACCATCGCGCGCGCGTACGGGCCGTAGGAGCAGCGGCACAGGGGCACCTGGTTGGTGATCGCGGCGCCGTCCACGAGCCATCCGATCGCGCCGACGTCCGCCCAGGTCAGCGTCGGGTAATTGAAGATCGACGAGTACTTCTGGCGGCCGGTGTGGAGCTTGTCGAGCAGTTCGTCGCGGCCGGTGCCGAGGGTCTCGGCCGCGCCGTAGAGGTAGAGCCCGTGCCCGGCCTCGTCCTGGACCTTGGCCATCAGGATGGCCTTGCGGCGCAGTGAGGGCGCGCGCGTGATCCAGTTCGCCTCCGGCTGCATGCCGATGATCTCGGAGTGGGCGTGCTGCGCGATCTGGCGGACGAGGGTCGCTCGGTAGGCGTCGGGCATCCAGTCGCGCGGCTCGACGCGCTCGTCGGCGGCCACGGCGGCGTCGAAGGCCCTCTCGTACGCGGCGGTGTCGTCGGCGCCGGCCCGTGGGCCGGCCTGCCCGTCGTACGCCTGGGTGCGCGCCGTCTGGTGCGCGGCTGCTGTCGCCATGAGGTCCCCTTCGACCTGGGCTCTGCCGGTGCTTGCTCCCGACCGATCGTTCGGTTCGTGCGATTCCATGGTGAGACGGGCGCCGTAAGGTGTCAACCGCTGTGGATAACCTGCGGGCGTCCCCGGGCACGGCCTGTGGACAACCGGAGTGGCGTTCGCAGCGGTTCCACAGGGGGCTGTGCCGGGCGCACGGGCCTGAGTACCGTTCCGTTCGGGCGGCGCACGGGTGGTGCTGCGGTCCTGCGGGGGGCAACCGGAAGACGGACCGGAATCGGAAACGGGGCGGAATGGACGCGCACGACCAAGGCTCGAACGCCCTGCACGGGCCGGGCGAGCCGGGCTCCCCGCCCGTCGGTCCGGACACTCCCCAGAGCTCCCCGCCCGGCCCGGCCCCGACGCACGGCAGGCCGGCCGGCACTCAGGGCCAGGAGCCGCCGACCGCCGTCGACCCGCCACACGCCGCCGAGCCGCGGTCCGCCGTCGAGCCGCGGTCTACCGTCGAGGCGGTATCCGCCACCGGTCCAGCGCCCGAGCCGTCCGTGCACGCCGCGTATGCGCCCGCGCCGCACGCCCCCCTCGGGCTCGCCGCCCCCCGCACCGGCGTCGCCGCCCTCTCCCTGCGCTACCAGATCGTCGTCGCCGTGGCCCTCGCGGTCGTCGCCGTCGCCGTCTGTGTGCACATCGGCATGGTCTTCCTGCACGTGGCGCCGTCGAACACGGTGACCAAGCAGCACGGCAGGGAGATCGACGACTGGATCTACCCGGAGTTCGAGCAGAACTGGAAGCTGTTCGCGCCGAACCCGTTGCAGCAGAACATCGCCGTCCAGGTCCGTGCCCAGATCGACACCGCGGACGGCGGGACGCGGACGACCGGCTGGTACGACCTCTCCGCCGAGGACGGCCGGGCCATCGACGGCAACCTGTTGCCGAGCCACACCCAGCAGAACGAGCTGCGCCGGGCCTGGGACTTCTTCGTCGCCACGCACGGCGGCGACAACCGCCCGATCGGCCTGCGCGGCTCCCTTTCGGAGACGTATCTGCGCCGCATCGTCCTGCTGCGTCTGGACCGTGAGGACGCGGCCGGCAAGGGGGGTGCGATCGATCTCGTCCAGATACGCAGCCGCACCACCAATGTGCGCCCGCCTCAGTGGAGCGACGAGAAGGTGTCGGAGCAGCCGGTGTACCGGGTGCTGCCCTGGTGGTCGATACCGGCGAAGAGCACCGAGGGGGGCGCCAAGTGAACCGTTTCGCGCTCTGCGTCTCCGCCACCATCGCCCGGGTCACCGAGTCCGCCCTCGGCCCGTACCAGACCGCCGTGATCCGCATCGGCTTCAGCGTGACCTGGCTGCTGTTCCTGCTGCGCGAGTTCCCCCATCGTGAGGAGATGTACGGTCCGGGCGGCCCCTGGAGCTGGGACCTCGCCCAGCAGCTCATCTCGGCCAATGGCGCCTTCACGGCCCTGATGTGGTCCGACGGCCGGTTCTGGTTCGAGACCGTCTACGTGCTGGCCGTTCTGACGAGCGTGCTGCTGCTGCTGGGCTGGCGCACCCGCACGATGTCCGTGCTGTTCATGGTCGGCGTGCTCTCGCTGCAGAACCGCAGCATCTTCATGGGCGACGGCGGCGACAACGTCCTGCACCTGATGTGCCTCTACCTGGTGTTCACGCGCTGCGGCCAGGTGTGGTCGCTGGACGCGCGGCGGGCCCGCCTCAACAGCGAGGCACGCGCGCGTGGAGAGCACGTCGCCGACCGGGTCGGGCCGGTCCTGTGGGGCGTGCTCGGTCTGGCGCTGGTCGCGGTGACCCTCTCGGGCCGGCTGTTCGACGGCGAGGAGTTCGTGCCGTCGCTGTTGTGGACGGTCTTCCTGGCGCAGGCCCTGCGGTGGCTCATAGGGCGCCGGGCCAGGACCGGCCAGCCGCGCATCCTGCTCGACGTCGTCGCCAACATCGTCCACAACGGCGCCCTGCTCGTGATCATGGCCGAGGCCTGTCTGATCTACGCCACGGCGGGCTGGTACAAGATCCAGGGCTCGCGCTGGCAGGACGGCACCGCCGTCTACTACCCCCTGCACCTCGACTACTTCTCCCCGTGGCCCGCGCTCGCCGACGCACTGGCGGCCAGCGGCACGATGGTGATGCTGGTGACGTACGGCACGGTCGCGGCGCAGGTCGCCTTCCCCTTCACCCTCTTCAACCGGCGCGTCAAGAACGTCCTGCTGGCGGTCATGATGATCGAACACGCCGCGATCGCCGTACTGCTCGGCCTGCCGTTCTTCTCGCTGGCGATGATCGCCGCCGACGCGGTCTTCCTGCCGACGTCGTTCCTGCGCCGGCTCGGCGGCTGGGCGGCACGCGCGCGTGGACGCCTGGTCACGGGCACGGGACGTACGACCCTGCCGGAACAGCGCATCCCGGAGAGCGCGGAGGACGTCACGGACGCGGGAGACGCGGGCGACGCGCCCGTAGGCTCCAGGGCATGAGCGACTCCGATCCCCTCGACGTCTGGCACCGGCTCGCCGACACCTCCGTGCTGCTCGACGGCTTCCACGCGCTCAAGCACGCGCTGCGCTTCGGCGCAGAGGTCCCGGTGGCGGTCACCGCCGACCGGGCCGCCGCGCTCGCCCTCGCCGAGGAGCTGGCACCGGACGTACGGGAGACCCTGGACGCGCTCCTGACCCAGGTGCCGGAGCCGGAGTACCGGAGTCTGGTCCCACGCCCGCACCCCACCGCGGTCGCCGCCCTGGCCGTACGGCCCTCCCGCGCGGCCAACCTGGACAAGCTCGCGCGCACCCCCCGCACCGCGCCCGTCGTCGTCCTCGACGATCCGCGCAACCTGGGCAACGCGGGGGCCGTGATCCGGCTGGCCGCCGGTTTCGGCGCGACCGGTGTGGTCACCACCGGCACTCTCGACCCCTGGCATCCCACGGTCGTGCGCGGTGGAGCCGGGCTGCACTTCGCGACGGCCGTGGAACGGCTGACCGTCGGCGAGCTGCCGCCCGGGCCGGTGTTCGCCCTCGACCCCGAGGGTGACGACATCCGCGGCACCAAACTCCCCGACGACGCCGTCCTCGCCTTCGGCTCGGAACGCAGCGGGCTGTCAGCGGCCCTCCGCGCGCGTGCCGACCATCTGGTGGCACTGCCGATGCGCCCCCAGGTCTCCAGTTACAACCTCGCGACCAGTGTGGCCATGACGCTGTACCACTGGAGCGTCACCGGGAGCGCACCGCACGTTCCTTAGACGTCCCGGCCCTCAGGCCTCCCGGCGCACCTCGACCACCCGGAAGCGGTTGGCCACGAACGCGCCGTCGGTGAGGGCCGCGTTGGCCGCCGGGTTGCCGCCCGAGCCGTGGAAGTCGGAGAAGGCGGCGGTCTGGTTGACGTACACACCGCCCGTGAGGTTCAGCGACAACTGGGCCGCCTCCTCCAGGCAGACCTCCTTGAGGGCCTGTTCGACCTCCTCGTCGGTGGTGTACGCGCCGACCGTCATCGCGCCCTTCTCACGGATCGTGCGCCGCAGCAGTTCCGTCGCGTCCGCCGCCGAGTCGACCGCGACGGCGAAGGAGACCGGCCCGAAGCACTCGCTCATGTAGGCCGCCTCGTCGTCCGGCTTGGCGCCGTCCAGCTTCACGATGACGGGGGTGCGGACGACCGCCTGCGGGAACTCGGGGTTGCCGACCTCCCGCGAGGCGAGGGCGACTTCGCCGAGACCGGCCGCGGCCTCCAGGCGGGCCTTGACGTCCGGGTTGACGATCGCGCCGAGCAGGGCGTTCGCGCGCGCGTCGTCGCCGAGCAGGCCGTCGACGGAGCGGGCGAGGTCGGCGACCACCTCGTCGAAGGTGCGGGGACCTTCCTCGGTGCGGATGCCGTCGCGTGGGACGAGCAGGTTCTGCGGGGTGGTGCACATCTGTCCGCTGTACAGGGACAACGAGAAGGCCAGGTTGGACAGCATCCCCTTGTAGTCGTCCGTGGAGTGGATCACCACCGAGTTGACCCCGGCCTTCTCCGTGTAGACCTGCGCCTGGCGGGCGTTGGCCTCCAGCCAGTCGCCGAACGCCGTCGAGCCGGTGTAGTCGATGATCCGGATCTCGGGACGGGTGGCCAGGGTCTTGGCGATGCCCTCGCCCGGCCGCTCGGCGGTCAGCGCCACCAGGTTCGGGTCGAAGCCGGCCTCGGCGAGCACCTGGCGGGCGACCCGCACGGTCAGCGCGAGCGGCAGCACCGCACGCGGGTGGGGCTTGACCAGGACCGCGTTTCCGGTGGCCAGGGAGGCGAACAGGCCCGGATAGCCGTTCCACGTCGGGAAGGTGTTGCAGCCGATGACCAGCGCGATGCCGCGCGGGACCGGCGTGAACTGCTTGGAGAGCGCCAGCGGCTCGCGCTTGCCCTGCGGCTTGGTCCACTCCGCCGTTTCGGGGGTGCGGACCTGCTCCACGTACGCGTACGCCACCGCCTCCAGGCCGCGGTCCTGCGCGTGCGGGCCGCCCGCCTGGAACGCCATCATGAACGCCTGGCCGGAGGTGTGCATGACCGCGTGCGCGAACTCGTGCGTCCGGTCGCTGATCCGCTTGAGGATCTCCAGACACACCATCGCGCGCATCTCCGCGCCGGCGTCCCGCCAGGCCTTCTGCCCGGCCTTCATGGCGGGCAGCAGCTCGTCGATGTCCGCGTGCGGGTAGCTCACGCCCAGCTCGATGCCGTACGGGGAGACCTCGCCGCCCACCCAGTCGTCCGTGCCGGGCTGGCCGAGGTCGAGGCGGGTTCCCAGGAGGGCGTCGAAGGCCGCCTTGCCCGCCGCCATGTCCAGGCTGCCGTTCTCGCCGTAGGCCTTGGGGTGCTCGGGGTGCGGGGACCAGTACGCGCGGGTGCGGATCGCTTCCAGCGTCTGGTCGAGGATGGGCCGGTGCGTGGCGATCAGATCGTGCGCGGTGAGTTCGGCGGCCATGCGGGACCAACTCCTCGTCTCAAGAACTCTTCGTCGAGCTCATGACCTGGGCAGAAACATGGGCAGGAACAGCCAGTCAGAGTTAGAGTAACCGAACGATCGGTCGGGACAAGGGGGACCGCCGCATCTGTGGAAAACCCCGTGCGGGAGGATCGCGCACATGACAGCACTCGACCTCAGCAGCCCCGTGGCCGTCGTCGGCACCGGCACCATGGGCCAGGGCATCGCCCAGGTCGCGTTGATGGCCGGCCATTCCGTACGCCTGTACGACGCCGCCCCCGGCCGGGCCCAGGAGGCGGCCGACGCGATCGGCGCCCGCCTGGACCGGCTCGTCGAGAAGGACCGGCTCGGCGGCGCCGACCGGGACGCGGCACGCGCCCGTCTGCTGCCCGCACGGAACCTCGCCGACCTCGCGGACTGCGCCCTGGTCGTCGAGGCCGTCCTGGAGCGGCTGGACGCCAAGCAGGAGCTGTTCCGCGCACTGGAGGACATCGTCGGCGAGGACTGTCTGCTCGCCACCAACACCTCCTCCCTGTCGGTCACCGCCATCGGCGGCGCCCTGCGCAACCCGGGCCGCCTGGTGGGCCTGCACTTCTTCAACCCCGCACCGCTGCTGCCCCTCGTGGAGGTGGTCTCCGGGTTCGCCACCGACGTCACGTCGGCCACACGCGCGTACGAGATGGCCCGCGCCTGGGGCAAGACCCCGGTCGCCTGCGCCGACACCCCGGGATTCATCGTCAACCGCATCGCGCGGCCCTTCTACGCCGAGGCCTTCGCGGTCCACGAGGCGCAGGGCGCCGAACCCGCCACCATCGACGCGGTCCTGCGCGAGTGCGGCGGCTTCAAGATGGGCGCCTTCGAACTCACCGACCTCATCGGCCAGGACGTCAACGAATCGGTCACCCACTCCGTGTGGCGGGCCTTCTTCCAGGACGTGCGGTTCGCGCCGTCGCTCGCCCAGCGCCGCCTGGTCGAGTCGGGCCGGCTCGGCCGCAAGACCGGCCACGGCTGGTACGACCACTCCGAGGACGCCGACCGTCCCGAGCCGCACACCGCCGAGCCGGCCCAGCCGCCCGCGTACGTCGCCGCCGAGGGCGACCTGGGCCCCGCCTCCGAACTGCTCAACCTGATCCGGGAGGCGGGCATCCCGGTCCGCGAGGACGACGAGGACCACGGCACCCGCCTGGTGCTGCCGAGCGGCGGCCAGCTCGCCCTCGCCGACGGACAGACCTCGGTCGAGTTCCGGGACGTCGTCTACTTCGACCTCGCCCTCGACTACCGCAGGGCCACCCGCATCGCCCTGTCCGCCTCCCAGGACACCTCCCAGCAGACCCTCGCCGAGGCCACCGGCCTCTTCCAGGCGCTCGGCAAGCAGGTCAGCGTCATCGGCGACGTCCCCGGCATGATCGTCGCCCGCACGGTCGCCAGGATCGTCGACCTCGCGCACGACGCCGTCGCCAAGGGCGTGGCCACCGAGGAGGACATCGACACCGCGATGCGGCTCGGGGTCAACTACCCCCTGGGTCCCTTCGAGTGGAGCCGCAGGCTCGGCCGCAACTGGGCCTACGCCCTCCTCGACGACCTGCACATGCGCGACCCGTCGGGGCGCTACGCGCCGTCCCTGGCGCTGTACCGCCACGCGTACGCCACCGACAAGCGGGAGGGCAGCACCTCATGACCACCGCCAAGCGCGACACGTACACCCCTCAGACGCTGCTGTCCGTCGCCGTCCAGGTCTTCAACGAACGCGGCTACGACGGCACCTCCATGGAGCACCTCTCCAAGGCGGCCGGCATCTCCAAGTCGTCGATCTACCACCATGTCTCCGGCAAGGAGGAGCTGCTGCGCCGCGCCGTGAGCCGTGCGCTGGACGGCCTCTTCGGGATTCTCGACGAGGAGCCCGCGCGCGTGGGGAGCGCCGCGGAGTGTCTGGAGTACGTCGTACGCCGCATGGTCGAGGTGCTCATAGCGGAGCTGCCGTACGTGACCCTGCTGCTGCGCGTGCGGGGCAACACCGGCACCGAGCGATGGGCCCTGGAGCGGCGCCGCGACTTCGACCACCGGGTCGCCGAGCTGCTGAAGGCGGCGGCGGCCGACGGGGACGTGCGCGGCGACGTGGAGGTACGGCTCGCGACGCGGCTCGTCTTCGGGATGATCAACTCCATTGTGGAGTGGTACCGGCCGGACGGGCGGGGCATGAACGAGCGCGAGGTCGCCGACGCCGTCGCGCGGCTGGTCTTCTCAGGGCTTCGCGAGGAGCGCTGACGTCAGCCCTGCGGCTCCAGGTCCTCCTCCTCGAAGACCAGCAGGGTGCGCGTACTGAGCACCTCGGGGATCGCCTGGAGCCGGGTCAGCACCAGCTCGCGCAGCGCCCTGTTGTCGGACGTGTGCACCAGGAGCAGTACGTCGAAGTCGCCGCCCACCAGGGCGATGTGAGAGGCGCCGGGCAGCTGTCTGAGCTGCTCCCGGACCGTGCGCCAGGAGTTCTGGACGATCTTCAGGGTGATGTACGCCGAGGTGCCCTGACCCGCGCGTTCGTGGTTGACGCGGGCCCCGAAGCCGCGGATGACGCCGTCCTCGATGAGCCGGTTGATGCGCGCGTAGGCGTTGGCTCGCGAGACATGCACCCGTTCGGCGACCGATCTTATGGACGCGCGGCCGTCCGCCTGGAGCATCTGCAGGATGTCCAGATCGATCGCGTCGAGCGGACGCGCGGGCGGCAGGGGGCCGCTGCCTTCCGGGCTCTCGGCCATTTGTTCAGATGCCACGTGCCCCCGCCTCTCCACCATGGACGTCCTGCGTTCATTTGAGGCTGTGCAGAACCGTTTGTCCACAGCCTGCGGGTGCCGGTAGCCAAATTGTGCCGGCGACCGAACAATCGGTAGGTGAGGCGCATCACACCCGTGACGCGCCTGAAGCCGCTCCCACGAGGAGGTGCCGTCATGACGGTCATGGAGCAGCGGGGGGCCTACAAGCCGACCCCGCCGCCCGCCTGGCAGCCCCGCACGGACCCCGCGCCGCTGCTGCCCGACGCACGTCCGTACCGCGTCCTCGGCACCGAGGCGGCCGCCCAGGCCGATCCCGGGCTGCTGCGCCGGCTCTACGCCGAGCTGGTGCGCGGCCGCCGGTACAACGCGCAGGCCACCGCCCTCACCAAGCAGGGCCGCCTCGCGGTCTACCCGTCCAGCACCGGCCAGGAGGCCTGCGAGGTCGCCGCGGCGCTGGTCCTCGAGGACCGCGACTGGCTCTTCCCCAGCTACCGCGACACCCTCGCGGCCGTCGCCCGCGGCCTCGACCCCGTGCAGGCCCTCACCCTGCTGCGTGGCGACTGGCACACCGGCTACGACCCGCGCGAGCACCGCGTGGCCCCCCTGTGCACCCCGCTCGCCACCCAGCTCCCGCACGCCGTCGGCCTCGCGCACGCCGCCCGCCTCAAGGGCGACGACGTGGTCGCGCTGGCGATGGTCGGCGACGGCGGCTCCAGCGAGGGCGACTTCCACGAGGCGCTGAACTTCGCCGCCGTGTGGCAGGCCCCGGTCGTCTTCCTCGTCCAGAACAACGGCTTCGCGATCTCCGTCCCGCTCGCCAAGCAGACCGCGGCCCCGTCGCTGGCCCACAAGGCCGTCGGCTACGGCATGCCCGGCCGCCTGGTCGACGGCAACGACGCCGCCGCCGTGCACGAGGTCCTCACCGACGCCGTACGGCACGCGCGCGCGGGCGGCGGTCCCACCCTGGTCGAGGCCATCACGTACCGCGTCGAGGCCCACACCAACGCCGACGACGCGAGCCGGTACCGCGGCGACGCCGAGGTCGACACCTGGCGCGAGCACGACCCGATCGCCCTCCTGGAGCACGAGCTCACCGAACGCGGCCTGATCGACGACAGCGGCATCCAGGCCGCGCGGGACGCCGCCGAGGCCATGGCCGCCGACCTGCGCGAGCGCATGAACCAGGACCCCCCGCTCGACCCCATGGACCTGTTCGCCCACGTGTACGCCGAGCCCACCCCGCAACTGCGCGAGCAGCAGGCCCAGTTGCGGGCCGAGCTGGCGGCGGAGCAGGAAGGGCCGCACCGATGACCACCGTCGCCCTCAAGCCGGCCACCATGGCGCAGGCCCTCACGCGCGCGATGCGCGACGCCATGGCCGCCGACCCCACCGTGCACGTCATGGGCGAGGACGTCGGCACCCTCGGCGGTGTCTTCCGCGTCACCGACGGACTCGCCAAGGAGTTCGGCGAGGACCGCTGCACGGACACCCCGCTCGCCGAGGCCGGCATCCTCGGCACGGCCGTCGGCATGGCGATGTACGGCCTGCGCCCGGTCGTGGAGATGCAGTTCGACGCGTTCGCCTATCCGGCGTTCGAGCAACTGATCAGCCATGTCTCACGGATGCGCAACCGCACCCGCGGCGCGCTGCCGCTNTCGTGGAGATGCAGTTCGACGCGTTCGCCTATCCGGCGTTCGAGCAACTGATCAGCCATGTCTCACGGATGCGCAACCGCACCCGCGGCGCGCTGCCGCTCCCGCTCACCATCCGCGTCCCCTACGGCGGCGGCATCGGCGGCGTCGAACACCACAGCGACTCGTCCGAGGCGTACTACATGGCGACCCCCGGCCTCCACGTCGTCACGCCCGCCACGGTCGCCGACGCCTACGGCCTGCTGCGCGCCGCCATCGCCTCCGACGACCCGGTCGTCTTCCTCGAACCCAAGCGCCTGTACTGGTCCAAGGCCTCCTGGAACCCCGAGGACCCGCAGTCCGTTGAACCGATAGGCCGCGCGGTGGTGCGGCGCTCGGGCCGGAGCGCCACACTCATCACGTACGGGCCGTCCGTGCCCGTCTGCCTCGAAGCCGCCGAGGCGGCCCGGGACGAGGGGTGGGACCTCGAAGTCGTCGACCTGCGCTCCCTGGTGCCGTTCGACGACGAGACGGTCTGCGCCTCGGTACGGCGGACCGGGCGAGCGGTCGTCGTACACGAGTCGGGCGGGTTCGGCGGCCCGGGCGGGGAGATCGCGGCCCGTGTCACGGAGCGCTGCTTCCACCATCTGGAGGCGCCGGTGCTGCGCGTGGCCGGGTTCGACATCCCCTACCCGCCGCCGATGCTGGAGCGTCACCACCTGCCCGGCGTGGACCGGATCCTGGACGCCGTGGGGCGTCTGCAATGGGAGGCCGAGGGCTGATGGCACACGCTTCTGACATGCACAGCCTGGAGTTCAGGCTCCCCGACCTCGGGGAGGGGCTCACCGAGGCGGGCATCGTCCGTTGGCTCGTCGAGGTCGGGGACCTCGTCGCCGTCGACCAGCCGGTCGTCGAGGTCGAGACGGCCAAGGCGATGGTCGAGGTGCCCTGCCCCTACGGCGGTGTCGTCACTGCCCGCTTCGGCGAGGAGGGCACGGAACTGCCCGTCGGCGCCCCGCTGCTGACGGTCGCGGTGGGCACGCCGGCCTCCGGCGGTCAGGGTCGGACCGAGGGCTCGGGCAATGTGCTGGTGGGCTACGGCACCTCGGAGGCCCCGGCGCGCCGGGGCCGGGTGCGCCCGGGGCGGCCGGCCACGACGACCG
>NZ_JBXEJE010000083.1:0-23115 GCF_056820935.1 Streptomyces sp. Q2 | reverse complement strand
ACGCGCCCGCTCCCGTCGAGCCCGGCCCGGCCGGACACGACCACGAGCAGCCCCGCTCGCACGCCCCCGAGCCGCCCGCGGAGCCGCCGTACGCCGAGCCGCCCGCCGAACCCGCCGGAGCCGCCTCACAGGTCGCTCACGGGGGCGGCGAGGCGTCAGAAGCCGCCGGGACGCCCGAGGAGGCCCACGGGGCCGCTGAGGCCGTTGACGGGGCCGCGGAGCCGCCCGCCGAGCCCGCCGTCGAGGCGGACGCCGACGACGGGACGGCCGTAACCGCGGAGACTCCCGACGACGCGGTCGCCCCTGCGCCGACCGGCGAGGAACACCCCCTCGCCTCCTACGTCCTGCGCGTCAACGGCGTCGACCGTCCCGTCACCGACGCGTGGATCGGCGAGTCCCTGCTGTACGTGCTGCGTGAGCGGCTCGGTCTCGCGGGTGCCAAGGACGGCTGCTCGCAGGGCGAGTGCGGGGCCTGCAACGTGCAGGTCGACGGCCGGCTCGTCGCCTCCTGCCTGGTGCCCGCCGTGACCGCGGCCGGCAGCGAGGTCCGAACCGTCGAGGGCCTGGCCGTCGACGGACAGCCCTCGGACGTGCAGCGGGCGCTCGCCAGGTGCGGCGCGGTGCAGTGCGGATTCTGCGTGCCGGGCATGGCGATGACCCTGCACGACCTCCTGGAGGGCAACCCGGCGCCGAACGAGATGGAGACCCGCCAGGCGCTGTGCGGCAACCTGTGCCGGTGCTCCGGCTACCGGGGCGTCGTGGAAGCCGTCAAGGAGGTCGTCGCGGAACGCGAGACGCATTCCGCGGCGGACAATGAGACGGACGCGGACGAAGCGCGTATTCCGCACCAGGCGGGTCCGGGAGCCGGCGGCGTCAACCCGTCGGCGTTCGAACCGGCCCAACGGCACGACCACTCGTACGGCAACGGACAGGGACAGGACGGAGGCCAGGCGTGAGCAACGAAGCGGCCACCGCGACCACCGCCGCGGAGGCAGCCCCCGCCCCCGAACCGATCCCGCACGGCCTCGGAGCCGCACTGCCGGCCGCCGACGCCCGCGCGAAGACCGAGGGCACCTTCCCCTACGCGGCCGACCTGTGGGCCGAGGGCCTGCTGTGGGCGGCCGTACTGCGCTCACCGCACCCGCACGCGCGCATCGTGTCCATCGACACCACCCACGCGCGCGAGATGCCCGGCGTACGAGCCGTCGTCACCCACGAGGACGTCCCCGGCAGCCCGGTCCACGGCCGCGGCAAGGCCGACCGCCCGGTGTTCGCCTCCGAGGTCGTACGCCACCACGGCGAGCCCATCGCCGCCGTCGCCGCCGACCACCCCGACACCGCGCGCATGGCGGCGGCCGCCGTCATCGTCGAGTACGAGGTCCTCGACCCGGTCACCGACCCCGAACGGGCCTTCGAGGCCGAGCCCCTGCACCCCGACGGCAACCTGATCCGGCACATCCCGCTGCGCCACGGCGACCCGGACGCGGCCGGCGACATCGTCGTGGAGGGCCTGTACCGCATCGGCCGCCAGGACCCCGCCCCGATCGGCGCCGAGGCCGGCCTCGCCGTGCCGCGCCCCGACGGCGGCGTCGAGCTGTACGTGGCCTCCACCGACCCGCACACCGACCGCGACACGGCCGCCGCCTGCTACGGCCTGGAGCCCGAGCGCGTGAAGGTCGTTGTCACCGGCGTGCCCGGCGCCACCGCCGACCGCGAGGACCAGGGCTTCCAACTGCCGCTCGGCCTCCTGGCGTTGAAGACCGGCTGCCCGGTGAAACTCACCGCGACGCGCGAAGAGTCCTTCCTCGGGCACACCCACCGGCACCCCACCCTCCTGAGATACCGGCACCACGCCGACGCCGAGGGCAGACTCGTGAAGGTCGAGGCGCAGATCCTCCTGGACGCGGGCGCCTACGCGGACACCTCGTCGGAGGCGCTGGCCGCCGCGGTCTCCTTCGCCTGCGGGCCCTACGTCGTGCCGAACGCGTTCATCGAGGGCTGGGCCGTACGCACCAACAACCCGCCCTCCGGCCATGTACGCGGCGAGGGCGCCATGCAGGTGTGCGCCGCCTACGAGGCGCAGATGGACAAGCTGGCGAAGAAGCTGGGCGTGGAGCCGGCTGAGCTGCGCCTGCAGAACGCGATGGCCACCGGAGACGTCCTGCCGACGGGCCAGACGGTGACCTGCCCGGCGCCCGTCGCCGAACTGCTGCAGGCCGTACGGGACTACCCCCTGCCCACCCTTCCCAAGGACACCCCCGAGGACGAGTGGCTGCTGCCCGGCGGCCCCGAGGGCGCGGGCGAGCCGGGCGCGGTGCGCCGCGGCGTCGGCTACGGCCTGGGCATGGTGCACATGCTGGGCGCGGAGGGCGCGGACGAGGTCTCCACGGCCACGGTCCGGGTCCAGGACGGCGTGGCGACGGTGCTGTGCGCGGCGGTCGAGACGGGGCAGGGCTTCACCACCCTGGCCCGGCAGATCGTCCAGGAGACCCTCGGCATCGACGAGGTCCATGTGGCCCCGGTCGACACCGACCAGCCGCCGGCCGGTCCGGGCTGCCGCGGCCGCCACACCTGGGTGTCGGGCGGAGCGGTGGAGCGGGCGGCGAAGATGGTCCGCACCCAGCTTCTGCAGCCCCTGGCGCACAAGTTCGGCATGTCCACCGAGCTCCTCCAGATCACCGACGGCAAGATCACCTCGTACGACGGCGTCCTGTCGACCACCGTGACCGAGGCGATGGACGGCAAGGAACTGTGGGCGACCGCCCAGTGCCGCCCGCATCCGACCGAGCCGCTGGACGAGGCCGGCCAGGGCGACGCCTTCGTGGGCCTCGCGTTCTGCGCGATCCGCGCGGTGGTGGACGTCGACATCGAACTCGGCTCGGTGCGTGTGGTGGAGCTGGCGCTCGCCCAGGACGTCGGCCGGATCCTGAATCCGACCCAGCTGGTGGCCCGGATCGAGGGGGGCGTCACGCAGGGCGTGGGCATCGCCCTCACGGAGAACCTGCGCAGCGCGCGCGGGCTGATCCGCCACCCCGACCTCACCGGGTACGCCCTGCCGACGGCCCTGGACGCGCCGGACATCCGGATCGTGAAGCTGGTCGAGGAACGTGACGTGGTCGCTCCCTTCGGGGCGAAGGCGGTCAGCGCGGTGCCGGTCGTGACGTCCCCCGCCGCGATCGCCTCCGCGGTACGCGCCGCGACGGGCCGCCCGGTCAACCGGCTCCCGATCCGGCCGCAGGCCGCGGTGGTGACGGCACCGTGAGCACGACGGAGCCGGCGACCGACGAGCGGCCGCGCTACGAACCCGCGCCGGGCGTGGGCAAGTTGGCGATGTGGGTCCTGCTGTTCATTCTCGCGGCGATCGTCGTGGTACTGGGCGGCGTCCACCTCGTGTGATGCGCGGAGTCGTGCTGGTCACCGGGGTGATGGCGGCCGGTGAGCCGACGGTCGCCCAGGCGCTGGCCGAGAGCCTGCCGAGGGCGGCGCATGTCCGCGGCGACCTGTTCCGGCGGATGATCGTGTCCGGGCGCGGAGTACGAGCCCGGCGCCGGCGGTGAGGGTGAGGCCCGACTCCGCTTGCGGTACCGGCTGTCGGCGGCGACCACGGACGCGTACGCGGAAGCCGGATTCACGGCGGTGGGGCAGGACGTGGTGCTGGGCGCGGACCTCGCGGCGTACGTCCGGCTGGTGCGCACCCGCCCGCTGCGCGTGATCGTCCTGGCGCCGGACCCTCAGGCCGTAGCGGGGCGGGAGGCGGGGCGGGCGAAGACGGGCTACGGGGCCTGGACGGTCGAGGAGCTGGACGGGGTACCGCGGGCACGGACGCCGCGTATCGGGCTGCGGGTGGACTCCTCGCGACTGACGGTGACGGAGACCGTGACGGAGATCCTCGCCGGATGGGAACGCGGGAGGGTGGTCTGACGTCTCCTGGTACGGGGGGTTCGGTCCGGGGGCGTTGTCAGTGCCGGCACGTAGTGTTCTGGGCAGTGGGGGACGGCTGGGACGGCCACCGGAATCGGTCGGCTGTGCGTGCCCTGCGCGGGGACCGTGAGAGAAGCGCATGCGGGGGAACACATGAGCACGAGCGACGCCGGCCCGGCGACGATCACGCTGACCGAGGCCGAGCTGGATCCGTACGTCACACACGCGTCGACCCGCCGCTGGCTGACGGGTCCCGGACTGCCGGGTGACAGCGGCCTGTTCACCTTCGCGGAACTGCGCCGGGAGGGGTTGCGGACGGTGGGGGACTCGACCGGCGGCATGGACCGTCCGGTGTCGGATCTGTGGGAACAGCTGGTGATAGGCGGGCTGTTGGGGCCCGGCGGCCTGGAGACGGAGTCGGTCCTGCTGGACGGTGCGACCGGCGAGGTCTCCACGACGCACTTTCTCCACGACCGCCCCGGCCCGATGGGCCGTCGCCCGCTCGCGCCCTCGCTGGAGCGGCTGGTGAGGTTCGCGACGGCGACGGACGAACTGGCCGCGCTGCGGGGGCAGTTCGCGTCCTACGCCGGTCGGTTCGGGCCGAATTCCGTGGCGGAGGCGTCGCGGCAGCTGCTGGCCGTGTTCAAGGAGGGGACGGGCGGCGAGGTGCCGCCGTTCTGGAAGATGGCCGCCCTGATCCGGCCGCTGTCCCTGGTCGCGGGACCGGGCACCCGGGCCGGGCTCGCCCTGGACCTCCCGGCCCGCCTCCTCGACCAGGAGTACGGCCGCGGCAAGGTCGCCCGCTTCGAGGACGTCGACTTCCCCGCGACCCTCACACACGAACCGACCCGCCGCTTCCTGCGCGAGACCGGCCTGCCCGAGGACGCGTTCCTCTTCCACCTCGACACCGACGTGCCGCTGGCCACACTGGCCGAGCACTACGCCGAGGACCCCTCCATCGAACTCCCGGACCGAGCCGCCCACTTGATACGCCTGGGCGACCTCGTCGAGGACAACAGCCTCGTGATCGACGGCGAGACGGGCGCGGTCCTGAACTGGAGCGAGCCCGAGGCGACCCTCCACCCCCTCAACACGGACATCTCCACCCTGGGCTTCACCCTCTGGCTGCTCCACCGGGAGCGCGCCATCGACGAGGACCCGTCCAACGGCCTGACCGCGGAGACCCGCGACCAACTGGCCGCGACGATGATCCAGGTGCTGTCGACCGTCGACCCGACGGGTACGACGACACCGCCGGGGCGGCACTACTGGACGGAGCGGTTCCGCGGCGAGGCGGGCGGGGCGTTGTGAAAGAGTTGACTGTTATCCGGTAATTGCTCCGGATGCCTCCCTGTCTCGCTTGAGTGACAATCGGTGTGGATGCACGGCTTCTCGAGTGGGAAACGAGGGAAGACGGTGGACCTCAACACTGACTTGACCGACGTGCAGAAGAAGGCGCTCAAGGAGAACGCGGACGATCTGGAAAGGCTGCAACCTCAGCTGGACGAGGTGCACGAAAAGGTGCTGTACCGCCTGGAGAGAGCGGGGCTGGGGGATGGCACGGACATACTGAACTGCCTGGCCTGCATCGCGTGCGAGGGATGGACCCGTGGCAGTAACGGCAGGTGCGGCAGTTGCTCCCACGGCTGGTTCTCTCACAACGTGAAATAGCCGAGGAGGCGGAAATCGAGACGGAGTACCAAAAGGGCGGTCCCCCTTCGGGGGTGCCGCCCTTTTGCTTTGCCTGGTGAAGCCGTCAGAGGCCGTAGCGGGATTCGAACCCACGTAACTCGCTTTGCAGGCGAGCCCCTGAACCACTCGGGCATACGGCCGTGTCGGTGGAGCGTGGTGCTCCGTTCCGGACTTGGTGAGACGACCGTACGGCGGGGTGGGAAGAGGGCTCAAGGGAATCGCGGGCGCTGCAACGGGACTGCCACACGCCGTTCATGAAAGGGCGGGTGCGGGGGGTGGTCGTACGACCAAGGTCTCGGGTCGGGCCCTTCTCCCGACAGGGGTCAAACGCCTTCGTGGCCCTTACGCTGGCGACCATGACCGTTCTGGAGCCGCGCGACAACGGTGTCGTGGACACCTCTGACCTGCCCGCCGTCGACGAGACCGTGCTGAGCCGGCCGTACCGCGCGCTCAGTGTCGGGATCGTCTCCGTGGTGCTGCTCATCGCCTTCGAGGCGACCGCGGTCGGTACGGCGATGCCGGTTGCCGCGCGGGAGCTGGACGGGGTGTCGTTGTACGCGTTCGCGTTCTCCGGGTACTTCACGACCTCTCTGTTCGGGATGGTGCTCTCAGGGCAGTGGTCCGACCGCAGGGGACCGGTCGGGCCGTTGACCGCCGGCATCGGGGCCTTCGCCGCGGGGTTGTTGTTGTCCGGGACGGCCGGGGTGATGTGGCTGTTCATCCTCGGGAGGGCGGTGCAGGGGCTCGGGGGCGGGCTGGTGATCGTCGCGCTGTACGTCGTGGTGGGGCGGGCGTATCCCGAACGGTTGCGACCCGCGATCATGGCGGCGTTCGCGGCGAGCTGGGTCGTGCCGTCGATCGTGGGCCCGCTCGCCTCGGGGGCGGTGACCGAGCATCTGGGGTGGCGGTGGGTGTTCGTCGGGGTTCCGGTGCTGGTGGTGTTTCCGCTGGCGCTCGCGCTGCCGCGGATACGGCGGCGGACGTCCGGGGCGGTGCAGAGGGACGCGGGGAGCGGTTCGGTCGACCGGCGGCGCATTCGGCTCGCCCTCGGGATCTCGCTCGGCGCCGGACTCCTCCAGTACGCGGCCCAGGACCTGCGCCCCCTCTCCCTCCTCCTCGCTGCCGCCGGCATCGCGCTGCTCGTGCCGGCCGTGCTCGGGCTGCTGCCGCGCGGCACGTACCGGGCGGCGCGCGGGCTGCCCTCCGTCGTGCTGTTGCGAGGCGTCGCGGCGGGGTCCTTCATCGCCGCCGAGTCGTTCGTGCCGCTGATGCTGGTCACCCAGCGGGGGTTGTCGCCGACGCTGGCCGGGTTCTCGCTCGCGGCGGGCGGGGGGACCTGGGCACTGGGGTCGTGGGTGCAGTCGCGGCAGCGGGTGGAGCCGTACCGGGAGCGTCTGATGACGGCGGGGATGGTGCTGGTCGCCGCCGCGATCGCCGCCGCGCCGAGTGTGCTGATCCCGGCCGTGCCCGCCTGGACCGTCGCCGTGGCCTGGGCGTTCGGGTGCTTCGGGATGGGCCTGGTGATCTCCTCCACCAGCGTGCTCCTGCTCCACCTCTCCGCCCCCGAGGAGGCCGGCACCAACTCCGCCGCGCTCCAGATCTCGGACGGCCTGTCCAACGTCATCCTGCTGGCGATCGGCGGCGCGGCCTTCGCGGCCCTGGGCGGAGGGACGGTGAGCCACGCGGCCACCGAAGCGTCCGGTAGCCATCCGGCGGCCTTCGCCGCGGTGTTCCTGCCGATGGCGGCGGTGGCGTTGGTGGGTGCCTGGGTGACCACGCGGGTGCGAGAGCGCTGAGCCGTAATGAGCTCGCCGGTTCCCGGGCGCCCTCCTATCCTGACCGGCATGCACGACTTCGGCCTCCCCCTGACCGTCCCCCTCCCGCCCGAGGTGCGGCGGGATCTCGACGACCTCGCGGACGCCACCGGGCGCCTCCCCGAGGACATCGCGCGGGAGGCCGTACGGCGACATCTGGACGACGAGGCCCGGCGCGTGCGTTCCGCCGGACAGCGGCTCGCCTCGGCGCACGCCGATCTGCTGAAGAGGCTCGGGGAATGACACGGCACCTCACCGTCGCGGAGGTCACCGCACTCGCCGAGGTCGCCTTCGGCGGGCGGGCACCCGAGGCCAGGGAGCCGGGACTGCTCGCCTCCGCCGTGCACCGGCCGCGCGCCCGCATGTTCGGCACGGCGGCCTACGACGACCTCTACGAGCAGGCCGCCGCGCTCCTCCACGCCATCGCCACCAACCACCCCCTCGTCGACGGCAACAAGCGCACCGCCTGGCTCGCCGCCGCGACCTTCCTCGCGGTCAACGGCGTCGATCTCGAAGGCTGCGACCAGGACACCGCGTACGACCTGGTCATCGATGTCGCCTCCGGGGACGAGAGCGAGGTCTGCGTGATCGCGGGGCGGCTGCGACTGCTGTGACGTGGGTCCCACCCATGGGCTGCCCGGCCTTGTCCGCACGCTGACACCACCGGGCCGCCGGTAGGGTGGCCCGGTTGTCATACCCAGCCCAGTAGCCCAACGGCCCAGCAACCGAGCCGTCCGACCCAGATGTTCGCCGAGCCGCCCGACCAACGACGGAGACCGTGACTACCACCGCCGCCTCCTCCTCCCACCACCTTTCCCCCGCCTTCCCCGGCCGCGCCCCCTGGGGTACCGCCGGCAAGCTGCGTGCCTGGCAGCAGGGAGCGATGGAGAGATACGTCCAGGAGCAGCCGCGTGACTTCCTCGCCGTCGCGACACCCGGCGCCGGGAAGACGACGTTCGCGCTGACGCTGGCGTCCTGGCTGCTGCACCACCACGTGGTCCAGCAGGTGACCGTCGTCGCGCCGACCGAGCACCTGAAGAAGCAGTGGGCCGAGGCGGCCGCCCGGATAGGGATCAAGCTGGACCCGGAGTACAGCGCGGGCCCGCTCGGCAAGGACTACCAGGGTGTCGCGGTCACGTACGCCGGTGTCGGCGTGCGGCCCATGCTGCACCGCAACCGGGTCGAGCAGCGCAAGACCCTGGTCATCCTCGACGAGATCCACCACGCCGGCGACTCCAAGTCGTGGGGCGAGGCGTGTCTGGAGGCCTTCGAACCGGCGACGCGACGGCTCGCGCTCACCGGTACGCCCTTCCGGTCGGACACCAACCCCATCCCCTTCGTGGCGTACGAGGAGGGGAACGACGGGATCCGGCGGTCCGCGGCCGACTACACGTACGGCTACGGGTCGGCCCTGTCCGACGGGGTCGTGCGGCCCGTCATCTTCCTGTCCTACAGCGGCAACATGCGGTGGCGGACCAAGGCCGGCGACGAGATCGCCGCCCGGCTCGGCGAGCCCATGACCAAGGACGCGATCAGCCAGGCGTGGCGTACGGCGCTGGATCCGCGCGGCGAGTGGATGCCCAGCGTGCTGCGGGCCGCCGACCAGCGGCTGACGGAGGTCAGAAAGGCCATCCCGGACGCCGGGGCCCTCGTCATCGCCTCCGACCAGGACTCCGCCCGGGCCTACGCCAAGCTCATCCGGGAGATCACGGGCGACAAGGCCACCCTCGTGCTGTCCGACGACGCCGGGGCGTCCAACAGG
The DNA here is from genome assembly GCF_056820935.1 of Streptomyces sp. Q2. Taxonomy (NCBI): domain Bacteria; kingdom Bacillati; phylum Actinomycetota; class Actinomycetes; order Kitasatosporales; family Streptomycetaceae; genus Streptomyces; species Streptomyces sp. Q2. The sequence continues at coordinate 13,926 of NZ_JBXEJE010000083.1, read as the reverse complement.
ATCGACGAGTTCAGCAGCAGCAACGACCGGTGGATGGTCGCGGTGCGGATGGTGTCCGAGGGCGTCGACGTGCCCCGCCTCGCCGTCGGTGTGTACGCCACCACCATCTCGACCCCCCTCTTCTTCGCGCAGGCGGTCGGGCGTTTCGTACGGTCCCGGCGCCGCGGCGAGACCGCCTCCGTCTTCCTCCCGACCGTCCCCGACCTCCTCACCTTCGCCAACGAGATGGAGGTGGAGCGGGACCACGCCCTCGACAAGCCCAAGAAGGAGGGCGAGGAGGACCCGTACGCCGAGTCCGAGAAGGAGATGGAGGAGGCGAACAAGGAGCAGGACGAGGACACCGGCGAGCAGGAACAGTTCTCCTTCGAGGCGCTGGAGTCCGAGGCCGTCTTCGACCGCGTCCTCTACGACGGCGCCGAGTTCGGCATGCAGGCCCACCCGGGAAGCGCGGAGGAGCAGGACTACCTCGGGATTCCGGGGCTGCTGGAACCCGACCAGGTGCAGCTCCTCCTCCAGAAGCGGCAGGCCCGGCAGATCGCGCACAGCCGCAAGAAGCCGGACGAGGAGGCCGACCTGCTGGAACTGCCCGCGGAGCGGCGTCCGGTGGTCTCGCACAAGGAGATGATGGAGCTGCGCAAGCAGCTCAACACGATGGTCGGCGCGTACGTCCATCAGAGCGGCAAGCCTCATGGCGTGATCCACACCGAGCTGCGGCGGGTCTGCGGCGGGCCGCCCAGCGCCGAGGCCACGGCCGGGCAGCTGCGGCAGCGGATCGCCAAGGTGCAGGAGTGGGCCACGCGGATGCGGTGACGCGGGTCGCGGTCGCCTCCTCGGTACGTCGGACGTGCTCGCCTCGGTGGAGGCGTGCGCTGCGGCGTGCGCGCTCTGTGCGGGTGTGGTGTACGCCGGGTGCTGTGCGCCGGACGTATGCGGTCAAAAGGAATCAGTCCCCACCGGCCGGTGCCCGGATTCTGGACGTAGCCTTCCGCTCAGCGAACCGCCTTCGCTACTGTCCGGCTACGCATACGCCCCGTGGCAGCGCCGCCGCGGAGCGCAGCCGTGAAGCGACGCGGTCCGGCAACTGGCCGGGCCGCCGGCCGATCGGCGGCCTCTGAAGCGCGTCGCCGACGGGACTCGGTGACGCATCCGACCAGCCAGGGGGCTGCCGACCTCACCACTTGGAGGAGTGGGCGTCGTGACCGCGGAGACCTCTCAGACGCTCGACCGGGGACTGCGCGTCCTCAAGCTGCTGGCCGATACGGACCACGGGCTGACCGTCACCGAGCTATCCAACAAACTGGGCGTGAACCGGACCGTTGTGTACCGGTTGCTCGCCACGCTGGAGCAGCACGCGCTCGTACGGCGTGACCTCGGCGGTCGCGCCCGGGTCGGGCTCGGCGTGCTGCGGCTGGGCCGCCAGGTGCATCCGCTGGTGCGTGAGGCGGCGTTGCCGGCCTTGCGATCGCTGGCGGAGGACATAGGGGCGACCGCGCATCTCACGCTGGTGGACGGGGCGGAGGCCTTGGCCGTCGCCGTGGTCGAGCCGACGTGGACGGACTACCACGTGGCGTATCGGGCCGGGTTCCGGCATCCGCTGGACCGGGGGGCCGCGGGGCGGGCGATCCTCGCCGCGCGGCAGCAGGCGGCCGTGGGCGACGCCGGATACACCTTGACGCATGGGGAGTTGGAGGCGGGAGCCAGTGGGGCGGCCGCGCCTTTGATCGGGGTCACGGGGGTGGAGGGCAGCGTCGGAGTGGTGATGCTGGCCGATGCGGTGCCGGAACGGGTGGGGCCGCGGGTGGTGGATGCGGCGCGGGAGGTCGCGGAGGCTTTGCGCTGACGTGCGCTGCGTGCGCTGAGCGGGTGCGGGTGCGGGTGCGCTGTGCGTCGGGTGGGTTCGCTCACCCCGCGCTTGCGGTGTGCCGCTGTGCCCACCCGTGCCGCCCCAGCGGCCCGACTGCCCGCAGTTATGGCTCGCCGCAGCGGCACGACTGCCCGCAGCTACGGCGGTACGCAGGCGTCGGAGCGGTGGGGCTGACCGGGCCAGGGGTGGGAATGTGCGTCGCGTTAGATTGATCCTGTGCTCTCTCGCCTCACGCGCCCCCGGGCCGTCGCCGTATGCGCCCTGCCTGTCGTGGCCCTGCTCGCCACGGCGGTCTTCGCGCCGCTGCCGTTCTCGCTGACGCAGCCCGGGATGACGGCGAACGTCCTGGGTGAGAACGAGGGCACCCCGGTGATCACGATCTCCGGCGCCCGGACCCGCGACACGTCCGGTCAGCTGCGTATGACGACCATCGAGGCGACCAATCCGGACACCGACGTCTCCCTCGGGGACGTGCTTGACGCCTGGTTCGCCACGGACCGGGCCGTCATGCCGCGCGACGCGGTCTATCCGAGCGGCCAGAGCGTCAAGGAGATCGAGCAGCACAACACCGAGCAGATGAAGGAGTCCCAGGACGCCGCGACCGAGGCCGCCCTGAACTACCTGGACCTGGCCGACCGGGACATCGAGGTCACCCTGAAGCTCGCCGACGTCGGCGGCCCCAGCGCCGGTCTGCTGTTCAGCCTAGGTGTCGTCGACAAGCTGGACGGCGACGGCGGCGGGGGCGACCTCACGGGCGGCCGCACCATCGCGGGCACGGGCACGATCGACGCGAAGGGCGAGGTCGGCGCGGTCGGGGGAGTGGCCCTGAAGACGCAGGCCGCGCGACGGGACGGGGCGACGGTGTTCCTGGTGCCGAAGGACGAGTGCTCGGACGCGAAGTCCGAGCTGCCCAAGGGCCTGAGGCTGATCCCGGTGACCACCCTGAAGGGCGCGGTGAACGCGCTGACGGCGCTGGAGAGCGGGAAGGGCTCCGTACCGAGCTGCTGACCGAATGACCGGCCGGGGGTTCGTACCCGCTCAGGGCGAACCCGCTGAGTCCGTTCACGTTCCCGCTCGGTCCGTACGTGCTCACCCCTCCTTGACGAACCCCTCCTTCTCCAGCCAGTCCAGTGCCACCTGGTGGGGGTCCTCCCCGCCGACGTCCACCTTCGCGTTCAGCTCCTGGGCCACGGCGTTGTCCAGCTTCTTCGTGATCGGGTCGAGGACGCCGGCGATCGCGGGCCACTTCTTCAGGGACTTGGTGTTGATCTCGGGGGCCGCGTTGTAGTTGGGGAAGAACTTCCTGTCGTCCCGCATCACCGCGAGGTTCATGGACCTGATGCGGCCGTCGGTGGTGAAGACCTCGCCGTACGTGCAACCGCCCTTCGCGGCCTGGGTGTAGATGATCCCGGTGTCCATCTGCGTGACGTTCCCGGCGGGGACGTTCATGCCGTACGCCTTCCGCATGCCCGGCAGCCCGTCCGCGCGGTTGGCGAACTCGCTCTCCACGCACAGGGTCACCGCGCCGGGGTTCTTCCCGGACAGGGCGGCCACGTCCGAGAGGGTCTTCGTGCCGTACCTCGTGTGGTTGGCCCGGTTCATCGCGAGGGCGTAGGTGTTGTTGAGGGAGGCCGGGGTCAGCCAGGTCAGGCCGTTGTCCAGGTCGGCGTCGCGGACCGCCCGCCACTGCTCCCGCGGGTCGGTGACGGGGTCGCTGTTGCCGAGGTACGTGATCCAGGCGGTGCCCGTGTACTCGTACATGCCGTCCGCGTCGCCGGACTTGACCGCCTCGCGGGCGCCGATGGAACCCTGGATGCCGGTGCGGTCGAGCACCTCCGCGCCGGCCGCCTCGAAGGCGATGCCCATGATCGCGCCGAGGATGAGCTGCTCGGTGAACTCCTTCGACGTCACGGTGAGATCGGCGCCCTTGAGCGGCAGTCCCTTGCCGATGGACCCCGGCCGTACGTCGTCGACCATCGGGGAGCCGCTGGTCAGCCCGCAGGCGCTGGCCGACACCAGCGTCCCGGCCAGCAGCAGACACGTCCGTCCTCTCATGTCCCCACCTCCAGCCCTCGCGGCCGCAGCAGCAGTTCGGCCAGTGACGCCAGCCAGTCGACCAGCAGGGCGAGGGCGACGGTGAGGATCGAGCCGAGGACCAGCACGGGCATCCGCTGGGTGGTGATGCCGGTGGTGATCAGGACGCCCAGGCCGCCGCCTCCGCCGAAGGTCGCCAGCGTCGCCGTGCCGACGTTGAGGACCAGGGCCGTGCGGACGCCCGCGAGGATCAGCGGGACGGCGAGCGGCAGCTCCACCCTCGTGAGCACTCCCGCGGGGGACATGCCGATGCCGCGGGCCGCCTCCAGCAGCGTCGGGTCGTTCGCCTTCAGGCCGGCGATCGTGTTCGACAGCACCGGGAGCACGGCGTACGCGACGATGCCGATCAGGGCCGCCTTCTGGCCCGTGCCGAGCCAGACGACCAGCAGGGCGAGCAGGCCGATCGCCGGGGTCGCCTGGCCCATGTTGGCGAACGCCATCGCCACCGGGGTCGCCTTCCGGAAGGCCGGCCGGGTCAGGAGGATCCCCAGCGGGATCGCGATGATCAGTACGAAGAAGGTCGAGATCGCCACGAGTTCGATCTGCTGCCACAGCGCCTTCGACACCTGGCCGTTCGACAGCGCGTTCTCGGAGATCGGGTCGAGGTCCGCCTGCCGGAACCACAGCCAGGTCGCCAGCAGCACGGCGACGAGGACGGCGGGCAGGAACGTCAGCTTCTGCCAGGTGACGCGTGGCTTCAGGGGGCCCGGCGGCGGCGGAGGGGCTTCGGCTTCGGCATCGACCTCTTGACGGCCCTCTTCGTCCAGCTCGGCGGTGGTCACGCCTTCTTCCCCCCTCCGTCGCCCTCCTGCTCGGCGTGCGTCTGGGCGGCCCGCAGCTCCTCCAGGTCGTGCCGGTGCGCCATCGCCTCCAGCCGGTCCGCCTCCAGCAGGTCGTGCACGGAGTCCATCAGCGTCTCCACGTCGACCACGCCCGTGTACGCGCCGTGCCGCCCGGTGACCGCGACCCGCCCCGAGCTGTCGGTGAGCACCGCCTCCAGCGCGTCCCGCAGGGTGGCGTCCCTGGTCACCGTGTCGCTCACCAGCGTCCCGGCACGGGCCAGCGAGCCCTTCGCGCGCATCAGATCGCCGCGCCTGAGCCACTTGTAGGGCCGGCCCCGCTGGTCGAGCAGCAGGATCTCGTTCGTCATGCTGGAGCGGAGCTTGCCGAAGATCTCCTGGAGCGGGTCGTCGACGGTCACCGTCGGGTAGTCGGTGATCTCCACGTCCCGTACGCGGGAGAGGTTGAGCCGCTTGAGGGCCGCGCCCGCGCCGACGAACCCGGAGACGAAGTCGTCCGCCGGGTTGGTGAGGATGGCTTCCGGGGTGTCGAACTGGGCGATGTGCGAGCGTTCGCGCAACACGGCGATCCGGTCGCCGATCTTGATCGCCTCGTCGAAGTCGTGCGTGACGAAGACGATCGTCTTGTGCAGTTCGTGCTGGAGCCGGATCAGCTCGTCCTGTAGGTGGTCGCGGGTGATCGGGTCGACCGCGCCGAACGGTTCGTCCATCAGCAGCACGGGCGGATCGGCGGCGAGGGCCCGCGCCACGCCCACGCGTTGCTGCTGACCGCCGGAGAGCTGTCGGGGGTAGCGGCCGTGGAACTCGCCGGGGTCGAGTCCGACCAGGTCGAGCATCTCTTCGACCCGGTTCCTGATCCGTTCCTTCGGCCAGCCGATCATCTTCGGTACGAGCGCGATGTTCTGGGCGACGGTCATGTGCGGGAAGAGGCCGGAGGCCTGGATCGCGTACCCGATCTTGCGGCGCAGCTTCACCGGGTCCATGTCGGTGACGTCCTCGCCGTTGATGCGGATGCGGCCACCGGTCGGCTCGATCAACCTGTTGATCATCTTGAGCGTCGTGGACTTCCCGCATCCCGACGGGCCGACGAAGATGACGATCTCGCCCGCCTTGATCTCCATGCTGACGTTGTCGACGGCGGGGCCGGGACTGCCGGGATACCGCTTGGTGAGGTTCTCCAGCTCGATGGTGGCGCCGGTCGTCGTCCCGCTCGTGGCTGTCGTCCCGCTCGTGGCTGTCGTCCCGCTCGTGGCTGTCGCCCCGCTCGTGGCTGTCTCAGACACGGATCCCCCTGGGAATGGTCAGCCGTCCGAGCAGGACGTACGCGGCGTCGAACAGCAGGGCCAGGATGATGATCCCGAGCGTGCCCGCGAGCACCTGGTTCAGCGCGTTCTTGCTGCCGAGGGAGCCGAGACCGCGGAAGATCACGTTGCCGAGGCCGGGTCCGGAGGCGTAGGCGGCGATCGCCGCGATGCCCATCAGCATCTGCGTCGAGACCCGGATCCCGGTCAGGATCGGCGGCCAGGCCAGCGGCAGTTCGACCCGCGTCAGCCGCGTCAGCCGGGACATGCCGATGCCCTTCGCCGCGTCCACCAGCGAGGGGTCGACCCCGCGCAGGCCGACGATCGCGTTGCGCACGACGGGCAGCAGCCCGTACAGGGTCAGGGCGATCACCGTGGGCGGAACGCCCAGGCCCACGACGGGGATGAGCAGACCGATCATCGCGAGCGCCGGGATGGTCAGAATGGTCGAGGTGGTCATCGTCGCGAGAGCGCCGGCCCACTCGCTGCGATAGGTGGCGACGCCGATCAGGACCCCGAGCAGGGTCGCCACGACCATGCACTGGAAGACGGCGCTCGCGTGCTGGTAGGCATCCGTCAGGAGTTGCTGGTGGCGGTTGCCGAGGTACTCCCAGAAGTTCACCAGCGCTCACCCCAGGTCGCCGTCAGGATCGTTCCCGGTCCTCCGCCGCCTGCTCCACGAGCGGGATGATCCGCAGCGGAACGGGGTTCTCCATGACGATCGCGGTGGAGGCCCGGACGATCCCATCAAAACCGACAACCCGGTCGATGACCCGCTGGAGATCGGCGTTGGAGCGGGCCACCAGCCGGCACAGCATGTCCCCGCTGCCGGTGGTGGTGTGCAGCTCCAGCACCTCCGGCACGGTCGCCAAGTGTGCCCGCACGTCGGCCCCTTGCCCCTGCCGGATCTGCAGCGTGGCGAAGGCGGTGACCGGGTAGCCGAGCGCCGCCGGGTCCACCTGCGGACCGAATCCGCGGATGACGCCATTCGACTGAAGCCGGTCGAGGCGCGCCTGCACGGTCCCGCGCGCCACCCCGAGCCGCCGGGACATCTCCAGCACCCCGATGCGCGGCTCCCGCGCCAGCAGCACGATGATCCGTCCGTCGAGCCCGTCGATTCCGTCGGTCGTCCCCACGACAGCCTCCCGGCGCTGGTCATCCTGTACAGAAGGCCCGCAGGAACGGGCACTGCACTGAGCACATTGCCCAGCATATTCGCAAACTATTGCGCACCTTGCTTCGACGGGTGAGGCTTCCGGCATGACGCAGACCACACACCACACTCCCGACACCGCCCGGCAGGCCGACCCCTTCCCGGTCAAGGGAATGGACGCGGTCGTCTTCGCCGTGGGCAACGCCAAGCAGGCGGCGCACTACTACTCCACCGCCTTCGGCATGCGGCTGGTCGCGTACTCCGGACCGGAGAACGGCAGCCGCGAGACNGTCGTCTTCGCCGTGGGCAACGCCAAGCAGGCGGCGCACTACTACTCCACCGCCTTCGGCATGCGGCTGGTCGCGTACTCCGGACCGGAGAACGGCAGCCGCGAGACCGCTTCGTACGTGCTCGAGAACGGCTCCGCCCGCTTCGTCCTCACCTCCGTCATCAAGCCCGCCACCCCCTGGGGCCACTTCCTCGCCCAGCACGTGGCCGAGCACGGCGACGGCGTGGTCGACCTCGCCATCGAGGTCCCGGACGCGCGCGCCGCGTTCGCCTACGCGATCGAGCACGGCGCCCGCCCGGTCGCCGAGCCGTACGAGCTGAAGGACGAGCACGGCACGGTCGTCCTCGCCGCGATCGCCACCTACGGCGAGACCCGCCACACGCTCGTCGAGCGGACCGGCTACGACGGCCCCTACCTGCCCGGATACGTCACCGCCACCCCCATCGTCGAGCCGCCCGCCCAGCGCACCTTCCAGGCGATCGACCACTGCGTCGGCAACGTCGAGCTCGGCCGGATGAACGACTGGGTCGGCTTCTACAACAAGGTCATGGGCTTCACGAACATGAAGGAGTTCGTGGGCGACGACATCGCGACCGAGTACAGCGCGCTGATGTCGAAGGTCGTCGCCGACGGCACCCTCAAGGTCAAGTTCCCGATCAACGAGCCCGCGATCGCCAAGAAGAAGTCCCAGATCGACGAGTACCTGGAGTTCTACGGCGGCGCCGGCGTCCAGCACATCGCGCTCAACACGAACGACATCGTCGCCACGGTACGGACGATGCGCGCGGGCGGGGTGCAGTTCCTCGACACCCCCGACTCGTACTACGACACCCTCGGCGAGTGGGCCGGCGACACCCGCGTCCCCGTCGAGACCCTGCGTGAGCTGAAGATCCTGGTGGACCGCGACGAGGACGGCTATCTTCTGCAGATCTTCACCAAGCCGGTCCAGGACCGGCCGACCGTATTCTTCGAACTGATCGAACGACACGGCTCGATGGGCTTCGGCAAGGGCAACTTCAAGGCGCTCTTCGAGGCGATCGAACGTGAGCAGGCGAAGCGGGGCAACCTCTAGGGACGGACCTGGACCCCGCCGGTATCAGGGGGGACCGTGGACGAACGCATCGACCTGGCCGCGCCGGCCGTCCGCTGGCTGTGGAAGAAGGGATCGTTACGCGAGTCCACGGTCCTGCAGTCCTTCGCCTTCGACGAAGTGCACAAACGGCTGTACGTCCTTCAGGTCAGACGGGGCGGCGGCGCCGCCGGCAACCTGTGCCTGAACAAGCTCGACTACGACGGCAACCGCCTCGGCCACATGTACCTGCACGGCTTCGGACACGGCGTGAGCATGGGCGTGCAGCACGCCACCGACGGCACCGTCTGGATCTGGACCGAGGCCGAATCCCACGGCGGCTACGGCCGCGGCGTCACCCGCTTCCGCTTCGTCGACGGGGCCGTCCGCACCGGTGAGGACGTCAAGATACGCAAGCCGATACCGGGTTCCACCAGCAACCAGCCCTCCATCTGCCCGGTCTCGAACCGGATCGCCGTACGCCACCGCATGGGCGGCAAGCCCCGCTACCGCGTCTGGGACCTCGACGCCTTCGCCGCCCGCGACTACTCCGAACCGATCGCCGACATCCCCCAGTCCGGCGCACACCCCGACCCCGCGATCGCGTTCCAGGGGTGGGCCCTGCACGGCGACCACGTCTACCAACTCGCCGGCACGGCCTACGACGACAGCACCAACCCGCCCGCCGAACGCGGCAACGCGTACCTGTCCTGCCTCGACCTCCGCACCGGCAAGCTGGTCCAGCAACAGCGCACGGGAGCCGGCCACTCCCTCGACTACCGGGAACCGGAGGGCCTCGCGATCCGCCCGACCCCCGAGCCCCGGCTGTGCCTGGGACTCGCCTCGGGCGCGCCCGGCGCCCGCAAGTTCTCGATCTACTACAAGCCCCTGACCTGACGGCTCACCCGGCCTTCGCGTCCATCACCGGCAGCTCGTCCGCCGACGGCTCACCCAACTCCGCCAACGCCGCCCGGGCCGCCCGCGCCCGCACCGCCGAGAAGTACGGATTGATCCGCAGCGCCTCCTCCAGATGCCGCCGCGCGGGCCCCTGCCGCCGCAACTCCCGCTCGATCATGCCCCGGTGGTACGCGAACAGCGCACTGCGTACGCCACCCCCCTTCGCCTTGTCCGTCGCCGCCACGGCGAACCGCAGCGCCTCCTCGTGCTCCCCGGCCCGGTGCAGCGCCCACCCCAGCGCGTCGGCCACCGCGATCCCCGGCTGGCGGGCCCACTCGGCCCGCAACCGCCCCACCGCCACCCGGGGATCGCCGTGGTCCGCCTCGAACTGCCCGAGCACCAGCTCCTCGTCGGCCCCGCCGACGGCCGCGTCACGCACCCGCGCCCGCAGCAGGTCGTACTGCACCCGCGCGGCCTGCCTCAGTCCGAGCGACTCGTACAACTCGCCCAGCTCCAGGGCGTACTGAGGGCACGGCTGTTTGGCGAGGGCCGCCCGGTACGCGTTCAGCGCCTCCGTCGGCCGGCCCAGTGCCGCCAGCGCCCGCCCCTGCCCGGCCTGCGCGGCCCGCTGGTCGGGGTCGACGCGCACCGCCTCCCGGAAGTGCCGCAGCGCGACCTCGCGGTCGCCGCGCTCCCACGCCAGCTGCCCCGCCCGCTCCAGGTACGCCGCCTGCTCGGCCGGTGCCTCGGCCCCCGCCGCCGCGTCCGCGAGCTGGGCGGCGGCGTCCTCACGCCAGCCCCGGTCACGGTAGACGGCCGCGGCCCGCGCCATCACGGCCGGCCCGGACCGCAGCTCCAGCAGCCGCTCCAGGGCGGCATGAGCGGCCTTGTAGTCGCCGAGGCCGGTGTGGGCGTCGATCAGCAGCGGATACGTCGTCCACCGCCCGGGCTGCAGCTTCCGGGCGGCCTCCGCCCACGTCCGCGCCGCCCGGAAGTCCCGGCGCGCGTTCGCGAGGGCCGCGAGACCTCCCAGGGCCTCGGTGTTCCCCTTCGCGGCGACCCTGAGCGAGGTCCGCAGCGCCTTCTCGGCCCGCGGGTAGTACCCGGGGTCCGCGGTGCGCCGCCCCTGCTCCACATACGCCGACCCGAGCACCGCCCAGGACTGCGCGTCCCGGGGATGCGCCCGCACACGGGTCTCGCGATCGTCGATCAGCTCCGCCAGGTCGGGCAGCGCGGCCGGCACCCCGGCCGTGACCGCCGTCAGTGCCTGCGCCCCCGGGGCCGGCGCGGGAGCCCGCGTCGCCGTCCGCTCCCAGGGCAGCAGCATCAGCACCCCGCCGAGCACGGCGCACCCGGCGACCGAGACGATCAGCACCCGCCTGTCGAGCCACGGGCGCCGCACAGCCGCTTCCTCCGGGGCCCGCTCCGGAGTCTCCCGCTGGTTCTCCATGGCGCTCACTGTGCGTCAATACGAAGACCGCCATCCGCCATGCGGCGGCTGCCGTACACGGGGTTCACACCGATGGCCCCCGGTGTCAAGCTGTGATCATGAGCCGTATCGAAGGGCCGCGCGACGAAGTGACCGGCAACCTCGTCGACCGTCTGCTCGGCGGCCTGCCCGCCGAGGCGGTCCTCACCGACCCGGACGTCACGGCCTCCTACGCCAACGACATGGCCAGCTTCTGCCCGGCCGGCGTCCCGGCGGTGGTCGTGCTGCCTCGCACGGTCGAACAGGTCCAGCACGTCATGCGCACCGCCACCGAGCTGCGCGTCCCGGTCGTCCCGCAGGGCGCCCGCACGGGCCTGTCGGGCGGGGCCAACGCCTCCGACGGCTGCATCGTGCTGTCCCTGACCAGGATGGACCGGATCCTGGAGATCAACCCGGTCGACCGCATCGCCGTCGTCGAACCGGGTGTCGTCAACGCCACGCTCTCCCGCGCGGTGGGCGAACACGGCCTCTCCTACCCACCGGACCCCTCCAGCTGGGAGATGTGCACGATCGGCGGCAACATCGGCACCGCCTCCGGCGGGCTGTGCTGCGTGAAGTACGGGGTGACCGCGGAGTACGTCCTCGGGCTCGACGTCGTCCTCGCCGACGGCCGCCTGATGTCCACCGGCCGCCGCACGGCGAAGGGCGTCGCCGGGTACGACCTGACCCGCCTCTTCGTCGGCTCCGAGGGCTCCCTCGGCATCGTCGTACGGGCGATCCTGGCGCTCAGGCCGCAGCCGCCCGAGCAGCTGGTGCTGGCCGCCGAGTTCGCGTCCGGGGCAGCCGCCTGCGAGGCCGTGTGCCGGATCATGGCCGCCGGTCACGTGCCGTCCCTCCTCGAACTGATGGACCGTACGACGGTCAAGGCCGTCAACGACCTCGCGAACATGGGCCTGCCTCAGAGCACCGAAGCCCTGTTGCTGGCCGCCTTCGACACGGCCGACCCGGCCGCCGACCTCGCCGCCCTCGGCGCGCTGTGCCAGGCCGCGGGCGCCACCCAGGTCGTCCCGGCCGACGACGCGGCCGAGTCCGAACTCCTCCTTCACGCACGGCGGCTGTCCCTCACCGCCCTGGAGGCGGTCAAGGGCACGACGATGATCGACGACGTGTGCGTGCCCCGGTCGCGGCTCGGCGAGATGCTGGAGGGGACCGAGCGGATCGCCGAGAAGTACCAGCTCACCATCGGCGTCGTCGCCCACGCCGGCGACGGCAACACCCACCCGACCGTCTGCTTCGACGCCCAGGACCCCGACGAGTCCCGGCGCGCCCGCGAGTCCTTCGACGAGATCATGGCCCTCGGCCTGGAACTCGGCGGCACGATCACCGGCGAACACGGCGTCGGCGTCCTGAAGAAGGAGTGGCTGGCCCGCGAGATCGGTCCGGTGGGCGTGGAGATGCAACGGGCGATCAAGGTGGCCTTCGACCCGCTGGGCATCCTGAACCCGGGCAAGCTGTTCTGATCCCCGTTCCCTCGGTGTCCCCTCGGCACGTTCACTGGGCGAGCAACTGGTCGAGCGCCTCGTCGATACCGAGTTGCTCACCCTCGGCCCCCGGGGGCACCGCCCTCAGCGTCCGCTCCAGCCAGGCGGACACCTGGGGGGTCGGGGCCTCCAGGAGGGCGTCACCATCAGGTGAACTCAGCGCCATCAGGACGACGCTGCGCCTGCCCACCTTGGCCGGCCACACCCGCACGTCCCCGTGCCCGCACGCCCGGAACACCCCCTCCACGAGGAGTTCGCGGGCGAACGTCCAGTTCACCGGGTGGTCGGAGTTGATGTGGAAGGTGATGTGGACGGCGTACGGGTCGTCGCAGTGGTAGCTCAGCAGGGCCGGGACCGGGATGCTGCGCTCCGGCGACAGGATGAGCCTGAGTTCGAGTTCGCGCTCCACGACGGTGTGGTCCATGACGGGTTTCCTCTCTCGCGCCTCTTGCGGGGGCCCTGTGGTGGGCTCGTACGAGTGGAGAGGGGGCGGGGCCCGCAGCATTACGCGAATTCGCGGAATTTTTTCCCGGCAGCCTCACGAGGGTGCTCAAAAGGAGTGGGTCCGGTGGGACTGGCGGTGGGGGTTGCGCCGGTCTGATAGATGTGGAGGCCCCCAGCTGACCCCCGAGCAGATACGGGACGACGGACATGAGCGCCCCAACCCCGGCCCCCGGTGACGACAGGCCCCGCGATGGGTATTACCCGGACCCGTCCATTCCTGGATATGTCCGGTACTGGAACGGTGCCGCCTGGGTTCCGGGCACCAGCCGCCCGGCCCCCGCGGACGGCGAGCCGCTCGCCCCACCGTCGGGCGCCCAGCCGGCGTCCGACCCCGGCCGGGCCCCGGTCGAGGAGACCGGCCCACACTTCTTCGACGAGGACCCGGCCGAGGGCTCCGGCGGCGGCCCGTCCTCCGCGGCCGAGGCCCAGCACGGCAGCCGGCCCGAGCCCGCGTCCGCCTGGGGCGCCGACCGTTCCCGCCAGTCGGGCTTCGGCGGCGACCAGGACCGCCGCGTCTCGTGGGGCTCGCCGCAGGCCGCACCGCAGGGCGCGCAGGGTGCCCCGCAGGGTGCCGACCCGAGGCTGCCGCATGCCGCACAGCCCGGCGATGGCCCGGCCCAGCCGGACGACCGCTCCGCCGCCACGGACGGCACGGCGACGAGCCCGCCCGCCGAGAAGGGCGGGAGCGACGTCGCCTCCGGCAACACGTTCGTCTTCCGCCGCGCCACGGCGGGCCCGGGGGGACCGGCGGCCGGCAACTCCGCCGACGGCTCCGGCCAGGGCACGACAGGCCGTACGCCCCCCGCGACTCCCGGCGTCCCGAGCCCCGGCGCCCCCCGCGACGACGACGGCACCATGACCTTCCGCGCGCTCTCCCCGCGCACGGCGCGACAGCACGGGGCGGCCGGGGCGCAGCGGGGGAGCACGGGCGCGACAGCGGCCGAGGCGGAGGCGGCCGGCCTGCGCCCGCAGCCCTCCGCCGGAC
>NZ_JBXEJE010000082.1:0-23809 GCF_056820935.1 Streptomyces sp. Q2 | reverse complement strand
GCCCGAACCGGCGGCCCAGGAGGCGGCGGGCCATGACGGCGGGGCGACGGCGTGGCCCCCGACGCAGGCGGCGGGCGGCGAGGTGCCCGCGGCGGCCCAGGACGTCGGCGGCGGCGGAGCGTGGCCTCCGGCCCAGTGGCCCAGTGGTTCCTGGCCGCCCGTCGATCAGACCGCCTCGGCAGCCCCCGCCCGCGGCATGAGCAGGCGGCTCGTGTGGTCCGTGCTGATCGGGGCGGCCGCCGTCGGTGTCGCCGTGAGCCTGGTGCTGACGTTGGTCGTCCGGGGCGGGGACGACGAGCCGGCGGTCGCCGGGAGCGGGTCGCCGTCCCCGACGGGCGAGGTCTCGCAGCAGGACGACCCGAGCCCCACGCCCACCGAGGAGTCGGCGTCGCCCACCGTCTCCGCACCCGAACTCCCCGCCGGATACGAGGAGTACGAGGACACCGAGGGGTTCCGGATCGCGATACCCGAGGGGTGGGCGCGGACCACGGTGGACTCCCAGTTCGGGATCGCCGTCGTCAACTACCGCAGTGCCGACAGCGAACGCCGGCTGCAGGTCTACCAGGTGTCCGAGGAGTCGCCGGACGCGTCGTTCGACCTGTATCTGTCGGAGGACACCCCCAAGCCGGCCGGGTTCGAGGAGTTGTCCCGGCAGAACCTCGACGACGACAGCGGGTTCACGGGCACACGGCTGGAGTACCTCGCCGACACCATCAAGGGCGAGCCGGACGTCGGCACCTGGCACGTCTACGACGAGCGGTTCGTGGCGCCGGACGGCAACATCTACGCCATCGCCGCATACNACACGGCTGGAGTACCTCGCCGACACCATCAAGGGCGAGCCGGACGTCGGCACCTGGCACGTCTACGACGAGCGGTTCGTGGCGCCGGACGGCAACATCTACGCCATCGCCGCATACGGCGCCGAAGCCGACGGCCGGGACGACGAACTGGAGCTGCTCACCACGGCGTTGGACTGGTTCTGCCCGCCGCTCGGACAGTGCGCACCGGCGTCGAGCTCGTTCGACATCGACTGACCCGCACCCGGCCGGCTCAGATGCTCTGCAGTTCGTCCTGGAGCTTTTCGACGTCCACCGTGTCGTCGGCCGAGGGCGTCTTCGTCGGGACCGGCTTGTCGTAGTCCGTGAAGGTCAGCGTCAGGTCGGTTCCGCCGCCCTGCTGCGTGGCCGAGACCAGGCGGTGCGGGGAGTCGGACGTGACGTACAGGGTCGTGCGGCTGCCGTCCTCCGTGCCCTTCAGCGGGATCACCTTCGTGCCGTCGAGCGTCGTCTCGTCGCCCTTGGTCAGTGCGGCCCTGCCGGAGGGGTCGGGAGTGTCGAGGTCCTTCTGGAAGGCGGCCAGGTCACAGGTGTCGGCCATGCCCTTGAGCAAAGCGTCCTTCGTGGAGCCGTGGATGTAGCGGTTCTCGAACAGCTCGGCCACCGCGTCGCCCTCGCCGCCGGGCACCTGGGCCTTCCAGAACGCGGTGTCCGGTTTCATCCACACCTCCGCGCCCTGCTTGACGATCTCGACGCTGCCGCCGTTCGAGCCCATCTCCAAGGTGCCGACGCAGTTGCCGTCCTTGTCGAGTGCCAGGTCCATCGAGGTCGGCTGGGTCTTGGCGGCGCTCGCGGCCGCGCCGCGGTCCGTCAGTTTCAGGTGGACGGACTCGGCGGCGAGGAGGTTGTCCTTCGCCCGCGTCGCGAGTTGCCGGGCGCTCAGGTCGTCGGCGTCGCCCGCCGCGACGAGGGCGGGTGCGAGGAGCAGGGCGGCGCTCGCCGCCGCGCGGACCACCGCCTTCGAGGCCATGACGTCACCTCCGTGGCGCGCCTCACTCGCACACCATGACTCAGCGTACGGTTCGCCCCATTTGCCCGCATGTTCAGTGACGCGGCCCACTTTCAGCCATGGATTGCGCATGCAATCGCCGCGCAAGGGCAGGCGCTCACGGTCCCGGTGAGTGACATGTGTGTGACACAGGGGCACTGAACAGGAACGGAAGGCAAACCCGATCATGGCGGACACACCAGAACTCCAGGCGCGGAAGACCATCCACGTGGACGGGGAGTGGCTTGAAGCCGTCTCCGGCGCCACGCGCGAGATCATCGACCCCGCGGACGCCCTGCCGTTCGCCCTGGTCGCGGAGGGCGACGAGAAGGACACCGACCTGGCGGTCGCGGCCGCCCGGCAGGCCTTCGACCACGGCGACTGGCCGCGCACCCCCGTCGCCGAACGCGCCGCACTGCTGCGCCGCGTCGCCGATCTTCTCGTACGCGACCGCGAAGAACTCGGTCTGCTGGAGAGCCGGGACGCGGGCAAGACCGTCGAGGAGGGCCGCGTCGACATCGACTGCGTCGCCGACGCCTTCCGCTACTTCGCCGACCTCGTCGCCGCCGAGGCCCCGGGCCGGGTCGTCGACGCGGGCTCGCCCGACATCCACAGCGTGGTCGTGCACGAGCCCCTCGGCGTGTGCGCGCTGATCACGCCCTGGAACTACCCGCTCCTCCAGGCCAGTTGGAAGATCGCCCCGGCGCTCGCGGCCGGCAACACCTTCGTGGTCAAGCCGAGCGAGATCACCCCGCTGACGACCGTCGCCCTGATCGACCTGCTGGCCGAGGCCGGCCTGCCCGCCGGAGTCGCGGGCATCGTCACCGGCCCCGGCCACTCGGTCGGCGCCCGGCTCGCCGAGCACCCCGACGTCGACCTCGTCTCCTTCACCGGCGGCCTGGTCAGCGGCACGAAGGTGGCCCAGGCCGCCGCCCCGAGCGTCAAGAAGGTCGCCCTCGAACTCGGCGGCAAGAACCCCAACGTCGTCTTCGCCGACGCCTGCGCCACCGAAGAGGCCTTCGACACCGCCGTCGACCAGGCCCTCAACGCGGCCTTCATCCACAGCGGCCAGGTCTGCTCGGCGGGCGCCCGCCTCATCGTCGAGGAGAGCGTCCGGGACCGTTTCGTCGCCGAACTCGCCCGCCGGGCGGACCGTGTCCGCCTCGGCCGCGGCACCGCCGACGGCGTCGAGTGCGGCCCGCTCGTCTCCGAACAGCAGCGCGCCAAGGTGGAGTCGTACGTCGCCTCCGCGCTCGCCGAGGGCGCGGTGCTGCGCTCCGGCGGCAAGCGGCCCGCGCCGTCCCCGGAAAGGCCCGAGAACGGCTACTTCTACGAGCCGACCGTCCTCGACCACTGCCACCGCGAGATGAAGGTCGTACGCGAGGAGGTCTTCGGCCCCGTCCTCACCGTCGAGACCTTCCGCACCGAGGACGAGGCGGTCGCCCTCGCCAACGACACCGAGTACGGCCTCGCCGGCGGCGTCTGGACCACCGACGCCGGCCGGGCCCGCAGGGTCGCGGGCCGACTGCGGCACGGCACGGTCTGGATCAACGACTTCCACCCCTACCTCCCCCAGGCGGAGTGGGGCGGCTTCGGCAAGAGCGGGACGGGCCGCGAACTGGGCCCCGCCGGACTCGCCGAGTACCGCGAGACCAAGCACGTCTACCAGAACCTCGCGCCCAAGCCCGTCCGCTGGTTCGCCGGCTGACCTCCCTCCCTCGCAAGCCCCTGGAGTACCTCCCATGCACCAGCACGAGTACGACTACGTCGTGATAGGCGGCGGCACCGCGGGATCCGTCATCGCCTCCCGCCTCACCGAGAACCCCGACGTCACCGTCGCCGTCATCGAAGGCGGCCCGAGCGACGTGGACAGAGACGACGTCCTGACCCTGCGCCGCTGGATGGGCCTGCTCGGCGGCGACCTCGACTACGACTACCCGACCACCGAGCAGCCACGCGGCAACTCCCACATCCGGCACAGCCGGGCCCGCGTCCTCGGCGGGTGTTCCTCGCACAACACCCTGATCGCCTTCAAGCCGCTGCCGTCCGACTGGGACGAGTGGGAGGCGGCCGGCGCCAAGGGCTGGGGCGCGGTGCCGATGGAGGCGTACTTCGCGCGGCTGAAGAACAACATCGTCCCGGTCGACGAGAAGGACCGCAACGCCATCGCCCGCGACTTCGTCGACGCGGCCCAGAAGGCGCTCGACGTCCCCCGCGTCGAGGGCTTCAACAAGAAGCCGTTCAACGACGGCGTCGGCTTCTTCGACCTCGCCTACCACCCCGAGAACAACAAGCGCTCCTCCGCGTCGGTGGCGTACCTGCACCCGGTGATGGACGAACGGCCCAACCTCCACCTCATGCTGGAGACCTGGGCGTACAAGCTGCAGTTCGACGGCACCCGCGCCGAGGGCGTGCACGTGCGCACGAAGGACGGCGAGGAGATCCTCGTCAAGGCCCGCAACGAGGTCCTGCTGTGCGCGGGCGCCGTCGACTCGCCCCGCCTGCTGCTGCACTCCGGCATCGGCCCGAAGGCCGACCTGGAAGCGCTCGGCATCCCCGTCCTGCACGACCTGCCGGGCGTCGGCGAGAACCTGCTCGACCACCCCGAGTCGGTGATCGTCTGGGAGACCAACGGCCCCATCCCGGAGAACTCCGCGATGGACTCCGACGCGGGCCTGTTCGTGCGCCGCGACCCCGAACACGCGGGCCCCGACCTGATGTTCCACTTCTACCAGATCCCCTTCACGGACAACCCGGAGCGCCTCGGCTACGAACGCCCGCCCTTCGGCGTCTCGATGACCCCGAACATCCCCAAGCCGAAGAGCCGCGGCCGCCTGTTCCTGACCAGCGCCGACCTGTCGGTCAAGCCGGCCCTCGACTTCCGCTACTTCACCGACGAGGACGACTACGACGGCCGCACCCTCGTCGACGGCATCAAGATCGCCCGTGAGATCGCCACGACCGAGCCGCTCGCCGGCTGGCTCAAGCGCGAGGTGGCCCCGGGCCCGCAGGTCACGGGCGACGAGGAGCTGAGCGAGTACGCCCGCAAGGTCGCGCACACCGTGTACCACCCGGCGGGGACCTGCCGGATGGGAGCCGCCGACGACCGGTCGGCCGTCGTGGACCCCGAGTTGAAGATCCGCGGACTGGACGGCATCCGTATCGCCGACGCGTCCGTTTTCCCGACCATGCCGGCCGTGAACCCGATGATCGGGGTGTTGATGGTCGGGGAACGGGCCGTCGACCTCCTTGGAGGTGGTGCGTGATGACTACGACCATGGCTACGCAGCCGACTACGCCGGCGAGCGAGGATCCCGTGTTCTCCGTCGAGGGCCTGTGGAAGGTCTTCGGCCCCAAGGCGGACCAGATCCCCGCCGACCCGGAACTGGCCGCCCTCTCGCCCGCCGAACTGCGCGAGCGCACCGGCTGCACCGCCGCCGTCAAGGACGTCTCCTTCGACGTCCGCAAGGGCGAGGTCTTCGTCGTGATGGGCCTGTCCGGCTCCGGCAAGTCCACGCTGGTGCGCTGTCTGACCCGGCTCATCGAGCCGACCTCCGGCGCCGTCGCGATCGACGGCGAGGACGTGCTCGCCATGGACAAGGGCCGCCTGCGCGAACTGCGCAGGAACCGCGCCTCCATGGTCTTCCAGCACTTCGGCCTGCTTCCGCACCGCACCGTCCTCGACAACGTGGGGTACGGCCTGGAGATCCAGGGCGTCGGCAAGGCCGAGCGACGCGCCAAGGCGCAAGCAGTCGTCGCCAAGGTCGGCCTCGAGGAACTGGAGCAGCGCAAGCCCGGTCAGCTCTCCGGCGGCCAGCAGCAGCGCGTCGGCCTGGCCCGCGCGCTCGCCGTCGACCCCGAGGTCCTGCTTTTCGACGAGCCGTTCAGCGCGCTCGACCCGCTGATCCGCCGTGACATGCAGGAGGAGGTCATCCGCCTGCACCGCGACGAGGGCCGCACCATGGTCTTCATCACCCACGACCTCAACGAGGCCCTGCGCCTCGGCGACCGCATCGCGCTGATGCGCGACGGCGAGATCGTGCAGCTCGGCACCCCCGAGGAGATCGTCGGCTCGCCCGCCGACGACTACGTGCGCGACTTCGTCCGCGACGTGCCGCGCGCCGACGTCATGAAGGTCCGCACCGCCATGCGGCCCGCCGACGCCGACGAGGAGACCAGGGGAGCGGCCATCGCGCCCGACGCCACCGTCTCCGAGGCCATCGAGGCGGTGACCCGCTCCGGCTTCCCGGTGCGGGTCGTGGACGACGGCCGCTGCCTCGGCGTCGTCGACCACGAGCGACTGCTCGGCGTCGTCGCCGGGGTACCCGGCCCCCGGAAGGGAAACACCGGCGAGGTGGTCGTCTGATGGCCGCCGTCTCAGCAAGTCCCGTACGCGATACGGGAATCGGCGCCCTGCTCAAGCACCGGGCCGTCGGCAAGATCCTGCTGCTCGCCGTCGCCGCGGCCGTGCTCGTGCCGATCGCCAACGCCAAGTGGGCCTCCGGCGCCTGGCCCGACGCCCTCACCGTCGACCTGACCTCGCCGCTCGGCAAGGCCAGCGACTGGATCATCGACAAC
The DNA here is from genome assembly GCF_056820935.1 of Streptomyces sp. Q2. Classification (NCBI taxonomy): domain Bacteria; kingdom Bacillati; phylum Actinomycetota; class Actinomycetes; order Kitasatosporales; family Streptomycetaceae; genus Streptomyces; species Streptomyces sp. Q2. The sequence goes on along the minus strand of NZ_JBXEJE010000082.1, from coordinate 17,404 downwards.
CGGGACAGCCACTGGCTGTTCACCTACTTCCTGGGACACATCTCCAACGCCATCGTGGTGTCGGTGCGCGCCGTCTACCTGGTGCTCCTCGCGGGCGGCTGGGCCGGTGTCGTCGCCGGCGCCGCGCTGGTCGCCTGGCGGGTCGCGGGCGTGCGCCTCGCCGTCCTCACGGCCGCCTCGTTCGGCGTGTGCGGGCTGCTCGGCATGTGGGTGCCGACCATGCAGACGCTGGCCCTGATGGTCGTGTCCGTCATCGCCGCCGTCGTGCTCGGCATGCTCATGGGACTCGCCGCCGGCCTCAGCGACCGGATCTTCCGCATCCTGCGGCCCGTCCTGGACACCATGCAGGTCCTCCCGGCCTTCTCGTACCTGCTGCCGGTCGCCCTGATCTTCGGCGTCGGCGTGCCCGCCGCGGTCCTCGCGACCGTGGTGTACGCGGCTCCGCCGATGGCCCGGCTCACCGCGCTCGGCCTGCGCGGCGCCGACGGCGGCGTGATGGAGGCCGTGACCTCCCTCGGCACCACCGCCCGCCAGCGCCTGTTCTCGGCCCGCCTCCCGCTGGCCCGCAAGGAGCTCCTGCTCGGTCTCAACCAGACGATCATGATGGCGCTCTCCATGGCCGTCATCGCGTCGATGATCGGTGGTGCCGGTCTCGGTGACCGCGTCTACCAGGCGCTCGGGACCGTGGACGTCGGCGCCGCCCTCGCGGCCGGCATCCCGATCGTGCTGCTCGCCGTGGTCCTCGACCGCGTCACGGGCGCCGCCGGTGAGCGTCTGGGCGCGCACGCCGAGGACACCTCGCCGCTGCGCGGCGCGCGCGGCTGGTCCGTGGCCGCCGTCGTGACCGTCGTCGTCGCGCTCGCCGTGCGGTTCGCCGACCGTCTGGAGTGGCCGGCGAGCTGGACGGTGGACATCGTCGAGCCGGTCAACACCGCCAAGGACTGGATGGTCGACCACCTCTACACCGGCGTGCCCGTCGTCGGCGGCACCGCCGACTGGGCCGCGCACTTCACCACCTGGGTCCTCGACCCGGTCCGCGACGGACTGCAGGACCTGCCCTGGTGGTCCCTGCTGCTCGTCGTCGCGGCCCTCGCCTGGCTGATCGGCACCTGGCAGACCGCTCTGACCGCCGTCCTCGCCATGGCCGGCATCGGCGTCCTCGGCGTGTGGGACAAGTCCCTCGACACGCTCGCGCAGGTCCTCGCGGCCGTCGCCGTCACCCTCGTCCTCGGTTTCGCGATCGGCGTCGCGACGGCCAGGAGCAGCCGCCTCGAACGGCTCCTTCGCCCCGTGCTCGACGTCTTCCAGACGATGCCGCAGTTCGTGTACCTGATCCCGGTCGTCGCCCTCTTCGGCATCGGCCGGGCCCCCGCGGTCGCCGCGGCCGTCATCTACGCGCTGCCCGCCGTCATCCGCATCACCACGCAGGGCCTGCGGCAGGTCGACCCCGCCGCGATGGAGGCCTCGCGCTCGCTCGGCGCCACCAACTGGCAGCAACTGCGCCAGGTCCAGCTCCCGCTGGCCCGTCCCGCGCTGCTGCTCGCCCTGAACCAGGCGGTCGTGCTGGTCCTCGCCGTCGTCGTCATCGGCGCCCTGGTCGGCGGTGGCGCGCTCGGCTACGACGTCGTGTTCGGCATCGCGCAGGGCGACCTGGCGACGGGCATGGTGGGCGGCGTCGCCATCGTCTGCCTCGGTCTGATGCTGGACCGGGTGACGCAGCCCACGGCACGCCGGGAACACGACGCGAAGAAGGGAGCCTGACATGCGCGTACGTACGCGTGCGGTGAGCGCCATGACCGCGGTCGGCGCCCTGCTGGCCCTCTCGGGGTGCGGCGCCGCCGACATGACCAAGCAGGCGTCCCCGTACGCCAACGCGGGGGGCGCCAAGACCGTGACGCTCTCCGTCCAGAGCTGGGTGGGCGCCCAGGCGGACGTGGCGGTCGCCGAGTACCTGCTCAGGCGCGAGCTGGGCTACCGCGTCGACCGGGTCCAGATCGACGAGGTCCCGGCCTGGGACGCCCTCAGCCAGGGCCGCGTCGACGCGATCCTGGAGGACTGGGGCCACCCGGAGCAGGAGCAGCGGTACGTCAAGGACAAGAAGACGATCGCGTCCGGCGGCGACCTCGGCGTGACCGGCCACATCGGCTGGTACGTCCCCACGTACTTCGCGAAGAAGCACCCGGACGTCACCGACTGGAAGAACCTCAACAAGTACGCGGACCAGTTCCGCACCGCGGAGAGCGGCGGCCAGGGGCAGCTGATGGACGGCTCCCCGTCGTACGTCACGAACGACAAGGCCCTCGTGCAGAACCTCGGCCTGGACTACAAGGTCGTCTTCGCGGGCTCCGAGGCGGCGCAGATCACCCAGATCGAGCAGTTCGCCAAGGAGCAGAAGCCGTTCCTGACGTACTGGTACAAGCCGCAGTGGCTGTTCGAGAAGGTGCCGATGACGGAGGTGAAGCTGCCCGAGTACAAGGAGGGCTGCGACGCCGACCTGACGAAGATCAAGTGCGCGTACCCGCACACGCCGCTGCAGAAGTACCTCAACGCCGACTTCGCCAAGCGGGGCGGCAAGGCGGCGGCCTTCCTGAAGAACTTCAAGTGGAGCGAGGCCGACCAGAACGAGGTCTCCCTCGACATCGCCGACAAGAAGATGTCCCCGCAGGACGCGGCGAAGAAGTGGGTCGAGAGTCACGAGTCGACGTGGCGGGCGTGGCTGCCCAAGTAGGCGACCCGACTCGACTCCGACGCTTGACCGGTCGGGGGGTGCCCCTGCTGTATGCGGGCACCCCCCGACCGCGACCGGCTCTCCGGCGAGCCGCCGCCTACCGCCTCAAATCCGCGGCGATCTCGCGCAGTGCCTGGTCCGCCNCGGCCCTGCCGCCCCCCCCCCCCCCCCCCCGCGACCGGCTCTCCGGCGAGCCGCCGCCTACCGCCTCAAATCCGCGGCGATCTCGCGCAGTGCCTGGTCCGCCCGGCGTTGCAGCCCCGGCCCGAACGTGACGCGGGTCGCCCCGAGTTCACCGAGTTCGGTGGCCGAGGGGCTTTCGCCGTCGCCCTCCAGCCCGGCGAACACGTTCATCGGCCCCTGGATACCGGAGCGCAGCAGCGGCAGCACGGTCGTCGGGGCGCCGATCGGATAGACGCAGTCGGCGCCCGCGGCGACGTACAGCGCGGCCCGGTGGATGGCCTGTTCCGGATCGGCGACACCCCTGATGAAGGTGTCGACGCGGGCGTTGACGAAGAGCGAGTCCCCGGCGGCGTACCGCACCTGGGCGAGCCAGTCGGCATGCTCGTGCGGGTCCTTGAGGACGCCATCGGTGGAGTCCTCCAGGTTGCAGCCCACGGCGCCCGTCTCCAGCAGCCGCTCCACCAGCTCCTTCGGCGCGAGCCCGTACCCGCCCTCGATGTCGGCGGACACCGGCACGTCCACGGCCCGCACGATCCGCGCGACCGCCGCGAACATCTCGTCCGCCGGGGTCGCCCTGTCCTCGTACCCTAGGCAGGCGGCGACCCCCGCGCTGGGCGTGGCCAGTGCCGGGAAGCCCGCCTCGACGAGCGCGCGGGCACTGGCCGCGTCCCAGGGGCCGGGCAGGACGAGGGGGTCACCCGGGACTCGGCCGCGGTGCAGCGCACGAAACTCCTCCACCTTGGTCATGGCGTGTAACCCCCGGGCGGGATCCGGCGGCTGACCATCACCCGGTTCCAGTTGTTGATGGCGACGATCAGCCCCACGAGATGGGCGAGCCGAACCTCGTCGAAGTGCAGGGCGGCCCGCGCGTACACCGCGTCCGACACGAACCCTTCCGTCAGCACGGTCACCGCCTCCGCCAGCGCGAGCGCGGCCCGCTCCCGCTCGTCGAAGACGTCCCCGGCCTCCTCCCAGGCGGCCAGCAGATCGAGCTGCCGCTCGCTCACCCCGTGCTTGCGGGCGATGGTGAGGTGCATGTCGAGGCAGAAGGCGCAGTGGTTGAGCTGCGAGGCGCGGATCACCACGAGTTCGGCGAGCGCGGGGTCGCCGAGCCCTTTCTTCGCGGCGGCGCTGAGCGCGGACATGGCCTGTCCGACCTCGCGGTCCAGGAGCGTGGTACGGCTCACTTGTACTGCCCCGGCTCGTAGTGCCCCGGGGCCATGCGGAAGGTCACCCCGAACCGGTTCCACGCGTTGATCACCGCGATCGCGGAGACCAACTGCGCCAGTTCGGCCTCCTCGAAGTGCTTGGCGGCCTTCTCGTACACCTCGTCGGGCACGTAGCCGTCCGTCAGGACGGTCACCGCCTCGGTCAGTTCCAGCGCCGCGAGTTCCTTCTCGGTGTAGAAGCGCCGCGACTCGTCCCAGGCGTCGAGCTGGATGATCCGCTCGACGCTCTCGCCCGCCGCGAGCGCGTCCTTGGTGTGCATGTCGATGCAGAAGGCGCAGTGGTTGACCTGCGAGGCGCGGATCTTCACCAGCTCGTACAGCGTGGGGTCGAGGCCCTGCTTGGCGGCCGTGTCGAGGCGGATCATCGCCTTGTAGACCTCGGGGACGTGTTGGGCCCAGGGCATCCGGGCGGGCTGTTCGGGGGCGTACTCGGAGGTCGTCGTGGTGGTCGTGGCCGGGGTGGTCGTCGTGTCGCTCGTGGTCATGACATCGACCCTAGGAGCCAAGCTGCCCAGGAGTATGGTCCACTTCCATGCCGAAACCTTGGGCCACTCTGGGTGTCGACCTCCATCTCGAACCGGCCGGTCCGGGCCTGCGCCGTGGCCTGACCGACGCCCTGCGCGAGGCCGTCCGCACCGGCCGCCTCGCCCCCGGCACGAGACTGCCGTCCTCCCGCGCTCTCGCCGCCGATCTGGGCATCGCCCGCAACACGGTCGCCGAGGCCTTCGCCGACCTGGTCGCCGAGGGCTGGCTCACCGCCCGCCAGGGCTCGGGCACGAGGGTGGCGGAACGTCCGGTGCCGGTCCCGGCCGTGGGTCCCGCGCCGGGCGGCCGTACACCGTCCCGCCCGATGTACGACCTCGTCCCCGGCACCCCGGACCTGTCCGCCTTCCCTCGCACGGCCTGGCTGAAGGCGGCCCGCCGCGCGCTCGCCGTCGCTCCGTACGACGCCCTCGGCTACGGCGATCCGCGCGGCCGCGTCGAACTGCGCACCGCCCTGGCCGGCTACCTGGCCCGGGCCCGCGGGGTCCGCACGCACCCCGACTCCATCGTCATCTGCTCCGGCATCGCGCACGGGCTGATGCTGCTCGGCCAGGTGCTGCGGAAGCGGGGGCTGGGGAGCCTGGCGGTGGAGTCGTACGGCCTCGACGTGCACTGGCGGCTGCTGGAGCGGGCCGGACTGCGGGCCGTACCACTGGGACTGGACGGACGCGGCACGCGCACCGAGGAGTTGGGGGCGGAAGAGCGGGCCGTGCTGCTGACGCCCGCGCACCAGTTCCCGATCGGCGGTGCCCTGCACCCCGACCGGCGGGCCGCGGTGGTGGACTGGGCCCGGCAGAGCGACGGGCTGATCATCGAGGACGACTACGACGGGGAGTTCCGCTACGACCGCCGCCCCGTGGGCGCCCTCCAGGGCCTCGACCCGGGCCACGTGGTCTACCTGGGCACCGCCAGCAAGTCACTGGCCCCGGGCCTGCGCCTGGGCTGGCTGGTGCTGCCGCCGTCGCTCGCCGCCGAGGTCGTCGCGGCCAAGGGCGGCGTCGACTGGTCGTGCGGAGTCCTGGACCAGCTGACGCTGGCGGAGTTCATCACCTCCGGCGCATACGACCGCCACGTCCGGTCGGCCCGGCTGCACTACCGGCGCCGCCGGGACGCGCTGGTCGCCGAACTCGCCCGGCGCGCCCCGCAGGTCCACGCCACCGGCATCGCGGCCGGCCTGCACTTCGTCCTCCGCCTCCCGCCGGGCACCGAACAGGAGGCGCTGCGGGCGGCGGCCTGGCAGGGGCTCGCGGTGCACGGACTGCACCGCTACCGGCATCCGGAGGCGACCGTCGAGCGGCCCGACGCGCTGGTCGTGGGGTACGGGACACCGCCGGACCACGCGTGGTCGGGGGCACTGGACGCCTTGTGTGCGGCACTCCCCGGATAATCTGCCTTTTTTCTTTCCTTCCGTCAATTCGCCTGCGGAGCCGATACAGTCGTCCCATGAGCAACAGTTATTCCAATTCCCGCGTGGCCCTCAAGAAAATCACCCCCGACGTCTCCGCGGCGATGGGCTCCCTGCACGGCGCCGCCGTTTCCGCGGCCCAGGACGCCAAGGTCGAACCGGAACTCCTGGAACTGATCAGGATCCGCGCCTCACAGATCAACGGCTGCGCGTTCTGCCTCGACATGCACACCAAGGACGCCCGTGCGCAGGGCGAGACCGAGCAGCGGATCTACGCCCTGAACGCCTGGCGGGAGACCCCTTTCTTCACCGAACAGGAGCGCGCTGCACTGGCGTTGACCGAGGCGGTGACGCTGGTGCACGACGGACACGTGCCGGAGGCCGTCTACGCCGAGGCCGCGGAGGTCTTCGACGAGGAGCAGATCGCGGCACTGATCTGGGCGGCCACCGTCATCAACGCCTACAACCGGATCGCCATCGCGACCCGGATGGTGCCGGGGAATTATCAGCCGACTCGGAAACAATGAATTGAGGCAGCTTTCAATGCGCCGGGTCGCTTCGCGCGAGAAATTGCGGAGCGCCCCGGCGTACCCATGAGTGGTAGCTGAATTCAGATCTCCGGCAGCGGTTCCATGACGTCGTCCAGCCACGTCCGCCATTCCGGTGCCCGCACCGCCGGTGCCGCCCGCATCGGGCGGGCCGTCCAGCCCGTCACGGGCCGGATTCCGTGCAGTGCGTTGACCAGCCACACCTCACGGCCGTCCAGTTCGGCCACGGTCCGCTCGCGGTGGGCGACGCGGATGCCGGTGCGCTGGGCCCGTTCCTGGACGAGGCCGACAGTCACTCCGGGCAGCACGGGCAGCCGCGGCGGGGGCAGACACAGGGTGTCGTCCTCCCACCACAGGACGCTGGCGGTGGCCGCCTCCAGCACCACACCGGACGGCGCGATCAGCACCGCCTCCTCGGCACCCGCGTCGGACGCCCGCCGCCGGATGCGGGCCAGGGTGTCCAGGTCGGGCCCCTTGCGGCGGGGCACGGTCCGCGGATCTGACTGCCCCGCCGCCCACACCCGCACCTCGGAGCCGAGCGGCGGGGCGTGCCGCAGCAGCAGCCGCAACTCCATCGAGCCGGCGCTGAGTTCGACCCGGGGGAACCATTCGCCCGTTCGGGGCAGGGCCGCCGTCATGTCCTGCCAGAACTCCCTGAGCCGACGCGGCGGCGGCCCGCCGCACTCGGAACACGCCCGCAGGAACCGCTCCCGATGCCGCGCGAAGCCCCGCACCCGGCCGTCCCGCACCAGCCAGGAGTCGGCGACGAGCAACCGCCCACCGATCCCGGCCGCGGTCGCCGGCCGTCCTTCGGCCCCGCCCGCCGGTCGTTCGCCGGCCTCGGCCCCCGCCGCGGGCCCACCCCGCGCCGCCACCCGGCCACCGCCCGGTGTCCAGGTCAACAGCCCTTCCGCGACCGCCGGTTGTGTCACCGCGAACCCCTCCTCAGTACGTGCCACCGGCCGCCACCGGCGCCCCGCCCCGCGGCCCGTACGGCGCGTGTTCCAGCCACGATCCGCACCAGGGCAGCACCGGTGCGAGTGCTGCCGCGGCCCGTTGCCTGGCCCGGACGATCCGCCGTCGCGGGCGCAGATGGTCCAGCGCCTCCCCGGCGGCCGCACTGTTGAACAGGGCCGCCGCCCGTCGCACGTCGGCGAAGTCGGCGACCGCCTCCGCCGTCCCCGCCGCGACCGCCTTCGCCGCCGCCGCCGCGTCCGCGATCCCGCTGTTCATACCGCGCGCCCCGAACGGCGGGAAGAGATGCGCCGCCTCCCCGACGAGCAGCACCCGCCCGTGCGGATCGGTGAACGAGGCCGCGACCTTGCGCAGGAAGCGGTACGTCGACACCCACAGGATCCGCTCGGCGTAGCCGTCGCCCACGACCGAGGGCAGCCACCGGCGTGCGGCCTCGGGGCTGCCGTACGCCTCCTGCGGGTCGTCGTCCCGGCACTGCAGGTCGATCTGGAAGCCTCCGGTGAACGGCACCCGCATCACACTGCGGCCGCCCACCCCCGGGTGCTCGTAGTGGAAGACCCGCTCCAACGGCAGTTCCGCGCCCGGGATGTCGGCGATGTCGACGACGACGTGGAAGCCCTCCCCGTGGCTGCCCTCCATGGCGATGTCCAGCCCGCGCCGGAGCGCGGAGCGGGCGCCGTCGGCGGCGACCGCGTACCCGGCGGTCCACACCCGGCCGTCCTCGGCGGTCAGGTGCACCTCGGCCGCCGTACTGCGCACGTCCGTCACCCGGGCGTCCCACACGAACTCCACCCCGGCCCGCTCGCAGGCGGCCCGCAGGAAGCGTTCGGTGTCCACCTGGCGCAGGCTGGTGAAGGGCGGGAGTCCCGGGGAGGGCGGGTGAGTTCGGGAGTAGACCTCACGACCCCGGTAGACAGTGCGCCGGGTCTGCCAGGTCCGCCCGTACGCGGTGATCTCGTCGGCGAGGCCCGGCCGCATCCCGTCGAGCAGGCGCAGGGTCTCCCGGTGGACGAACAGGGCGCGGCTGCCCGGCCGTTCGCGGTCCTCGGGGTCGGCCTCCAGGAGGACGACGGGCAGCCCGCGGGCCCGCAGCGCGAGGGCCGCGGACAGGCCGACGGGGCCGGCGCCGACGACCAGGACCTCGTTCACGTGCGCGCGCCCTCGGCCAGCATGCGGGTGATCTCCACCCGCTTCACCTTCCACGTGGCGGTCATCGGCAGCTCCTCGAACCGCCACTGCCGCGGCTCGGCCATCGCGGGCAGATCGGCTGTGGCCTCCCGCCAGCGCCCCGCGTCCAGCGGCCGCTCTCCCCGCACGCACACCACCGGCACCGGCTCCCGGTCCGCGCCGGGCACGATGACGACCTCCCGCAGCTCCTCCAGCCGGGACATCAGCACGTCCTCCACCTCCAGATTGCTGTGCACCGAGCCGATCTGGTCGATCTCACGGTCGAGCAGATGCAGGACGCCCAGCCGGCTGCGGTACCCCATGTCGCCCATCTGCCACCAGTCGCCGTCGAGCTGGCGCTCGTACTGCTCCCGGGCCCCGAGGTAGGTGAGGATCCGGCCCCTCGTGCGGGCCTCGATCCGGCCCGCCGTCCCGGGCGCCGCCCGCCTCCCGCCGGCGTCCGTGACCCGGACCCGGGTGAACCCCGGTATCCCGATCCCGACCCGGCGGCCGTCCGCGCGGGCGGCACTGCGCCGGGTGAACCACTGGAACGCCACCGGTCCCGTCTCGCTCTGCCCGTACAGCTGGATCAGCCAGGGCGTACGCCGTCTCGAGGCGCCCAGCAGCCGCCGTACGGTCCGCGGGTGGATCGCGTCGAACGTGGAGCCGTACGCCTTGACCCGCGACAGCGGTGCCCCCGGCGCGTCGGCCAACTCCTCCCACAGGACGAAGGTGTTGGGGTGCGTCTCGATGATCCCGGGCCGGTGCCGCACCAGCAGTGGCCCCACACTCGCCGGGTCCGGTTCGGTGATCAGCACCAGCGGGCTGCCGAAGTGCAGCAGGACGCCGAGCAGGTGGTAGAAGCGCGAGTGCACGAACGACATGTGCAGCGCCGCGGTCTCGCCCCGAGTGGGCCAGCCCATCGCCTGCTGCGGTACGAGCCGGTTCCACATGGTGTGCGCGCAGTGCACGGCGAGCTTGGGAACGCCGGTGGTGCCCGAGCTGTGGGTGATCAGGGCGGGCTCCCGGGGATGGAGTCGTACGGGTGCGGGCGGCTCGGATCCGGCGTACTTCTCCAGCGGTTCGGCGCCGGGGGCGTCGTCCACGGAGAGGGTTCTGCGCACGAGCCCGGACAACTCGACGTCCTGGAGCGGGCCTTGGAGCTTCGCCCGGTCGGTGATCAGCCACGGCCGCCGCAACCGCGCCAGCAACTGCCCCACCACGGGACCGGCGAGACCGGGCGAGAGCAGCACCGGCACCGCGCCGATCCGGGAGACCGCGCAGGTCAGCAGTACGATGTCGACGTTGTCCGTCTTGTGTACGACCACCTGCTCCGAGGGCCGTACCCCGGCCTCCCACAGCCGTCCCGACAGCTCCTCGACCACGTCGGCCAGCACGGGATAGCTCAGGTCGGTCCCCAGGGACGGATTGACGTCCAGGGGCCGGTCCAGCGTGACGAAGACGGCCCCGTGGCGGTCGGCCGCCCGCCGGAACACCGGGCCGAGATAGAACCCGCGGTCGGCGAGCAGGGGTTGTTCGGGCATGGAGCCCTTCCTTCCTGACATGGTCACCACGCGCCCCTGCGGACCAGGTGACGGCGGAGCTTTCCGGTGGGAGTGCGGGGCAGGGACGGGACGAAACTGACACTGCGGGGGACCTTGAAGGCGGCCAGGTGCTCCCGGGCCAGCCGGATCAGGTCATCCGCCAGCCCGGACGGCAGGGCTGCGGCGGGGACGACGAAGGCGCGCAGCCGGCTGCGGCCGTTCCCGTCCGGGACGGCCGTGACCGCGACCTCCCGCACCGCCGGATGCGTCCGCAGCACGGCCTCCACCTCCAGCGGGGAGACGGTGATGCCGCCGACCATCTCCATGTCGTCGGCGCGGCCCAGATGCCGGTAGGTGCCGTCCGGTTCGCGGCACGCCCGGTCCCGGGTGGCCAGCCAGCCGCCGACCAGGGCACGGTCCGTCTCCTCGGGCCGGTTCAGATAGCCGGGCGTCACCGTCGGCCCGCGCACCCACAGTTCACCCTCGGCGCCTTCCGGGACCGGATGCCCGTCCCGGTCCCGCAACTCCACCTCGAAGCCGGGGACCGGACGGCCGACGGTGCCGGGACGGTTGTACTCGAAGCCGTTGGCGCAGAAGGCGTGCCCCGCCTCGGTGGAGCCGATCTGCTCCAGCACCGGCGCGCCCAGCACCTCGGCGACCTGCATCCCGAGCCCCGTCGGCATGCCCTCACCGGCCGACACCGCCGCGCGCACGGAGGCGAAGCAGGCCTCGTGGCCACCGCCCCGCTCGGCGACCAGCGCGGCATACGCGGACGGCACGGAGTAGAGCAGGGTCACCCGGTGCCGGGCGACCAGCTCGTCGACGACGGCCGGGGTCGGACGCCGGTCCACGAGCACGGCCGACGAACCCGAGAAGAGCGGGAAGACGAAGGCGTTGCCGAAGCCGTAGGCGAAGTACAGCTTCGACACGGACAGGGTGACGTCGCTCTGGGTGATCCGCAGCAGCCGTCGGCCGATCAGGTCGTGGTACGTCCTCGGGTCACCGTGCGTGTGCACGACTCCCTTGGGGCGGCCCGTGGTGCCGGAGGTGTACTGGACGTAGAGCGGGGTGTGCGCGTCGACCGGGTGGGCCTCGGCCGGCTCGGTGACGGGAGCGAGCGCGAGCAGCTGGTCGGCGCCGAGGCACGCCCGGTCGCTGAAGCGGTTCTCCAGGCCCGGTCCTGTCACGCACAGCACGGCTTCGGTGTCCTTGGCCATGAACGTGTGTTCGGCCGCGGGGAGTTCCGGGTTGACCAGCACCGCCACGGCCCCGAGACGGACGGTGGCGAGAAAGGCCGTCACCCAGGCGATCGAGTCGGGCAGGGCGAGCAGCACCCGGTCGCCGGGGCGCACGCCGTGCTCCGCGAGCACGGTGGCCGCGCGGGCCGCGAGGGCGTGCACCTCGCCATGGGTCCAGATCCGGTGACCCTGGTGGAAGGCGGCCCGGCCGGTCCACCCGCGCCGCTCGGCGAGCGCGGTGAGATGCGCGGCGAGGTTCCCGGGGGCGTCGACGTCGGCCGGGGAGAGGGTGGGCTGGGGTGTCCTCATCGGGCGGGCTCCTCGGCGACGGTCTGCTGCGGTCGTCATCGGGCGGGCTCCTCGGTGACGGTCCGCGGCACGCGGGGCTCGATCCACTCCCGCCGCTCCCGGACCCGCGCGACCGCGTGCTCCCGGTGCGCCCGCATCTGCGCGGCCGTCTTCAGCAGCATCTCGTCGTACTCCGCGACCGCGTCCGAGTCGAGGACGATCGCGCCCCCGGCGCCCAGGTGCATCAGCCCGTCGGCGAGTACGGCCGTACGGATCACGATGCTGAGATCCGCGCCGCCGCCGCACCCCAGGTAGCCGAGGGCCCCGGAGTAGACGCCGCGGGCCTCGGTCTCCAGCGAGTCGATGATCTCCATCGTGCGCAGCTTCGGCGCGCCGGTCATGGAGCCGCCGGGGAAGCAGGCGCGCACACAGTCCACGGCGTCGGTGCCCGCGCGCAGCCGGCCCTCGACGGTGGAGACGAGCTGGTGCACGGTGGCGTACGTCTCGGTGGCCATCAGCCGGGGCACCCGCACGGTCCCGGTGCGGCAGACGCGGCTCAGGTCGTTGCGGAGCAGGTCGACGATCATCAGGTTCTCTGCGCGTGTCTTGGCGTCGGCCGCCAGCGCGTCCCGGAGCCGGGCGTCCTCCTCGTGCCCGTCGCCGCGGGGCGCGGTGCCCTTGATGGGTCTGGCCTCGGCCACACCGTCCCGGGTGATGCGCAGGAACCGCTCGGGGGAGGAGCCGGCCACATCGAGGTCCTTGAACCTCAGGAAGGCGGCGTACGGTGCCGGGTTGACGCGGCGCAGCACGCGGTAGAAGTCGTAGGCGTCGGGCGGGGCGGGCAAACGGGCCGCGTTGGTCAGGCAGATCTCGTAACTGGTGCCGGCACGGAGCTCCCGCCCGCAGGCCTCGATGTCGGCGAGGTAGGTCGCCCGGTCGCGGACCAGCCAGGGTTCGGCGGCAAGCAGGTCCGGCGCCGGGGCGGGCGCGGGCGGTAACGGGAGGCCGGTGGCCGAACCCGCGTCGGCTGTCACGCAGGTGAGCTGGGCGAGCGTGCTCTCCAGCCAGTCCGTGGCCTGTCGCGTGGCCTGCGGGGTGTCCTCCGCCAGGCAGACCGCGTAGGTGAAGTCGCCCTGGTGGTCCACCGCGATCAGCCGGTCGGCGAACAGCCAGCAGGCGTCCGGCATTTCGGACGAGTATCGGTTCGGTGAGCCGCAGTCGGCCTTCATCTCGTAGCCGAAGTAGCCGACGTAGCCGCCGGTGAAGTCGAAGGGCAGCCCGGTGGCGTCCACGCGCCGGTTCGCCAACTGCCGCTTGAGGTAGTCGAAAACACTCGCCGTGACCTTGCGCGGCGGCCGGCCCGCCCGCTCGATCTCGCACTGGCCGGCCGCGACGTCGTACCGCACGAACTCGGCGAGCGGCCCGCTGTCGTCACCGAAGAACGAGAACCGGGACCGACCCGGCTCCACCAGTGAACTGTCCAGCCAGAACGCCCGCTCCGAGGCGGCGTACATCCGGGTGAAGGCCGCCTCCGCGTCGACGGCACCGGCGATGCGGCGGGTGTGCAGACGGTAGGCGGGGCCGGGGTGGCGGGGGCGGGGGATGGCCACGGGGGAGGCCGACGGGGTGTCCGTGGCGGCCCTCGGGTCGGTGCCGGACGGTGCCGCGGTGGCCTTCGGTGTCTCGGAGGCGGCCGGGCGGGGGACCACCGCCTCGGTCCGGGGCACGGCCGTGTTCTTCGTCCGCAGCTTGTGGGCCCGTTCCGCCGTGAGGTTGCGGAAGTTCACGAGCATGCGGTGGCCGTACTCGGTGAGGACCGACTCGGGGTGGAACTGCACACCCCACAGGGGGCGGGTGCGGTGCCGCAGCCCCATCAGCACCCCGTCCTCGGCCCACGCGGTGGCCTCCAGGGTCTCGGGCAGCGGCTCGCGCACGGCCAGCGAGTGGTAGCGGACCGCGGTGAAGCACTGCGGCACGCCCTGGAACAGGTCCTGCCCGTCATGCCGTACGGAGGTCAGATGCCCGTGCCGGGGCTCCGGGGCCGGTCCCACCCGGCCGCGCTCCCCGAGGGCGATGCCCTGGTGGCCCAGGCAGACGCCGAGCACGGGAACGGGGGACCGGGCCAGCACCCGGACGCTGATACCGAAGTCGCGGGCCTGTGCCGGGTGCCCCGGGCCCGGCGACACCACCACGTTGTCGAATTCCGCAAGATCCGGAATCGTGTCGGCGGGGGCGTCATTGAGGATCACCACCGGCTCCTGGCCGTTGACCTCGGCGATCAGATGGAAAAGGTTGTACGTGTACGAGTCGTAATTGTCGATGAGCAGGGTCTTCACCCGCCCACCTCCCTTGCGTCGTTCTCTGGGCTAGGCGGTCCGTTTGTGCCGTCCGCGGAGCGCCTGGAGCGGTGGGTACAGCCATTTCTTGAAGAAACGCTGAAGGCGCGGCATCAGAATCCACGTGACGAGGGCCGTCACGCACAAGCACAACAGCAGTGTGCGAATGAACGGATTGAAGGCGCCGAGATAGGGGAGTGCGATCACATTGAACAGGAGTACCGGCGGGAACACGGCGCTCATATTTACGAACCACAGCTTCCATTTCGACGGCGGGGCGGGCGGGGCGGGGGGCCGGTCGGTCTGGATGTCGAACCACGCCTTCGCGCCCCGAACGCTGCGCCGGCCGGTCTGCCGCGCGAATCCCTCCGCGCGGAGGTCCCACTGCCTGCGGGTGGTCGAGCCTTCCCAGGCCAGGGCGGTTCCTTCGCTGGCGAAGCGATAGACCACGTGCCACTCCGCCTCTCCGTCGACAAGGACGCCACCCCCCAGGAAGCCCGGTTGCTGTGCGCTCGCGGCCAGCATGGCCCACCCCCAGGAGTGGAAGTCTCCCTCGTGGCCCGGCACCACGTGATAGGCCACGGTGACGGTGACGGGATTACTGGTCACGTGGTCGAGTACGGAAAGCGGACACAGCCCGTTCAAAGATTAACGAAGTTTTTCGAGGTGTCCGGATCGTGGCTCTTTATAGACGTTTCGGTGGCCTTGGCATCTTGTGAGAAGAGGTACTGCGGGTAACTCTCCTCAACTTCTTACAAATTCTCGGAATCGCTTGCCGGGCGGCCGGAAAGGATTGCACGATCACCTTCCCTGATCGAAGGAGATCCATGCCCAGGTACGACTGGAACATGTCCCACGAGGGAATCGACCGAGCCCGGTCAGAGATCGAACCCGCGCGAAAAGAAGTCACCGCCCATCCTCTTTATCAGCGGATAGGCAGCCGGGAACGCATGGCGACGTTCATGACGCACCACGTGTTCGCGGTATGGGACTTCATGTCCCTGCTCAAGTCCCTGCAGCGGGAGCTCACCTGCGTCGACGTCCCCTGGGTGCCGCGCGGCTCGGACGTGAGCCGACGGCTCATCAACGACATCGTGCTGGTCGAGGAGAGCGACGAGCTGAACGGCGGCTTCACCAGCCACTTCGAGCTGTACCGCGCCGCCATGGCCGAGGCGTCGGCCGACACCGGCCCGATCGACACGTTCCTCGCGCTGATCACGGAAGGCCACGATGTGCCGTCGGCGCTACGGGTGGCCCAAGTCCCGGCCCCCGCCGCCGAGTTCGTCCGCGCGACCTTCGCGATCATCACCGACCGGCCCCTGCACTGCCGGGCCGCCGCCTTCGCCTTCTCCCGCGAGGACCTCATCCCCGACATGTTCGACCAGGTCATCAAGAAGGACGGGACCGACCGTTTCCCCCTCTTCTGCGACTACCTGGCCCGCCACATCGAGGTCGACGGCGAGGAACACACCCCCATGGCCATGCAGATGGTCGCCGACCTCTGCGGCACGGACGACACCCGCTGGCGCGAGGCGATCGACACGGCGAACGTCGCACTGGAGGCGAGGGTCCGACTGTGGGACGGGATCTCGGAGGCTATGGGGGTGGTGGGGTGAGGAGGTCGGTCAGGGGCGAGAGCGGGCCACCTTACGCCCCCTCGTCCGCCCCGGACGCCTCCCCGAACCGTGCCAGCGCAGCGCTCCGGCCACCGCGACGACGAACCCCAGTACCGCCACCCACGCCAACCCCCTCCCGGGTGCGGTCCCCGAGCCAGGCGACGCCCACCGCCGCCGGGCCGAGGGTCTCCCCGATCACAGGCCGGCCGTGGTCGCCGTGACCGACCCCGTCCGCAGGCCCGAGGTCAGGCGAGGAACGCAGCGGCGCCGCCCAGCAGCAGTGCGTACGCCGCCGGGTGGCGCAGGAGGTCCGGAACCGCGAGTGAGTCGATCAACCGCACCGCCACCTCCACCGCCCCGAACCCGAACCCGGCCGCCAGCCCGAGCAACCCGGCTCGTCCCCGCTCCGGCAGCCGCCCGCCGCCCAGCGCGACCGGCAACACCGCCACGGCCACCCCGAGCAGCGCGTACCGCAACGCCGCCGGCCCGCCGTGGTCCCCAGCGTCGAGGTCATCTGGCAGAAGTACGACCGCCCCGGCCACCCGCGCCTGGTCGCCCAGCGCAGCGTCGCCCTCGGCCTGGAGACCGCCGCGGACCTGGCCCGCCGCAACCTCCACAGCTACTACGAGTTCACCGGCCGCGCCGGCTGCATGGTGAACGGCCTCCTCACCACACCCCAGCGGAGCCGCGAGGCCACCGACGCCCTGTTAGTTCTGCATCGGCGCCGAAGAGGTCGTCCTCTACTGCTGTGCGCCCCGGACCCCGACCAGGTCGACCGCCTCACCGACGCCCTGTTCTGACCTGCTCCACCTGTGCGTCATCCACATCCAGTACGGCACGCAACTGGGCCAACCCCCAGTCCAGGTCCTCCTCGGAGACGACCAGGGGCGGCGCGATCCGGATCGTCGCCCCATGCGTGTCCTTCACCAGCACCCCCCGCTCCATCAGCCGCTCCGACACCTCCCGCCCCGTGCCGTAGGCCGGCGCGATGTCGATCCCCGCCCACAGCCCACGCCCGCGCACCGCCGTCAGCCGGCCCGTTCCCGCGAGCACCCTCAGCTCCCGCAGCAGATGAGATCCCAGCCGCGCCGCCCGCGCCTGGTACTCGCCCGACCGCAGTATCGCGATGACCTCCAGCGCCACTGCACAGGCCAGCGGATTCCCGCCGAACGTCGACCCGTGCTCCCCTGGCCGGAACACCCCCAGCACCGCCGAGCTCGACACCACCGCCGACACCGGAACGACCCCGCCCCCGAGCGCCTTCCCCAGCACATACACGTCCGGCACGACCCCCTCGTGCTCGCACGCGAACGTCCGCCCGGTCCGCCCCAGCCCCGACTGGATCTCGTCCGCCACGAACAACACGTTCCGCTCCCGCGTCAGCTCCCGCACCCCCGGCAGGTAACCGGCCGGTGGCACCAGTACCCCCGCCTCGCCCTGGATCGGTTCCAGCAGCACCGCCACCGTGTTCTCGGTCACCGCCGCCCGCATCGCCGTCAGATCCCCGTACGGCACGATCTCGAAGCCCGGCGTGTACGGCCCGAAGTCCGCCCGCGCGTCGGAGTCCGTGGAGAAGCTGATGACCGTCGTCGTACGCCCGTGGA
>NZ_JBXEJE010000081.1:0-25019 GCF_056820935.1 Streptomyces sp. Q2 | reverse complement strand
GGCACCTGCAGCACCTGCGGTCGCCCCCTCAAAACCAGCAGAGCCAGAACCTAACGAAGCACTACTAGGACTTGTCCGGTCGATCATGTGACTGTTCCGCGTCCGGGTCGTTGATGTGGACATGGGGCGGGGTGATCTGACAGATGCCGAGTGGGAACGGCTGCGGCCGTTCCTGCCGGTCAGCAACAGGCGTTGTGGCAGGTGGCGGGACCACCGGCAGGTGATCGACGGGATTCTGCACCGGGTGCGGACCGGGGTGCATTGGCGTGACCTGCCCGAACGGTTCGGGCCGTGGAAGACCGTCTATGAACGCCATCGGCTGTGGTCGGCCGATGGGACGTGGGAGCGTCTGCTGCAGCAGGTCCAGGCCGCGGCCGACGCGGCAGGTGAGATCGACTGGGACATCGCTGTCGACTCCACCGTCGTGCGCGCTCATCAGCATGCGGCCGGCGCTCGGACCGAGCCGCCGCCGGCGCCTGCGTCAAAGGGGGCCGAAGAGGTGGAACACCAGGGCGAGACGCCGTGGCAGAGCCTGGTCGCCCGCCTGGTGGAGGTGGTGCTGGAGGTGAGGGCCTGGGGCGCTCGCGGGGCGGGTTCACCAGCACGCTCCACCTGAGCGCGGACGGCCGCTGCCGCCCGTTGTCCCTGGTGGTCACCGGTGGACAGCGGGCGGACTGCACCCAGTTCAAGCCGGTCCTGGAGAAGATCCGCATCCCCAGGAACGGTCCGGGCAGGCCACGCAACAAGCCCGACAGCCTGGCGGCCGACAAGGCCTACAGCAACGGACCCTGCCGCGAGTATCTGCGACGACGCGGCATTCGCCACACGATCCCGGAGAAGGCCGACAGCCAGGCCGCCCGCCTGCGAAAGGGAACACGCGGCGGACGACCGCCCGGCTTCGACGAGGATCGCTACAAGAAGCGCAACACCGTCGAACGGGCGATCAACCGCCTGAAGCAGTCCCGGGCAGTCGCCACCCGTTACGACAAGCGCGGGTACGTCTTCCTCGGCACCGCCACAGCAGCAGCACTGGTCATCTGGCTGCGAACTTGATCGCCCGGACAAGTCCTAGTCACGGCTCACCGCGCTCCACGCCCGCCACCGGGCGTGCCGTGGAGGGCGCCTGCGGGGCGGCGGGAGCCTGCGCCCACTGCAACAACTGCTGGGGCACCTTGAAGGCGCTGAACCCGGGATGGTCGAGTTCAGCGTTGAGCACCGGGTAGCGGTCCACCGCGCGCCGGCAGCGCTGCTGCCACCACGCGGGCCGCCCGGCCGGCTCGACGGCGTCCATACTGCGCAGCCACTCCATCAGCACCGCCGCGTTGTGGGCGGCCGCCGGCACCTGCCAGTGATTGCTGACGAAGGTGTCCAGCACGAGTCCCTGGCAGGCCGCGCACCGGCACACCGGCGCCAGGCCCGCGGCGAACCTCTTCGCCAGCGTCTCGCCGAGGAAGAAGTCCATCAGCTCCGGCAGCAGCACGGAGGGCGAGTTCGGTCCGCCCGGGGACCGCTTGGCCGCCTGGCCGGGCGGGACGATGTGCCGCACGCTGCTGGTGGCGCCGAAGGCGGTGAACGCCGCCCCGTGGGCGAGAGCCCCGAACGCCGCGAGGTCGGCACGCAGCAGCGCCGTGCCGGGGACCTCCGCCAGCAGCCGCTTCAGGTTGCCCACCGCCTGGGAGAAGCCGGCCAGCGGGTCCATCTGCCCGCCGAGCATGACCGCCTTGGGGTTCGGCACGACATTGAGCCAGGCGATCAGCTGCCCGACCGCGTCGTCGCGCAACCACCCCACGTCCACGGGAACACTGAAGAAGACGTGGGGGTCCTCCAGCTTGAGGACCTGGTGGACGGCGGCCTTGAGGGCGTCGGAGTCTTCCGCGTGCAGATATCCGGTGGGCGTCATGGCCGCCGTCGCGCCCGCACGGTGGCCCACCTGCTCCTCGATCGACAGCCTCAGCGGGTCACCGAAGGCCAGCTGGCCTTCCGAAACGTCGGGGAAAGGAGCATCCTCACTGGCCGCCGCCACGGTGTAGACGGCGGGATCCGCCAGCAGCGGTCCCGTGAACCCCTCCTCGCGCAGCTTGCGGACTTTCACCGCCGCCCCGGAACCGCTGACGACGAGCCCGCTGCGCACCGGATCGAGCTGTGCGCGGATGTAACCGACCCGGCTCACCCCGGCCTGCAGCAGCATCCGGCCCCGCAACTGCCCGGGTACAGAGGGCGGTTGGGTCAGAGGCGGGTCGGGAGGCTCCGCGGGATCAAAACCGGCGCCCGGGCGCGGGGAGGGGAACGACTCAGTCATGGCCTCACCTTCGAAGCGGAATCNGGCGGTTGGGTCAGAGGCGGGTCGGGAGGCTCCGCGGGATCAAAACCGGCGCCCGGGCGCGGGGAGGGGAACGACTCAGTCATGGCCTCACCTTCGAAGCGGAATCCACCGCCGCGCCTTCGCGCGGGGCGTACAGCAGCTGGAAGTCCTCGGGCAGCAGCCGCGCACAGCGGGCCAGCTCCTCCTCGTTGATCCCTGCGGCCAGAGCAGAGCGGATCATCCCGGGGACGTACCGGGGCCGCTCCTGGTCAATCTCGACCGGTTCGGCTGTGCGGTATCCCAGCGCGGACATCTCCACCATCACGCTGCGGTACTGCCAGTCCGTGACGATGTTCAGACTCTGCGCCCGGCGCAGCAGCGCGGCCATCGACACCTTCCACTCCCGCTTCAGCCGGGCCAGCAGTTCCAGGTCGACGCGAGGCGTGAAGGCGGAGCGGATGTCACGCGCGGGCATGAGGAACTCGGCGGCGAATTCATCGGCCTGCCGCTCCTGCAGGGCGCTGTCGCCGGGGGACTGGTGCAGGACCAGGTGCCCCAGCTCGTGCGCCAGGCTGAAGCGGTAGCGGTCTGCGGGAGCGTGGTCGTTGGCCAGGATGAGCGGCGGCTGCGTTCCGTCCCACTGGCTGACCGCGTCGAGCCGGCCGCTGCCCAGATCACGCGCGACCACCAGGGCCCCGGCCTCCTCCAGCGATGCGGTGATGTCCGCCACCGGGCCCGGCGGCATGCCCCAGGCCTTGCGAACCTGCCGGGCTGCGTCCTTGGCCGTGGTCAGGGCGTCGAGTTCGACAGTGGGAATGGCCGCAGCCCGCACGCCGAGACCGGGGCGGCACGCCGCGATGCCCTGCAACTGCACCCGTGTCAGGGCGAGATGGGCATGCTGGCGCCGCAGGGCGGAGACGGTCAACGACGCCCGCTTGCGGTGGTGGACGAGCCCCACGCCGATCCCATGCACCTGAGGATCCAGACACAGCAGCTCCGGCGGATACCCCAGAGCCGCCGCGTACAGCTCCAGCCGCTCTCCCGAGACCGCCAGCCGGCCGCTCTCGGCGCGGCTCACATACCCTTGGGACACCGCCACGTCACCGCCGGAGGCCTTCACCATCGCCTCGGCCACGTCGGCTTGTGTCATGCCGCGGAACTCCCGGGCCACCACCAGCATCCCCGGCTGCGCCGGACGTACGTCACTCACGTCTACCACCTCGGATCAGACCTCAAAAGATTAGCTTCAAATATTCCCCGCTGTATCGAAGTTGACAAAAGTGACAGAACGTCAAGAAGAGGGCCGGGTCGGCCGGGTGATGGCTGGGCGCCGCGCCCCTTCCGGTTCACACCGACGGTTGCTCTGGGAGCCCAGGAGAAAGCCCAGTTGGCCGCGATACCCGTGATGAAAGGCTCCGCCATGACGGACGCGACATCCGAGCTCCCGATCCGGTGTCCCTCAGCTCTCGACAGCAGTGCGTGGAACCGCGCATTCCGGGTTCGAGCTGGTCAAGGACCTTCACTGAGACTCTGCCGGCGCAGCGCCCTGCTTCTGTGGGATAGGGCGTTCCGCCCTCAGGAGTCGAGGCCCAGCCTCCCCTCGCCCAGACGCTAACTGGCGCAATACGGGGCACGGTTGCTGTGCGTGCCTCTAGGATGACTGCCTGCGCCGAGGCCTCAAGCGCCTCATCCGCACGCGTAACGCCCGCACGCCACACCCCTGCCCGTCGCCCGGCGGAGCGGGGAGATACGGAGCAGCTCGACCGTGCACCTCATCAGCTTCTCCGCGTGCGGGTTCCGCTCGCTGACCTATGTGCAGGACATCCCGGTCAGCAGCCCGACGATCTTGGCCGGCCGCAACGACGGCGGTAAGAGCGCGGTCCTGGCCGCGCTGGCCTTCCTGCTGGGCGAGCACCGTCTGACGGACGAGGACCGCACTTACCAGCAGGACGAGGGTGTCAAGGGACAGCGCTGCGCGGAGACATGGGTGGAGGGTGTCTTCCGCCTGGACACCGCCGAGCAGGCCGCAGCAGCCCTGTTACCGGCCGAGGTCCGTATCCGGCGCCGCTCACGCGTCGGCGAGGCGGCGTGCTGGGAGTTCTTCGGATCGCAGCCCGCAGACAGCCGCCTGCAGGGCCTGGGCCGGCTGATGAAGAAGGACCTGACCGAACTGGTCGCCGAGTTCGGCCTCGTCCCGTCGGGCACGCTGAAGGAAGACCTGCTGGCCGCGCTCACCGCACACGCCGCGACCGTCCCGCAGACCGACCAGTGGCAGCCGCTGCCCAAAGAACTCGAGACCCGGCTGCCGCGGCTGCTGGCGTTCGGCGGCAAGGACGAGAGCCCGGACGACGCGGTGCGCACCGCTTTGAGCAGCTGCTACGAGACCCATCTGGAGGACGAGACCCTCCAGGGACAGGTCCGTGAGATCGAGAAGGAGATCACGCAGCGGCTGGAGAAGGAAGCGGACTCCCTGTGCCGGCACATCCGCCAGCACTGCCACGAGTTTGTCGGCGTGGAGGTCAAGCCCGAGGTCTCCTTCAAGGGCGGCTTCAAAAGGGCGCCGCTGGAGGTCTCCAAGGCCGACGGCGAGCCCGTGGACCTGACCCGCTCGGGCCAGGGCAGCACCCGGCGCATCGCCCTCGCCGTGTGGGAGTGGACCAGCAGCCTCCTCGAGAGCAGTGAACTCGCCGCGGCGGGGGAGCAGGACGAGCCGCAGCCCACGCAGACCATCGTCGTCTACGACGAGCCCGACACCCACCTCGACTACCGCCACCAGCGCACCGTCATGGACATCATCCGCAAGCAGTGCGCCCTGCCCCACGTCAGCGTCATCGTCGCCACCCACTCGATGAACCTCATCGACGGCGTCGACATCGCCGACGTCGTCCACCTCAAGCTCAGCGACAGCGGCCGCACCCTCGTCGAGCGCCTCGACGACGACACCCACGACGGCATCGACTTCCACCTCGGGCAGATCGCCGCCGCGGTGGGACTGCGCAACTCCGTCCTGCTGCACGAACGCTGCTTCCTGGCAGTCGAGGGCCCCACCGAGCAGCAGTGTGTGCCCCTGCTCTTCCGCCTCTCGCAGGGGCTGCCCCTGCAGGCGGCCGGCATCGCCCTGTGGGCCTGCGACAACAACGAAGGAGCACTCCATCTCGCGGGCTACCTCGTCAAGCACCACCGCACCGTCATGCTGATGGTCGACGCCGACAGCCGCGCCAACAAGCACTTCAAGACCGAGAAACTCATCAAGGCCGGCCTCGACCTCACCAAGCAGGTCTCCTACGTGGGCGAGAGCGAGGGCTACAACGAGCTGGAGGAGCTCTTCAGCGACCTCCAGTGGGCGGCTGCCGCCAACGCCCACTGGCCCCGCCCCAAGGGCCGGTCCTGGAGCGCCGACGACTTCACCGAGCACCGGGGCGGCAAGTTCAGCGAGCGCATCCTCTATATGATCAAACAGCAGGCCGAGGAGAGCAGCCCCAACGGCAAGGCCGACATGCTCTACGCACTGGTGTCCATGCTCACCACTCCCGAAGAGGTCCCCCAGCAGCTACGGGACATCTTCACCGAGGTGCAGGCCCTCGCCTGCTGACCTGCTGCTGCGTTCGCCGCTGCAGCATGCGCTCCTTGCGCTGCTCGTCGGTCGGCGCCGCCCAGGCGTGCCATCCGGCCTCCGCAGTCCATTGCCGCGCGTGAGCGCGGGCTTCGATTCCGCACCACCGGCAGCCCCCGGGCGCCACAGTGTGCTCGGTCCTGGCAGAACGCGATAACGACATCACATCCTCCTTCCCCCACTGCTTATCTTGCCTCCTGCCACTGACAATCACCCCGCGAGCCGCGTCCGGCTCCGCCACCCGGCAGCGCAGACGAAGAAACCTTTCCCTCACGTGTCCCCAAGCCTCTGAAACAAGACCGTTTATCGGGAAAACCGCCCGTAGCTCCCACCACACTGGTTACGGTCTGTGCCCATGAGGTTCCTGCACACCTCGGACTGGCATCTCGGCCGCCGGTTCCACGGGGAAGATCTGATTGACCACCAGCGCACGGTCCTGGACCACATCTGCGCCACAGCCCGCACCCAGAAGGTGGACGCCCTGCTGATCGCGGGCGACATCTACGACCGTGCCATCCCGAGCCTGGACGCGGTACGCCTGTTCGACCGGGCTCTGCACCAGCTCGCCGACCTCGGCATCCCCACCGTCATGATCAGTGGGAACCACGACTCGGCCCACCGCCTCGGCACCGGCTCCGGCCTGTACGCCACAGCCGGCGTCCACCTGCGCACCGATCCCGCCGACGCCGCCCGCCCCGTCCTCCTCGACGACGAGCACGGCCCCGTCGCCGTCTACGGAGTGCCCTACCTCGAGCCCGCCCTGGTACGCACCCAGCTGGACGCCGAGACAGCCTCCCACCAGGCCGTGCTCACCTCGGCACTGGACCGCATCCGCGCCGACCTCGCCACCCGCCCGGGTACCCGCTCCGTCGTCCTCGCCCACGCCTTCATCACCGGCGCCACCAGCAGCAGCAGCGAACGCGACATCAGCGTCGGCGGCGTCGCCCACGCCGGTGCCGACCTCTTCGACGGCATCGACTACACCGCCCTAGGCCATCTCCACCGCCCGCAGCGCGTCAACGACCGCATCCACTACAGCGGCTCCCCGCTGGCCTACTCCTTCTCCGAGACCAACCACACCAAGTCCCTCACCCTGGCCGACCTGCCGGCCGACGGCGCTCCCACGGTCACCCGCCATGACATCCCGGCCGGCCTCCACCTGCCGCTGGCCCGGCTGACCGGCCGCATCGAGGACCTGCTGACCGACCCCGCACACGATCAGCTCAGCGAAGCCTGGCTGCAGGTCACTCTCACCGACACCGCCCTGCCGTACGAGGCGATGGCACGCCTCAGGCAGCGCTTCTCCAAGACGCTGGACATGCGGCACGTGCCCGCCGGTATCCCGGCACAGGCCACCGACAGCCCCACCTACCGCGAACGGGTACGCGGCCGCGGCGACCTCGACATCGCCCACGACTTCATCACCGCCGTGCGCGGCACCCCACCCACCACCGCAGAGGCAGGCCTCCTGCAAGAGGCCGTCGACGACATGCGCGTGCGCGCCCAGGAGAAGGAATCCGTCTGACATGCGTCTGCACTCCCTGCGCCTGCAGGCCTTCGGCCCCTTCGCCCGCCGCCACACCGTCGACTTCGACGCCCTGTCCGCCGACGGCCTCTTCCTTCTGCACGGTGACACCGGCGCCGGCAAGAGCACCCTGTTCGCCGCCATCTGCTTCGCCCTCTACGGCCTGCCGCCTCACGAACGCAACATGCGGCTGCGCAGCGATCACGCTCCCGAGGGTCTGCTGACCGAAGTGACCCTGGAATTAACCCTGGCCGGCAAGCGCCTGCAGATCCGCAGGATCCCCGCCCAGAAGCGACCCCACCTGCGCAACAGCGCAGAGCTCGTCGACCAGAAGGCCGAAACCTACCTGCACCAGTGGGTCCTCGACGAAAACGGACACGGCCGGTGGGAAGGCATCATCAAGTCCCACAAGGAAGCCGCAGAAGAGATCAAGTCCCTCCTGCGCCTGACCCGCCAGCAGTTCTGCCAGGTCGTCCTGCTCCCGCAGAACGAGTTCACCAAGTTTTTGCGCGCCGACGCATCCGAACGCCGGGTCCTGCTCGGCACCCTCTTCGGCACCCGCCGCTTCGGCCTCATCGAAGAATTCCTCGCCCACCGCAAAACCCTCACCGCCAAGACGCGCGACGAGGCCCGCGCCGACGTCCTGCGCCTGGCCGAACGCATCCAGCAGGCAGCCGGCGACGACCTCGAACCGGCCCAGAACGCCCCCCGGGCCGACGACCCCGCCACCCTCACCGCACCCGCCCGCGCCTGGGCCAGCGCCCTGCACCGCCAGGCCCTCACCCGCCAGCACGCCGCCGACGCCGCCACCGAGACCGCCGAGCAGCAGCTGACCGAAGCCCGCATGACAGAACAGGCCGTCCGCGACCTCTACCGTCTCCAGCAGGCCCACCGCACCACCGCACACGACCTCGACCTGCTCCACGAGCAGGCCACCCACCACGACCACCTCGCCGAACGCCGCGACCGCGCCGTGAAAGCCCAACAACTGCACTCCGTCCTGGAGACCGCACACACCGCCGACCGCGAGCACACCCGTGCCCTGGACGACGACAGTCGCGCCCGCGCCCTGCTGCCGCCCGAACACGCATCCCTCGACACCGCAGGCCTCACTCACGCCGCGCAGCAGCTGCACGCCGACACCGGCGCCGTCCAGGCTCTGCTGCCCGACGAGGCCACCCTCCAGCGCCACACTGCAGAACTGGCCGCACTCGACCGCGAGCGCCAGCAACTCACCGAAACCCTCACCGACGCCCAGGAATGGCTCAACGTCCTTCCGCAACGCCGCGCTGACCTTGCCGCACGCCTGGAAACCGCCCGCAGCGCGCAGGAAACCAGCCGCGAACTCACCCCCACCCTCAACCTCGTCGAAAAGCAGCTGGAAGCCGCCAGGCGCCGTGACGCGCTCGACCAGCAGGTCAGCGCCGCCCACAAAGTCCTCAGCCAGGCCGAGAAGGACTCCACGCAAGCCGCGAAAACGTACGTCGACATCCGGCGCCGCCGCACGGACGGCATCGTCGCCGAGCTCGCCGACCGGCTCGTCGACGGCGAAGACTGCCCCGTATGCGGTTCCCCCACCCACCCCGCACCCGCCACTGCCCAGCCCGGCCAGCCCACCGCCGCCGACGAACAGGCCGCCGAAGCCGCCCACACCCGCGCCCAGCAGAGCGAGAACACGGCCAAAGAGGCTCTGGCCCAGCTGAACGAACAGGCCGCCACGGCACGCGGTGAAGCCGGCGGCAACACCCCCCTCACCGACCTCACCGCTCACCGCACCGCCCTCGAACAGCACCTCGCCGACGCCCTCTCCCAGGCAGCCGACGCCGGACCGGCCGGCGAACAATTCGCCCTCCTGGAAAAAGAACAGGCCGACACCGAGCACACCCGCAACACCGCAACCGCACGCCTGGGCGCCGCCGACGCCACCTACGACAGCCTGCACACCCAGCGCGAAGAGCTCACCCACCGCCTGGCAACCGCCCTCAACGGACACACCACACTCGCCGACCGCATCACCCACCTCACCCAGCACGCCGGCCGACTCGAGGCCGCCGCCGCGTGCGCGGCCACCGTGACAACAACCGCCACAGACCGCCACAGCGCCACCGCTCTCGCAGAGCAGGCAGCGCACGCAGCAGGCTTCACCTCCCCGGCCGAAGCCTCGGCCGCCCGCCTGCCCGACAACGAACTCACCGCGATCGACAAAGAGATCACCCACTGGCGTGAACAGCGCCTCGTACTGACCGCCCGGCTCGCCGACCCCGAACTGCAGGCAGCCATCGCCCAGCCACCCGCCGACCTCGAGCACGCCGTCACCGAACTGAACACCGCCACCACAACCCACACCCGCACGGCAGCCCTCGCCACCCAGGCCGCCGACCGGACAACCACCCTGGCCACCCTCACCGCTCAGCTGGACACCCAGATCCAGCGCCTGGAACCCCTCGAGGACGCCTACCGCACCGTCGATCACCTCCACGGCCTCATCAGCGGCGGCTCACCCAGCAACCAGCTCCGCATGCAACTGGAGTCCTACGTCCTGGCAGCCCGTCTCGAAGACGTCGTCGACGCCGCCAACACCCGCCTGTCACGCATGTCCCACCACCGCTTCACCCTCGTCCACTCCGACGACAGAGCCGCCCGAGGCGCCAAGTCAGGCCTGGACCTCAAGGTCCTCGACGCCTGGAGCGGGCACAAACGCCACACGGACACCCTCTCCGGCGGCGAATCCTTCTACGTCTCCCTGGCCCTCGCCCTGGGCCTGGCCGACATCGTCACCGCCGAAGCAGGCGGCCAGGCACTGGACACCCTCTTCATCGACGAAGGCTTCGGCACCCTCGACGAAGACACCCTCCACCAAGTCCTCGACGTCCTGGACTCCCTGCGCGCCCACGACCGCACCGTCGGACTCATCAGCCACGTCCCCGAACTGCGCCGCCGCATCACCCAGCGCCTGCACATCGCCAAGCACATCGACGGCTCCACCCTCACCCACCTGACCGAAGCGGCCGAATGACCGCACGATGGACGCCGGACCCGTCCACGGCCCTCGCCGACCAGAACGCAGGTCCCCAGACCACGGACACCTGCCGATCTCCAGTCCGCCGTGAGCCTAAGGCGTAGCCACAACCGCGGGGCTGCCCATAGCCCCCTCGGCCCCCGCCGAGAAAGGCAGCCCCACAGCGCCCCGGCGTCGAAAGCCGCACATCCCCGAAGGCAGCCGTCTGCCTCTCAGACGGATCGCATCGAACACGTATTGCTTCATGCCATTTCTGCATGTGATCGAAGTGTCGGAAACAGAGCACTGCGGTGCGTGAGCACTCGCATCGGCCACCAGAGCCGTACCAGTACACGCCAGTCCAGTCCGCATGAGGGGTTTCCGCAGGCCCGAGGACTGCTGTCACGCATGTTCGAACACCGCCGGGCGTATGCCCGCATCACGGCGGGTTTTCGAGGCAATGTCATGGCTTCCACTGATCGAACCGGCGGATTTGTCAGTGCCCGCTGCTACACCAATTCCCAGAGGTCAGACCGCAGTTGGCGGCCTGACGACACGGAGGAGGAAGCAGTGGCGAAGCCGCCCGAGGGCTACTACAAGGTGCGAAGTCACTACCGGCGCAAACCCCGCCCGAGCGCCAAGAAACTGGGCGGCTGGTCGATCGCAGGGCTGGTCGCGGTGGTGTGGCTATGGAGCCAGCTCATCGGCTTCGGAGAGGCATCCCCGACAACGCCGCAAACCCCTACACCATCAGCGAGCGTGGGCCGCTGATGCCCCGCCGCTCACCCCGGCTGCGCCCACCCCGCGGCGGCAAGGAACAGGCCGCCGCCGCGGCCGTCGCCTGCGCCGCACTCTGGCTGCTGGCCAAGATCGCCACAGCCACATGGCAGGCAGCCGTCCGCGTCTGGCCGTTGCTCGCCCTCCTTGCGGCTCTCGCCCTCGGGCACGCAGCCTGGCGGCTCATGCGTGCGGCACGGGCCCGGAAGATGCGGGCCGAGACGCTGGCCCGGCTGAGGATCACGCTCGCACAGCTCGACGCCATGGACGACCGGGCTTTCGAATTCGCACTACGTGACCTGCTTCTCCGGGACGGCTGGAACGCACGGCAGGTCGGCCGACAAGGAGACCAGGCCGCAGACGTCATCGGCGAGGACCGCCAGCGCGGCAGAATCGTCCTGCAGGCCAAGCACACCACCGTCGCCGGCAAAGTCGGCTCCTCAGTGATGTACCAGGTCAAAGGAACCGCAGGCCCCGTCCACGGAGCCGACACCGCGGTCGTGGTCACCAACGGCTCGTTCACCCGGGACGCCAAAACATGGGGCGAACGCCACCAAGTGCACTGGGTCGACCGGGACCGGCTCCGCCGGTGGGCCGAACACGGCACACCCTTGCAAGACCTCCTGCGCCTGCCCAATCGACCGGCTCGCAAGACAGCCTTCCGCCGGGCTGCATGAAACAAGCGGAGAGCGCCCCAACCCGGACAGGACGCAACCAATAGAGCACCCGCAACCAAGAAGTGGACAGACCGGCAGCCTCCAGGGCCGCGACGATGAACTCACGTCCTCCCATCGCAATGCAGACTCACCGCGATCGCCCATAGCCCGCAACCGACAACGCCGATCACGGGGCGCGCGCGGCCGCCAGCGCGCCCCCGCCAAGGCAGAGACACTGCGCCACACCCCCGCCGTGCGCGAGAATGAACGCGAGCCAGCCCCTCACGTATGCCGAGGAACCGTGCGATGACCGCCAGCCCCACCGCTACAGAACACACAGGGCGTCTGGTCCTGCGCATAGACCAACAGGAAGGCCTCGCCAGCACGGTCCGCCACCTGCGCCGCCCGCGCACCCGCGGGCATGCCGTCTCGGCCTGCGGCACCGGCAAGACCCTCTTCGCCCTGCGCGTCGCCGAGGAACTCGGCGTTCGCCACCTGGCGGTGGCGGTGCCCAGCCTGGACCTGGTTGCGCAGTGGGCGGCGGCCGCCCGCGCGGACGGCCGCCGCGAGCCGATGATCACTGTCTCCTCGCTGCGCGCCGAATCCCACCCGCTCCTCGCCGAGGCCGAGGTCGACTCGGCCAACGCGGGGGAGTACTTGGCCTACTGGCTGGGCCGCCACCCCAAAGCGACGGTGTTCTTCACCTACGACTCGCTGTCCAAGATCGAAGAGGCCCAGCACTCCGCGATCTTCCCCGCCCCCGTCTTCGGCCTGCTGATCGTGGACGAAGCCCACGCCACGGCCGGAACCTGGGAGAAGAACTGGACTGCGCTGCACGACAACGAGCGCATCCCTGCCGAGCGTCGCCTCTACCTCACCGCCACCCCGTATGTGTGGGAAGCCCCCCGCCTGACCGAACCGCCCACCACCAGGGCGCAGCCCAAGCGCACCACCGCCACCGCACCGGCTTGGGACGACCCATCCCTGCTGGCGACCATGGACCAGCCGAAGATCTTCGGCCCCCGCCTGCACACCTACACCCACGCCGACGCCATCGACGACGGCGTCCTGGCCGACTACCAGCTCGTCGTCCCCACCGTCACCGACATCGAACTGCGCACCGCGCTCACCGACCCGGAAACCGGGCCCACCGCGCGCCGCACCACCGCCCTGCACCTGGCCATCCTCAAGGCCATGCGCGAGCAGGACCTACGGCACGTGTTCGTCTACTTCCAACAGATCGCGGACGCCGCCGACTTCGCTCGCCAGTTCGCCCACACCCTGCGCACCCTCCCTGACGAACTGCGCCCCGACTGGGCGGGCGAGGTCGTCGTGCAGTCCATCGACGGCACCCACAGCCCCCGCCGGCGCGCCGACACCATCGCCCGCTTCACCGACGCCGAGCGAGGCGTGCTGGCCAACGCCAAGGTCCTCGGCGAAGGCGTCGACCTGCCGACCGTCGACGGCGTCGTCTTCGCCGACCGCACCGCCAGCGTCCGCCGCATCGTCCAGGCCCTGGGCCGCGCCCTGCGCAAACCTCCCACCCTCAAGACGAAGACGGCCAGCCTCGTCGTCCCTGCCTACATTCAGCCCGGCGCCGACCCCACCGACCTGCTCGGCACCCCCTACGAGGCGCTCTGGCTGGTCACCGCCGCCCTGCGCCACCACGACCAGACCATCGCCGCCCGCGCTCCGCGGGCCAAGAACACCCATCCCGCCCGCGACTCCCACACCTACATCACCCGCCGCTTCCGCTTCGACCACACCCTCGACCCTTCGGCGATCGCCCGCGCCCTGGACCTGCTGGTGTGGCCCTCCAGCGGCGCCGTCCTGTCCGCCCCCCGCCGCGCCGGACTCGCCGCCGCCGTCCGCTACCACGCCGAACACGGCCACCTGCGCGTGAGCGCCGACTACGAGGACGCCTACGGCTACCGGCTGGGCAGCTTCATCACCGGCCAGCGCACCGCCCACCAGGCCGGAGCCCTCGACCAGAGCTGGATCGCCGAGCTCGAGGCCCTCGGCATGATCTGGGACGACCACGAGGCCACCTGGCAGGGCCACCTGGCCACCGTCGAGGCCTTCCACGCCGAACACGGCCACCTCGCCATCCCCGCCCAGGCCCCCGGCGGCCAGTTCCTCGCCGACCAGCGCGCCGCCGCCCGCAAAGACCGCCTCACCCCCGACCGCGACGTCCAGCTCACTGCCCTCGACCCGGACTGGAAACTCCCGCACGGCCCCGACTGGCACCGCAAGTACCACCTGCTGCGCCGCCACCTCGAAGCCGGCACCCACCCCAGCACCCTGTCCCGCGACACGGTCATCCACGGGGTGAAGGCGGGCAGCTGGCTGCACCGCCAGTTCACCGACTGGGACCGGCTCGATCCCGACCAGCGCGACCTGCTTGCCCGCATCGGCCTCACCCCCGACCGCGTCACCCTGGAGACGGGCGTACCGGGTACACCACGGCGGCGCAGCTTCGCGCAGACCGCCGAGATCCTCGCCCTGTTCGTCGAGCGGTGGGGTCGCGCGCCCGGAGCCCGCGAGTGGATCGAGGTCGACGGCGAGCGCGTCATGATCGGGCCCTGGCTCGCCAAGACCCGCACCAAACTGAATGCTGGCCAACTCCTCTCCAGCCAAGTGGAGTTGCTGTCCTCCACTCTTGCCGAGCACGGCATCGATTCGAGCCCCCGCCCCTGACCGTGGCGCCACCCTGTGCTCACTCCAGAGCATCGCGCAGCATCCCCGAAGCCCCCTCGCCGAACCGGCGTGAGCGGGCCGGCCGGGTGCGGGACGCTCACGGTCCGGTCGGCCGGACCGGTGGAGAGATGGACCCGGGAAGCCCTGACCGGTTCCGTATCGGTCCACGTACGCGGTGCCCCGCCGGGACGTCCCCACGCCAGCCTGCTCCCGATGCCGTTAGACGCACGTCCCACGCTCGTCTGGAAAATCTCCGTTTCCGAAAACCCTCCATCCGGCCGGGCTTCGGTTTTTGAAGTTCTGGATTTTTCATGTTCCGCCGGATCGGAAAAATGGCGAAACGACATCCGGGCCGATTTGAGCGGCAGGCAGAAACTTTGAAGGCGCCGGAACCGTAAAAGTGGATTCACCATTTTCAGGCGAACGCAGCGAAACGAAAGATGGCCGACGTGCGCATCCCGAAAACCTCGAAAACAAGAAACGCGCTGCGGGAGTGGAATCACCACTCCCGCAGCGCGTAGAATGACAGGGTCCGAAGATTTGGCAGGAACCAAATTTTCGGATCCGGTCTGGTTGATCTGGATTGCGTCCGGACCCGGGAGCCTGTGAAGCTGCTCGCTGAAAGTTCCCGGGACTGACCGAGACCGCCGCGGAGCCTGGACCCACGGATCACGTGGTACCGGGCTCCGCGGGCCTACAGGAAGGGCTGGACCAGCGGAAAGAGCTGTTCCTGCATCTGCAGCCACACCCCATGGATGGTGTGGCTTCCGTAGTAGGCGATCGCCAGGGTCATGTACGTCGCCTCGTACCACGACATGGTGTCGGGCATGGAGGGCGGCGTCCCGGCCGGTTCTTCGGCCGGTTCGGCGATCGGGTCCTCGGCCGACTCGTTGGAATTGATCTCGTCGTCGGCCATGGCGGCACTGCCTTTCTCTGTGGATTTATAAAGCTACGAGACGAGTTTACCCGCAGTCGCCCTGCATTCTCTTCATCATGGCGAATGTCGGCTTCTTGATCGCGGCCTGCGAGAGTAATTCATGGGCGATCGGCCCGTTTTGTCCTCACCTCTTCGGGCGGGAACGGAGCCCCTACGTATTGGATTGTGAGGCGTGTCTCAATTCGGCGTGCCGCTGACGCGGACGGCGGGATATTCGTGCGGTATGCAGGGATCTTTCCGAAGGCTGCGCGTGACGGCTGTCAGGCGCAGCCCCGTGCTGCCTGTCGCTGCGTCTCGCATGCGGCTCCGGAGCGCTTGCGGCTCCGCGGTGCGTCAGAACATCCGTGCCCGGGGGCAGGGCGCACGATGGTGGGGCGGGCCTTCGCGACGATCCCGAGCCGGTGCGAAGACCCCGGCGGGTGCCCGGATCGCGCAGTAGTAGCGCCGCACGCCCTCTGCGCAGCGGCCGACGTCCCACGCCGGGCCCTGGGCCGGGCACGTATGTGTGACCGGGCCGGGACCGACGGCGAGCCCTTCGGCTGGCTAGGCCGACCGGCGGACCAGCCTCCCTACCGGCTCGTGGCCGACGACCTGCGGCGCCAGATCCTCGCGGGCGGCTGGCCCCCGGTGACCAGGTGCCACCTCCCGCATCCTCCAGGAGGACTACGGCATCGCCGACATGACCGCCCGGTCCGCCGTACGGGTCCTGCGGGACGAGGGCCTCGTCCGTATCGAGCACGGCCGGGGAAGCTTCGTTACCCACCCCTCCTCGCCGGTTCCCTATCCGCGACCGCCGACCGGCCGCACATGCCCACGGACGAGTACCCCGAACTTTCGCGCCGCATCGACGAGCTCGACGACGTCCTGGACACCTTGCTACGCCTCTTCGGACAGGCAGGCAGCCTCCGCCGGCGGTCGGCCGCACCCGTCACGTGACAGGCGGCGGCCCCCGCCACCAGTCATGGCCCGGATCGTCTGCGTTTTGCACAACTCGCGCTGAACAGCGCTGTGTTGACGCTGCCGACGCGTGCCTACTCGGGCCGTTCGGCTCCCAGGTAGCGCACGGCCGGGATGTGCTCGGCCAGGCGCATGACCACCGTGGCGTGCCCGTGTTCGGCGAACTCGCGCCGTGCCTCCTTCATGTTCAGGATCTTGTTCATGGTGTAGGTCTCGGTGCAGGGGCCGAGGTCGATCTGGTGGTCGCCGAGTGTGAAGATCATGGATTCGTATCCGGCGGTGAGGCGGAACATCCCGCCGCGGATGTCGGCCAACTTGTCGAGGCCCTCGGCACTGACCACCTCCACGGACATGCTCTCGCCCCGCAGGACGATCTTCTCTCCGTCGAGCAGTGCGTGGATCTCCTTGACCTCACGCACGTCTTGCTGGGTGAAGTCGTCGGGGACGGGGAAGAACTGGCCGGTCCGGCTCTGCAGCCGGGCCAGGTCCTCGTATGCATCGGCCCAGAACCCGGCTTCGCCCGCCTCCCAGCCGCGCGGTGTCATGCCGGTGGTGACCGGGGCGCGCAGCTGGCCGTTGGTGTCCCCGGCGAGGATGAGCGCCATGAAGCGGCCGGGGTGGCTCTCGGCGATCAGCCGCAGCACCGGCACCATGGCCGTCGGCATCGCGGCCTCGGGCGGCTCGAAGGAGAACTTGAGCTGGCCGGAGAGATCGCGCCGGTCGAAGCGCACCTGCACCCGCATCAGGCCGGTCAGGTCGCTGCCGTGGAGGGTTCCGCCGTCCGTGCCGAGGACGCGGTGTGTGAAGGTCACGGGCAGGGAGGTGACCGGGAGGCCGGAGGGCTCCTGGACGATCATCTGCCCGCGCAGCGGCGGCGTCACCTCCTGGTGGGGCGAGGTGATGCGCACGCCGCCGAGCGTGAGCTGTTCCAGCCCGAGCCCGGCGGGCCCGGCCAGGCCGGCTTCGGCGAGGTTGTCCGCCGTCAGCTCCACGTCGCCGCCGAAGCGCATCGTCTCCTCGTACTGGCGCCGCCGCTGCGCCTCCTGCGGGTCACCGGCGGGGAAGCGGATGCGGCCGGTGAAACGGATCGCCGCCTGCCCGTCGAGGGCGGGCCTCTTGGGCGTCAGGTGCACGACCGTCTGCCCGTCCGCGCCCAGCGTGGTGTGCACCGCGTAGTGCGGGGAGATCTCCTGGACCCGCGCCTGCAGTGTGTTCGCCCGCTCGATGTAGTCGGGAAGCCCGCCCAGCAGCACGTCGCGCTCGGCGCGGGCCTCGGCGATCCGCTCCAGGATGTTAGTCGCCGGACTCCTGCAGCGCGTAGCGCACCAGATCGGGATGGGCCGCGAACTTCTCGTTCAGCCAGCTGCGCCCGTGCCAGTGCCGTACGAACGGGAACTGCTCGCGCAGGCCCTCGAACCACCGCTCTTCGGCGGGGTTGTGGTCGATCGGTACCAGCAGGTCCCAGTGGTCGGGCTGGTGGCGGGCCGCCGACACCAGCGAGCGCACCACTTGCCTGCGGCGTACCTGGGTCATGCGGCCGGTGAACGACTTCGCCTCGTAGACGACGAGTTCACCGTCCTCGGTGTACTCGAACAGGTCCCGGCCGCCGTCCCCGCCGCTGCCGTCGACCGCCCGCGCCTTCTCGCGCAGCCGCAGCATCAGCAGGGTCACCAGTGACTCGGACACTTTCGGGCTCTCGGCCAGCTTGTCCCACGGAACCTTCACCGCATACCCGTCCTTCGAACGCCTACAGACATCACGACCTCCGCCTGGCTGCTGCACCACCCCTGTACCGCAACCTCCCGGGCCCCGGCGGACGATCCGCCGGGGCCCGGGAGGGGACCGGTCAGGCCGGTGCAGTAGATCGGTCACCGGCGCCGTCCCCGGGCGGGCGGGGACTGCCGATGCGGGAGACCGGGTGCGAGGTGACCAGGGCGAGCCACTGCGCCGGGGTGAACACGGGCCACGTCCGCAGGCCCATCCGGCCGCGCAGCCCGATCAGGTCGGCGGCCCGGCCCTCGGCGGCCTTGATCGCCAGGGGCGGGCTGAACGGGTCGGCCGCCGCGACGAACACCCCCGTGTAGACGCGCTCGCGCTCGGGATGACGGAGGTGATCCCGCAGCCGTGCGCCGACCCCGCCGTCGCGGTGGGCCTTGCCAAGCCACCGCAACCGACCGTCGGCGTCGACCGCCAGGTACAGCCCGGCCAGCACCTCGTCCAGCACCGCGAGGGTCTCCGTCCGGTGCTTGAGGACGAGGCTGTACGGCGCGGGCCAGCCACCCCGTGCAAGCGGCCCCAGCGCGGTCCACGCATGACGCAGAACCCGGCCGTCGACCACCGGCCCGGGGACCGGCTCCGGGCAGCAGTCCCCGCTCACAGCGACGTCACCGCCACCGTTGCCGAGTCCAGCAGCTCCACGATCTCCGCGCACTGCTTCTTGATTTCGCGGATGTCCTTCACGTACAGCTTCTGCACCTCGGCGGGCTCCTCCTGGGCGCCGGCCTCCTCGCGGGCCCGCACAGCGTCCTCGATGTTCGCCAGCAGGAGGCCGATCTGCTCGGCCGCGGTGGCGACGCTGTCCGCGCTGCTGTCCACGGTGGAGCCCAGGTCCGAGCGCAGGCGGGTCATACGGGTGAGCGCATCCTCCGGAATCTCCTCGTCGAGCTCCGCGGTCGGCGGACCGCTCTCCTCGCTCTCGTCGCCGGTGGAGTCGTCCACGGGCGGCTCCACCGGGGGCTTCTTGGAGGACGCGATCTTGGGGAAGGTCGAGTCGAACCACTGCTTGTCGGCGATGAGGCCTTCTCGCGGGTTGCCATGGGCGTCCGGCGCCCAGAAGGTCCCCGGCGCCAGCCCTGTCCCGGCCGCGGACTCGGGGGCGCGCAGGACCGCCTCGGCGAACGCGACCAGCAGCTCGCGGGTCACACCCTCCGGCGGGGAGACGTAGGCGTTCACCAGTGCCTGCACCGCGTTGACGGGCGTGCGCCGCACACCCTTGCGGTCCTCGCCTTTCTCGGAGCCCTGGCCGGCGGTGACGAACGGCTCGGGCGCGTTGATCAGCCCGGGCACCAGATGCCGCCGGACCAGGATCTCCCAGGCCTCGGCATCTCCCTGCCGACACGCGGTCAGCAGTGAGCTCAGGCTGCGGGCATCCGGCCGTACCCCGTACTGCACGCTGCGCACGTTGAACAGACCCTGGGTGGCGAGCAGGGGACCGCGGTTGGCGAAGTGCTGGGCGACCACGGCCGCCCACATCTGCGTCCGGCGCTCGGTCCTGGCCGCGGTCGTCTGGCTCCACGGGGCTTCCTGCAGGGCGGCGCGCACCACCGGCCAGTACCGGCCGGTGGGCATGTGCCCACGCGGCGGATGGTTCTCGGGACGCGGGGGGATGGGCGGGAACACCATCACCGTCGCGCAGCGGATCGCCACATCCCGCAGGGTCAGGGGGCTCACCTCGTCGCCCGGCGGCAGCAGCACGGCGAGCTCGTCCAGGGCCCGGGCGCCGACCAGGGCGTCGGCGATCGCGTCTTCGTCCAGAGCGCCGGCGGCGATGCGGCCCTGGGCGACCTCCTTGGCGAGCAGTTCGTCAAGCACGCCCTTGGCCTGGTAGGCCTTGACCAGGGTCGACCACAGCCCCAGGCCGCGGTCCATGTCGCCGTAGTTCAGCTGGCCGCGCAGATGCTCATGCACGTTCAGCTGGCGCAGCGACTCCTCCAGCCGCTCCGGAGTCCTGGCGCCGACCACGACACGGGCGGGCACCTGCGCGATCCGCAGCGCTCGCTCCGCACGCCCCTCCCGGTCACGGTCGGGATCGGCGTACTCGGCGTTGAGCAGGGTACTGATCCGGCGCAGGACCTCGCCCAGCCCGCGCACCACCAGCCGCCGGTTCTCCTCCTCCCCGGGCAGCCGCAGCAGATACTGCGGCACCCCGGTCAGCAACTGCTCTGCCACCAGCCCGTAGACCTGCAGCCGGGCATCCCCACGGTTGTTCCCGGTGACCTGACGCCCCCGCCAGACGTACCGCCGGGACCCGTCCCGGTCGACCACCGGGGTCCGCTGCAGCACGACCACCGTGGACTCCCGCTGGCCCTCCTGCACCAGGGACTCCACGAGGTCGTAGGAGCGCAGCCGCGCCCGACGCAGCAGCACGTCCACGGCGTAGCGCTGCACCTCGCCGGCCACCTCCGCGCGGACCTGCTCCGTGGTGAGCGCGGCCAGCGGCACTCCGTCCTCGACCACGGCCCGCACCACCGGCAGCGGACGCCGCCGGCCCAGCGCCTGCTCCCGCACCTCCAGCTCCTGCTTCGCACGGGTGAGTTCGTCCTCAGCGTTCTTCACCGCGGCGACCGCCGCGTCCTTCTCCGCCGGTGCCGCGGTCGCGGCCAGAGTCCGCTGCGCCGTCCTCGCCCGCTCCAGCGCGACGCTCCGTCCGGCCACCGTCCGCTGCTGGTCGACGAGTTCCTCCAGGCGGGACAGGTTGTCCGGCGCGGGGTGCAGCCATTCGCTGCGCGTACGGTCGTTGTTGGCCCAAGGAAGCGTGGCCGCCCCGTGCAAGGCCACATTCAGCAGCAACAGCGCCCCGTCGGTACCGCGCTGCTCGACGTGATACGCGGTCGCACGCAGGACACGGCCGTCGCGCCGGCGCTCGATGACACGCTTGGCCTCGCCCTGGCCGAGCGCCGGCGCGAGCCCTTCGAGCACGGCCTGCCGGGGAACGGGCGCGAAGCCCTCGGCTGCACAGGTGTTGAGGACGGCCTCGTAGAGGTGCTCCGCCCAGTCGGGGTGGGACGGGTACGGGAAGGGCCCCTCGGGGGCCTTACGGGTAGACATGAGAAGCAGACGGTCCTTTTCCCGGAAGCCCTTGCTGACCCCGGGTGCGAACGAACGCATCCGGCGGTCCTGCCGAGTGCGACACGCACCCGAGCCGCAGGAACTCCGTTCCAGGGAGCACCCACGCGGGCCGCCGTCACCGTCACGCACCACGAGCGCGCACCGGCGAAGACCGTCTGCCCCTTCGAAACCACCGGCGGAGACTGGGCGCGCTACCGGCGAACCACCCTGAAACGGGAGGCCCTCCGCAGCGCACGGCTCACGCCCACTCCGCCGACGGCGGCACGGGGCTGGCAGGTCGTCAGGACCACTGACGTGCCCTACCAGGATGTCAGATACCTTGCAAAACAGACAATATCCTTGCAAGACGCGCGTAGAGTCGCCGGCACCCGACCGCGAACGCGTCGTCGACGAACCCCGTGCCCCACGACAGCGGACGCCGGTGAAACCGTGCGTGACCAGCCGCGCCGTGGCACCGAGGGCACGATCGTCCTTGCCGCGGCGCGCCCCATCGCCGTCCCGGTCCGCCGGCTACGGCGTCGCCGGCCGGCCAGATGTCTCCTCAGCGCCGGTCCGCCGCGCCCGCGCGCGATCGGTGAGGTCGTGGAGACGGCCGATCCAGGCCTGCATGAACGCCTCGGCCCCGTCCTCCTCGGCACGGGGGAGGCGCAGCAACCCCTGTCCGGTGCCAGCCTGCTCGGTGATCAGCGCCTCCAGCCAGGCGGCGAGCGCGGCCATCTCGGGGGACAGGCACATCACGAGCGCGTGGGGGACACCGGACGGTCTGCCCATCTGAGGGACGAGCTGGGAGACGACCAGGGCGAACCCGGACTCGTCGACCCTCGCCCGCAGGCGGGCGAGGAACGGACTGTCGGGCATCAGCAGCCCGTGCATCACATACAGGAAGCCGATCAAGGTGAGGATCCGCGCCACACCGCGCGCCGCGGCCATCTCCGCCTCGCCGGCCGCCTGTAGGCGGGCGAGCGGATCGATCAGCGCCCCTGCCTCGACCCAGCTCTCCAGAGTGCCGTCGCCCTCGGCCTGCCGTGCGGACTCGGCGACCGGCGCCCAG
Organism: Streptomyces sp. Q2; assembly: GCF_056820935.1. NCBI lineage: Bacteria > Bacillati > Actinomycetota > Actinomycetes > Kitasatosporales > Streptomycetaceae > Streptomyces > Streptomyces sp. Q2. The sequence goes on along the minus strand of NZ_JBXEJE010000081.1, from coordinate 2,658 downwards.
TCCACGCCGGGCATCAAGACGGCGAGCGCCTCGACGAGCACCTCGCCGCCGACCTCACCAGCCCCCATCCCGGCGGCCGCGGCCAAGTACACCGCCGCCCGCCGCCGCTCGCGCTCCGGGCCCCGCCCCAGTTCGGCCCCGGGATCCTCGATCACCCGCCGAACCTCCTCCGGGTGCGGCAGCCCGGCCGGACCCCGCCCCACCACCCGCCCGGCCTCGGCGTAGAAGGCGTCCTGCGCCTCCTCACCCCCGCCGCCCGCCGCACGGGCCTGCACCACCAGCCGCTGGGCGTGCGAGCGGCCCATCGCCCACACCAACGCCTCCCGCACAGCTGGCCACGGAGGCTCCGGCACTGCCAACTCCCCAGGCGCAGCGGGAAGTCCGGCCCCGGCGTACCAGGCGATCACCGTCCACCGCAGATCCCGCCCCGGCCGCGCATGCCGCCCCAGCGCAGCCGCGACGGCAACCGTCTCCTCGGCGAGCACCGACACCGAGCCGCGCCCCCGCCCCAGCCACCGCCGCCCGTGCCCGGGCAACAGCCCCGCCGCCCGCCACCGCTCCAGCTGCGCCCCCGACACCACCACGCCGAGCGCAGCAAGACGCCCGATCAGCTCCCGATCCGCCCCACCCGGCACTCCTCTGACCACCCACACACTTTAGAACCCCGCGAGATACAGAAAAACGCACATCGCCGCACCCAGTGAACTGAGGCAGGACACCACCTCCGACGCCCGTACACCCCGGCCTGACCTGCCAAGGAGCCTCACCCTCATGCCCACCCGCCGCCGATGGCCCGCCCGCACGACCGCCGCCGCACTCCTCCTGGCCCCCACCACCGTCGCCCGCACCGCCCTCGCCTACGCCGGCATCACCCTCCTGCTGCTCCTGGCCCTCACCGCCGTCCTCGCCCTCGGCGCCGCCTACGCCCCACGACCCGCCCACCGCACCGCCGCCCGCCACACCCTCCACCTCCTCCTACGCCTCGCCCCCTGGTACCCCGACCGCCCGCGGGAAGCGGGCGGACGGCGAGTGTGACGTCCGGGAAGCCGTGCCCAGGGGTTGGGGAGGAGACGGACGGGCCGGATACACCCGGCCCGTCAGCGGGACTTCGCCTACGGCATCCCGCTCTTCACCACGGGACGGCTGCGCGCCCTGTACGGGATCGTGCATCTCTGCCCTGAACTGGCCGCCCTGTCACCGCAGTTGAGTTCCAGCACATGGTGGTGCGCGACGAGCACGAAGCCCGGCAACTGGCCCGCGTGATGTCGTCGCGGGCCTGCATCACGCACCGGGGCCTGGCCCGCGACGCGGACCGCCTGGACAGCCTGAGACACGCCCGGCAGTGGCCAAGCGGGAGGCCAGGATGCCGAGTTCGCGCGACAGGTATGCGGGGATTGGCCGATACTGGCCCGGTGTCTGGCCGCACGGAGACCAACGTCCGCCTGCCGCGGTGTGCGGTGAAGGCCCTGGCCGCGGTCGGTGCCCGGAAAGGGACGTCGCGGGACGCGACGCTGCGCCAACTGCTGGCACGTGCGCAGTACGCCTCCACAGTTTCGCAGACCGAGTGGGCCCAAGTCCGCTGTCCGGACCGAGCGTTGAGGCAAACCGGCGTGTGGGCAGTTCGCCACGACAAGACCCTCGATCTCCACCAGACGATCCCCGCGGCGCCCTGAACGAAGGCTATTCGAGTCCCGCGTAGGCGATGCTCAAAACGGTGACCGTGCGAGTCTGATCCCCGATCAGAAGCGCACGGCGAGGTCACCGGCGGCCCACAGACACATCACGCCGTCGTCGATGTCTCCGTACGGGTTGGTGGCGGCGCGGGGGTCGTTGGCCGAGTCCAAGAGGAACTGGGCGACCCGCGCGCGGGCCTTGTCAGGCAGATCCCGGTAGACGGCATGGGATCTGGGAGTCCATATAGAGCCGGTACATGGTTCAGGCGGCCCGGCTCTCCGTGATCAGCTCGCTGACATCGGCGTACTGCTCCGGCAACTGGCCGCCGTGCTCCTGTTGGAAGGCGTGCAGCTCACGGCCGCGTTCGACAGCGGCCTCCAACTCCTCGGTGACTTGACCCACTTCTCACCCAGGGCCTTAAGCCCGGGAAGAGCAGTGAGGTTGAACTGCCGCCAGAACTCCTGCCGCATGTCCGGCGTAGGCAGGGCATGAGTGATGGAGTCGGGGGTCCACTCTCGGCCCATGATCACAACCGCCTCGTAGGTCGTCGGCTCGGCCCCGGCATATGACGCACCGCCGCACCAACACGAAGAACGGGGAAGAGGCAGAACTCGAATCTTCCAAAGTTCTGCAGACAAGGAAGCACCCCAACACCAGAGCCTCGAAGCACTTGGCTGATCACTTACCCGACGAGGCATCAACACGACCCCGAGACGGAACCAGCCGCTCTTGCAGCGAGAGAGGAGCCGGCCACGGAGTGGACGGCTTGCTCAACAAGCTGACACGCAGTCAAAGCTGCGCCTTACAAACCTAGAAGAGTCGGGGAGGAGGCACGATCGCGGAGCGATCGGGACACCGCACCGACGTCCCCCTCGTGATCCGCGGAGCGGATCAACGGTCCCGGAGGGACCGCGTCTCCGCGGAGCGGAGACGGTTACCGACGCGTAGCGTCGGCGCGTCGTTCCTGCGGAGCAGGACGCGCGC